>NZ_PYOB01000018.1:0-83054 GCF_003026165.1 Photobacterium sp. GB-1 | reverse complement strand
CGACCATAGCGTTATGGACCCACCTGATCCCATGCCGAACTCAGTAGTGAAACGTAATAGCGCCGATGGTAGTGTGGGGTCTCCCCATGTGAGAGTAGGACATCGCCAGGCTTCCAATTCGTTTTCACTTTTACAAAAAGTGAAGACAAAAAGTTAAGATATTCGTTTTGAACTACGGATATCGCATGCGGTGTTATCGCTCTTAGCCATCCATGACTTTGCGATATTAGAGCATCCATGTTCGTCGGAGCGGTAGTTCAGTTGGTTAGAATACCGGCCTGTCACGCCGGGGGTCGCGGGTTCGAGTCCCGTCCGCTCCGCCACTTTATTTAGACACAGTTAAGTCTTTAAAATAACTACAGGGGTGTAGCTCCAATTGGCAGAGCAGCGGATTCCAAATCCGCGTGTTGGGAGTTCGAATCTCTCCACCCCTGCCATCTTCAAGAAAGCCTCGTCAGAAATGACGGGGCTTTTTTACGTCTGGATATTATTAGCTCCGCTATGTTCTTTTTAACTCTCTTTTATTGATTTCTTTTATTGATTTCTTTTATTGATTTCTTTTATTGAATGTAAATTATCATTGTATTCACTCTTCAATGTATTCTGCTGTTGATATTGTATTGCTTGGTGTAAAAGCAAAAAAGGAGGGGTATGATTACGCTTATAAGCAAAGAGATTGACCTATCGCTAACAATAAAATCTCGAGCTTAGGTAAGATTAAGTGATAATCTAGTGCTGCTAACATTGATCAATCAAGGAGAGTTCATGCCTCATCTTCGTTTCCGTGCTGTAGAGTTTGATGCAGTGAAAACATTATCAACAGATCTTGTTGATGAACTTCAACCACTTATGTCATGTCCTCGCGAAGATTTTACTCTAGAGCATATTCCGGCATCTTTTATCTTTGACGGAGAAGTATCTGATGCTTACCCGTTTGTAGAAGTTTTGTGGTTTGAGCGCGGACAAGAAACGCAAGATAAAGTTGCAGCGGTAATAACCGCTTCTATACGTAAAGTACTGGATGATAAAGATCAGGATGTTGCCGTCATTTTTACCGCATTAACGGCAACCGCTTATTATGATAATGGCGAACATTATTAATATTCCTCTCTAAAACAGATATTCAAACGTTTAAGTATTCATTTTTATAAGTCAGCTTATATCCAATAGGCTGACTTACTCTGTTTAAGGGGTAGTATGGCACGTTATACAAAAACGAAGCTTGTTGCTGGTGTCGGGGTGGTGGCAGGGGCGTTAGGCCTTGGGGCTTTTAATGCTTCTTTTGATATATCAACCCAACCTGATGTTACTAATGAGGTCTTTGCTCCACACCTCTCGTATCGTTGTATGGAAAGTGTTATTGCGCCGCCATTGGATATTGATGGTGAATTAACGGTAGCGGTCTGGAACATCTATAAACAACAACGCAGTAATTGGCGTAAGGCTTTAGAGTCTTTTTCAGCAGGAACGGATTTAGTTTTACTGCAAGAAGCGAGCTTAAATACTGATTTAAAATCATACCTTGATGATAATAGCTGGATGGTACGGATGGCGAATGCTTTTCGTTTCCTAGATACGCCGGCAGGGGTGATGAATTTATCTCGAGTAGACTCTAAGCAGACGTGCGCTTATCTAGCCATGGAGCCTTGGTTACGATTACCAAAGTCAGCATTGTTATCAGAGTTTTCGCTTTCTAATGGGCAAACACTGGTTGTTGTGAACTTGCACGGTGTGAACTTTGCATTAGGGCTTGATGAGTACAAAGCACAGCTCAATAGTTTAAAAGATGTGTTGTCCAATCATGTTGGTCCAATCATTTTGGCTGGGGATTTTAATACTTGGCGTCAGGGGCGGATCAAGGTGCTAAAGTCGTTTGCACATTCATTAGGATTGAAAGAAGTATCATTTGCAGATGATCAACGTATTCGTATCTTAGGCAAGCCACTTGATCATTTGTATTATCGTGATTTAACGTTAGTTAAATCAGAAGCACCAAGAACTGATGCTTCTGATCATAATCCGCTACTTGCATCGTTTAGGTTGAAGTAACAAGACGAGCGACGAAGTTGCTAGGCCACAATAATCAGTAGTGGCCAAACGATAAGTGTTAATGCCCAAGGTAATACGGCAACAATAATTGCTTTAGGACGATCAAAGTCAGTCCAAGCGCCTACAGCTGCATAAGTGAGTGCAATATACCAAGGCGCTAACAATGGTATTGTGGTCGCAAACGGTGCCCATGGATTGTTTAACGGTAACTTTAATAGCCCATTAATGCTGTTTAAATCAGCGGCATTGGGCAGAATATTTGCAGAATTAAAGATAACATTTATATAACTCGCAATATCACCAATAAATGCAGGTAACATGATAAAGCAAGAGGCTGCTAACCATTTACCGTAACTGTGTTGATATTGACTTCCTTTAGTGGCCATTTTTAACCATAATGCCAGTAGAAAAATAACCGCAGTTCTGCCTGAAAAATCGCTAAATACTTCTCCTGCTAGTAATACTTCTTTTGTTAACCACGCTTGTTTTACGGATTCATCCACACTACCCAGTTGGCTTTGTAAGGCTTGCTGTAACCAAGGTAGATCAACGTGATTAAAGTAACTCCCCCATAAGATAAATGAGCCGAAAATAATGATGATGTAGGGTAAGAACGCCCACTTTGGACGTTCATAAACCGCTGCAAAACAATCAATCGGCGAACGGAAAAGATCAACAAGAGCAATTAATGGATTTTTGGACGGTGTCATGCTTTAACCTTGCTTGTATCTATAACCAGTTTAAGTGTTTGGCCCTGTTTTAGATACTTTTTACTATTGAGATTATTCCATTTTACTATTTGTTTTACTGTCACTTTGTGACGTTGTGCAATAACACTTAAACTATCGCCATTTTTTACTTTATAGCTAATTGTTTTGACTTTATTGGTTGATTTTCCAGTACTTGTCGATACTTTATTATCAGAAACTTTTAGTTTTTGACCTAAATGTAACGTTGATTTCGTGGAGAGTTTATTCGCTTTCGCTAGTGCGTTAACAGAGGTGTTGTATTGACGTGCAATTGTCCACAAGCTATCACCTTTACGAACGGTATGGTGTGTGTGAGCAACCGCATTGCTGTGCTGAGTACGAACTAAGGCATAACTTGATGATGGTAGTTTCAGTTTTTGGCCAATGCGTATATTGCTTGTTTTGAGGTGGTTTGTTTGTTTAATCGCACTGATTGTTGTGTTATGACGAGCGGCTATTACACCTAAGCTATCGCCAGACTTAACTGTGTAAGTCGTAGTTCTTAAGGCTTTATTCCTATTATTAGCTAATGCGCGATTAAATTTATTGACGCTGTTTATTGGCAATAATAAATCGTTTAACCCATTAGGTGCCGTAACGCCTCGACGATAAGCCGGATTTAGCGCTTTTATTTCAGCTGTGCTGATACCTGCAAACTTTGCTGCAATATTAAGATCGATTTGTGTATTGGGCTTAACTATTGCAACCGCAGGTTTGTTACTAATTGCGGGTAATGTGATGCCGTATTTTTTCTGATTTTTGATAATATCAGCAACAGCATAAAGTTTAGGCACATAACTACTGGTTTCATCCGGTAGATCTAAATCCCAATAATCGGTTGATTTACCAAGCGCTTTATTTTTCTTAATGGCATTAAATACTCGGCCTTCACCGGTATTGTATGCAGCCAGTGCGTACTGCCAATTACCATCAAATTTTTTATTAAGATAAGTCAGTAGATTTAATGCAGCATTTGTTGATTTCACAATATCGCGACGACCGTCGTACCAACTATTTTGCTTTAAGCCAAAGCGACGACCTGTATCGGGGATAATTTGCCATAAACCTGCCGCTGCCATATTAGAGTAGGCGTTTTGATCAAATGAGCTTTCTACAATAGGCAGTAAGGCAATTTCTAATGGCATACCGCGTTTCTCAACTTGTTCTGTAATGTAGTACAAGAAAGGTTGAGCACGCTCTGCAATGATTTCTAAATTGCGAGGGTGTTCTAAGTACCAGTTACGGTAATAACGGATACGTTTATTATTTGGGATGTGGGTATCGATTTGCATGCCAATGCGATCCCAGACATTTTTTTGTTGTTGGGGTGTAATTTTTTTTACTTCTGAAGTTACCTTGTCTGGTTGGGATTCAAACAAGGGGGGAATGACTTCATTTGTCGGTTTTACAACGACGGTATTTACATCGTTAGTCTCGGCTTTTTTGGTGATAGGCTGTGATGTTTCACAGCCAACTAATAAAAGCACGCTTGCTAAAAGAATCCGTGATTTCATAACTGTCGTCTATTGCTAAAGTGGCTGGAGATAATACGTGTCCAACCACCTTAGTGACAAGGTCTAGTATGTTAAAACTTATCTTTCCAACGTCGAAGTGCTGCGAAAGTCTCAAGATCGGAGTTATCATATGCTTTATCAGCAACAGAACGCTTGATGCTAGGTTGATCGCAACGTAAAAAAGGATTGATGCGTTTTTCTTGACTTAGTGTTGATGGAAGCGTTGATTTTCCGTTGGCACGAAGTCGAATCACTTTATCGCGGTATTGCTGTAGGTGGGGATTATCTTGCTCAGCGACAAGAGCAAAAGCGAGATTACTTGCGGTGTATTCGTGAGCACAAAAAACTTCTGTTTCATCAGGAAGGCTAGCAATTTTTTGTAGTGAATCGAACATTTGTGCTGGCGTGCCTTCAAATAAGCGTCCACAACCCGCCGAGAAAAGGGTATCACCACAAAAGAGTTTTTCATCCCCGACATAAGCGACATGACCTAAGGTATGACCTGGAACACTAAGCACCATAAAACGTTCACCAAAAATATCCACTTGGTCGCCATCTTCTACTGGCTGCGTTAGCCCAGGGATTGGCTCATTAACCGGTCCAACGACTTTCGTTGATGGAAAGCGGCGTTTGAGTTCACTGATCCCCCCGATATGATCATGATGATGGTGAGTGATTAAAATCGCATCAAGGGTAAAACCGAATTTATCGATGGTTTCTAAAACCGGAGTTGCATCACCGGGATCGACAACGACACAGTGATTATCTTTGTTGTGAATGAGCCAGATGTAATTGTCATTAAATGCGGGTATGCTTTTAACTGTTAGCATGAATTTCTTCTCCAGCCTTATTCAAGTGTTGAGCAGTACTATTATGAAGCCAGCGCGTACAGTAACACATATTGAAGTGCCTTATTCTTGGTCTAATGTGACCAATGGTGAATGGGCGGCACAATTATTACAAGCTCGAATCGATGAGTGGTGTCCGAAGCTGTTTGGTTACCATATGTTAAAGCTTGGTGGCTTAAGTGCAGAGCTGACCAGTCACCATTGTAATATCCAACATCAAATTAGTGTAGATAAATTCAGTAGTTATCGTAACGTCGAGGCTGAATCTTTTGAATTGCCCTTTATTGAAAAGTCATTTGATGCGTGTTTGCTTATTCATCAGCTCGATTATTCAACGGATCCTCATCGATTATTGCGTGAAATTGATAGAGTTACTGTTGATGATGGCTACCTGTTACTTAGTGGTAATAATCCATTAAGTGTTAATGGGTTTTGTGGATTATTGCCGTGGAATAGAAAAAAAGCGCCATGGAATGGACGAATGTATTTATCCTCTCGAGTGATTGATTGGCTTAGGTTGTTAAACTATGAGGTGATATATCACGAAACATTTGCGGTATTACCTTCTACGCGTCATTTAACGTGTTCAGCATGGCTGGAAAATATCTTATCAGAACCCTTATCTGTAGTCGGAAGTTTGTACTTTATCGTGGCTAGAAAGCGTACTTTTCCATTAAAACCGATAGAACCAAAATGGAAAGTGAGACGTCAATTGGCTCCGTTACAAGTAAATTGTCGTACCGAAGCCTGTAATAAAATGGAGAAGAGAGATGAGGCCTATAAAAAGTCAAACTAATTGGCTTGGTAACCTTCGTCAGTAAAGGTGGGTTTTTCTGCCGCGGCTCTAGCTAATACATCGCAACGTTCATTTTCTGGATGACCCGCGTGACCTTTTACCCAATGCCATTGCACCTGATGACGTTGGGTTTCTGTGTCTAAACGTTGCCATAAATCTGCATTTTTTACCGGCTTTTTATCGGCTGTTTTCCAGCCCCGTTTTTTCCAATTATGGATCCACTGGGTAATTCCTTGACGCACATACTGGCTATCAGTGGTAAGATCAACTAAACATGATTCCTTAAGGCTTGCTAACCCTTCAATGGCTGCAAGTAGCTCCATTCGATTGTTAGTTGTCATGAAAAAGCCGTCACTTAATTCTTTTTCATGTTGCTTGTACCTAAGTACTGCGCCATAGCCACCGGGACCTGGATTACCTAAACAAGAACCGTCTGTGTAAATTTCTACCTGCTTCATCATATTTGGTAGTATTGCCCTAGATAAAAACTTAAGTCTGACACATAAGCCACTATGAAAGCCACTAACCAACGCATTATTGTATTTGATACAGAAACTACCGGTATGAATATGACGGGCCCGCATTATGAAGGGCATCGGATTGTTGAAATTGGTGCGGTTGAAATCATTAACCGTAAATTAACCGGTAAAACATTCCATGTTTATATCAAGCCTGATCGCCCAATTGATCCTGAAGCGATTGATGTTCACGGTATTACGGATGAGTTCTTAATCGGTAAGCCGAGCTATGCTGACATCCATCAAGAGTTTATCGACTTTATTGATGGTGCAGAGCTGGTGGCTCATAACGCATCGTTCGATATTGGCTTCATGGATTATGAATTCCAGTTAATGGGATCTGATCTTAAAAAAACGGAAGATATCTGCAAAGTAACGGATACCTTGGAAATGGCAAAACGCCTCTTTCCTGGTAAACGTAATAACCTTGATATTCTTTGTTCACGTTATGGCATAGATAACTCGCATCGAACGCTCCACGGGGCTTTGCTCGATGCCGAGATCCTTGCTGATGTTTACTTAATGATGACGGGTGGTCAAACATCATTGAAATTAAGTGGCGATAACGAAGGGGATAGTGAGAAAGAATTTGCGATAAAGCGTTTAGTCGGAGAGAGAAAAGGGCTAAAGGTTATCTGTGCTTCTGCCGATGAATTAGTTTCACACGAAGAAAGACTCGATTTGATCGGAAAAAAAGCTGACGTTCTTTGGCGTCTGTAGGAGAGTTATGCTGAAGCGGTTATTAATATGTATGGCTGTCTGGCCATTATTTGCTTGGGCGCAAGATAATGATCGGATGACGTGGCTTGATAACCGTTTCCGTGTGGATCCAACAATAAAGCAAGTGTCTTTCATGGTTAAACGAGAGCAACCAAGTCGCCCTGTGGTGTTGGTTGCGCCGGATGGCACGAAATATTACTCCAGTCGTCATCCTAAGCATGTTTCTTGGTATTCTGAAAATGATCTCGATATTATTTCGATTGATGAGCCAATGGCTGGACCTTGGCAAGCAATTGGCCGCGTTTCGCAAGATAACCGTATTACCTTGCTGTCTAATCTTCGCCTAACAGCTGACACGTTGCCGCAGAATTTATACCAATCTGAAGTGTTAAAGTTCTCAGCAAAACTGTTGCAGAATGACCAACCTTTAACCGTCCGTGACTTTTTAGATCGGGTTAAATTGCGTGTGTCATTTTACCCCTATATATCGGAAGAGCAGCAACTCGTTCATGATGTACAGCCTGAGCCAATAGTGGTGGGTAATTTTGAAGATAATGGTCAAGATCGTGATGAAGTGGCAGGGGATGGTATCTTTACTGTTTCTCTTCCTGTAACGGTTGCACCGGGTAAATACCGGGTTGTGATTAAATCAATGAATGGTGTTTTTACGCGAGCCATAGAGCAAGAAGTATTAGTTTACCCTAAACCGTTTTCTGCCACTCTCATTAAAAGTCATAAGCCGCAAGAACCTCACCAGTTAGTCGTATTACCACAAGATGATGCGTTGGTCGCAGGATCGTTAGCTGCTTATATTCGCTACGGTACACCAAAGACCAAGCAGCAAATTATTCAGCAACGAACATTACCAAATGAAACTAAGCTGTCGATGGGATTACCTTTTGATGGTGAGGCGGGGAAATATTCGTGGGAAGGTTGGATCTATGGTACTGATCGTTTGTATCAACGCGAGCTGATATTTCCGTTAGTTGAGAGCCATTTTGCGGTGATTAATAATATTCGTTCAGAAACTCATGTTGAGATCACGCCTATCGATAAAGCGGAACTTGAACGACAACAGATATTGAAAGAAATTGAATTGCAAAAAACCTCACGTGAAAAAACACTTAGCGTGATGGTAATGGGGAATATAGCGGTAATCGTATTGGTCATTAGTGGAATATGGGGCTGGCGAGTATTTAAAAAGCGTCGAAAAGAGAAAAAAGAAGCCCTTGTTTTACCCTTATAAACAATGGTCAGAGAACAAAGAAAAGGGAAGCGCTAGCTTCCCTTTTGTATTTTTAACTGACTTCAATATGTCGTGCTTAAGCCGCGTGATTGATTGAGTAATCAGGGTTTGTCTTTGCTGCTAATTGTTCAGGCTCAAAGTCATCAACATTAATCGTACGTAAACGACCTAATTCTGCACGGCGCAATAACTCAGCTTCAGCATGTTCAATTACACCGAGTTCAAGCCCTTTATCTGCAACATTACCTAACTGTACAAACGGATATTTTTTGTTCGCAGCTTTACACACTCGATCATAAATCGGCTCAGCGGCAAGAATATCGTTAAGTGCAGCTTCCATCATACCGACTGGATTCCCTTCAGATGCTTCTAAGAATTGACCTCGACCTAGGCGATCTCGAGTTTCTGATGGTGTTTGTGCTAAACGAGCAACGGCATGATCTAAGTTATCACTTGGTTTGATACGACGTTGACCTAATGGGAACAATACAACACGTAGTGCGCCAGCAATGAACTTATTAGGGAAGTTACTTAGGAAGTCATCAAGGGCTGTTTCTGCTTGGTATAATGAATCCTGTAGACCCCAATGTACTAATGGAAGATCTTGCTGTTGATAACCATCATCGGCATAACGTTTTAGTGTTGCTGATGATAAATAAAGCTGGCTAAGCACATCACCTAAACGGGCAGATAAACGCTCTTTACGTTTTAATGAACCACCAAGCACAGCCATAGAAATATCAGCCAGTAGCGCAAGGTTAGCACTGTAGCGGTTGAGTTGTTGGTAATAACGTGTGGTTGCATCTTTACGTGGTGCGGATGAACCGTAGCCATCGGTAATACCTAACCAGAAAGAGCGTGCCATGTTACTTATCACGAAGCCAACATGCGCAAATACGGCTTTATCAAAGCTCTCTAAGGCTTGTTTTTTATCATCATTATAAGCAGCGTTCATCTCTTCTAACACATAAGGGTGACAACGGATGGCGCCTTGTCCAAAGATGATCATTGAACGTGTTAGAATATTCGCTCCTTCAACGGTGACTGCAATAGGCGCACCTTGATAACCACGAGCAATAAAGTTGCTCGGTCCCATACAGATCCCTTTACCACCGACAATATCCATCGCATCAATCACACCGCGTTGGCTACGATGGGTACAATGGTATTTTACAATCGCTGAGATAACGGAAGGTTTTTCACCAAGATCAATACCCGCGACGGTTAGAGTACTGGCTGCATCTAAGACATAAGCATTACCCGCAATACGTGCAAGTGGCTCTTCAATCCCCTCCATTTTACCAATAGGCATTTTAAATTGTCGACGAATACGAGCATAAGCCCCTGTTGCGATTGCTGCGGTTTTTAATCCACCCGTTGAATTAGACGGGAGCGTAATACCGCGACCCACCGATAGACATTCCACTAGCATACGCCATCCTTGGCCTGCCATTTCCTGACCACCGATAATAAAATCAATAGGAACAAAGATCTTGTTACCTTTAGTAGGACCATTTTGGAATGGTACATTAAGAGGGAAGTGACGACGGCCAATCTCAACGCCCTCTAGATCGGTTGGGATCAATGCACAAGTGATACCCAGATCTTTTTGATCTCCGAGTAAGTTGTCAGGATCCGAAAGTTTAAAGGCAAGACCTAGTACCGTAGCCACCGGTGCTAGAGTGATGTAACGTTTGTTCCATGTTAATTCCATACCAAGAACTTCTTCGCCTTGCCACAGACCTTTTTTCACAATACCGAAATCTGGGATAGAACCAGCATCTGAGCCTGCTTCTGGGCTAGTTAAGGCAAAACAAGGGATTTCCTGGCCAGCTGCTAAGCGGGGTAAATAATGGTTTTTTTGCTCTTCAGTACCATAGTGTTGAAGCAGTTCACCTGGACCTAGTGAATTAGGCACACCAACGGTTGATGATAATACCGCAGAAGCACCGGTTAATTTTTGCAGAACTAAAGATTGGGCATAAGCAGAAAACTCAAGTCCACCATATTGCTTTTTAATGATCATGGCGAAGAATTTATGATCTTTTAAGTATTGCCATACTTCGGGTGGTAGATCGGCAAGTTCATGGGTAATTTGAAAATCATTTACCATGCGGCAAAGTTCATTTACTGGTCCATCGAGAAAAGCTTGCTCTTCTGCTGAAAGGGTTGGTGCAGGGATATCATGGAGCTTTTTCCAGTCTGGATTACCACCAAATAAATCAGCTTCCCACCACACTGTACCCGCATCGATTGCTTCTTTTTCGGTACGAGACATTTCTGGCATGACACCTTGAAAGGCTTTTAACGCAGGAGCGGCGAGATATTTTTTACGTAAGGCTGGGATATTAAGAGGAATCGCAATCGCAGCGAAAATTAACCAACTAATAATACCTGTAATGGAAAAAACAGTACCAATTAATAGTGTTGCAGCAATTACTGCCGTAAAGGTTTTTAACGACGCGCGATGATACGCCAATATGAACATAACACCGATAAAACCAATGACATACGCAAGCGTAACCATAGTGATTCTCCTTAATCTGTATAGTAAGACTACTTACACATCATCAAGAATAATCGAGCGACACCTGATTTCATGATGAAGAGTTCAGTACATTGCTACACATTTTATTGTTAATTGTAGGGTAATTATTATTAAGGTAAGAGGTCTTACCACTTTTAAATTATTGTAATGCGTTTTTTAACAAAATGTAAAATAGTTTTTTGATATGAAAGTAAACTGTTATGTGTACAAAGTGGGCTGAGGTCAGGTTATTAAAGGGATTGATCGAAATCATTGTGACTATTTTTTTTACTTGCAGATTTTTAGCAGAGCGTTAACATACGCCGTGTTGTGATACTGTTCACGTTATTTTGAGTGGTTGAGTTCTGACCATCTGTACTGAATGGTATTTCCCTTTGTTGCCTTTCCCGATTCCGACTGACACATGCCCGCCGGACTCTCTTACATCGGGTTGACATCAATTCCTGTTTATCAAATGTACGCAAAGTACAAGAGGTCTTGTTGTGTTGTTATTTCATGCTTTATCACAGGCGTGGAAGGATGGTTATTCCTTCTCTAAATTTCGTGCCGATATTGTATCGGGTATTACGGTCGGTATTGTGGCGATTCCATTGGGGATGGCATTAGCAATTGCTGTCGGTGTGCCACCACAACATGGATTGTATACCGTCATTGTGGCGGGCTTTTTAGCGGCGTTATTAGGTGGTTCACGATTTAATATCACAGGCCCAACCGCAGCCTTTGTAGTCATCCTTTTACCGATCACTCAAAAATATGGCTTATCAGGCTTAATGTTAGCGACCATGATGTCAGGCATTATCCTGTTATTGATGGGCGTTTTCCGCTTAGGACAGCTGGTGGCGTATGTACCATACCCAGTTACCACCGGATTTACTGCCGGTATCGGTTTTGTTATTGCTTTTTTACAACTTAAAGATTTATTAGGCCTACATCTTCAAGGTAGCCCAATCCATTTTCCTGAAAAAGTGATGTCGTATGCCCATGCACTACCTACCACGAACTATGCTGATGCGATTGTCGGTGTGGTCACCATTTTTGTTTTTATTGGCTGGACGAAATTAAAAACGCGTATTCCACCCCATTTAGTTTCATTACTGGTAGGGACGGTTTTAGCTTTAGCATTAAATAAATTTGGCCCTGAGCATGTGACTTTGCTGGGTGAAAAATTTAGCTACACCATTGGTAGCCTTGTAGGTCATGGTATTCCACAAGAAGCACCGCAGTTTATTGCGCTGTGGAAGTCCAATACATTTAATTGGGCCACTGTAATTGAATTAATGCCTTCAGCATTAACTATCGCGATGCTAGGTTGTATCGAATCACTATTATGTGCGGTTGTAGCAGATGGTATGACAAGTAAAAAGCACAATCCGAATGCAGAGCTTGTCGGTCAAGGGATCGCGAATATTGTCGTCCCTTTCTTTGGCGGAATTCCAGCAACGGCGGCGATTGCTCGCACAGCGACCAATATTCGCTCTGGTGCGTTTTCACCGATATCTGGTATGACGCATGCGCTTTTTGTTTTAGCTGCGATGATTGTATTAGCACCAGCGCTATCGTTTGTTCCGATGAGTGCGTTGGCTGGCTTACTGATCATGGTTGCGTGGAATATGTCTGAAGCACCTCACTTTGTGCATACATTAAAGGTTGCACCTCGTCGTGACGTAGCCGTCTTGATGACATGCTTTATCTTAACCGTTGCATTTGACATGGTTGTCGCTGTTATTGTCGGTTTATTACTTGCGGGCGTGTTATTTATTCAGCGTATTGCGACATTAACGACAGTTACGATTTCACATGATGAGCATCCACATCTCAACTTTGGCGGTGATGTAGTGGTTTATGATATTAATGGCCCATTATTTTTTGCTGCGAGTGAGAAAGCTTTTTCTGTTATTGAACATGCAACGACAGAAACGCGTGCGGTTGTGCTCGATTTTAGTGATGTATCAACCATTGATATTACGGCGATTCATGCCTTTGATATGGCGTTAGATCGCTTGTCTGAGTTACCTGTCTATTTATTAGGTACGCAGCCGCATGTTGAACGTAAACTCTACCATGCTGGAATATTTGAAGCTGAGAATGTGCATTTAGCTCACTCTGTTAGTCAATTACAGCAAGTTTTACTGATTAATTCTCACAATCATTCTGATCAGGAGTCGACACTGTAAGTTATTTGTATGTAAACTGCGAATAACGGTGTATTTAAAACATCAAGCGGGTATTTACCCGCTTGATTTGTATCTAAAGAATAATAGAGAGAATCGCTTATGTATCAGGATCTGATCCGCGCTGAATTAACAGATGCAGCTGATGTACTCAATCGCTTTTTAAGTGATGATAAAAACCTTGCAGATATTGAGGCGGCAGCAAAGCTATTGGCTGATTCCTTTAAACAAGGCGGTAAAGTATTGTCTTGCGGTAACGGCGGATCGCATTGTGATGCAATGCACTTTGCTGAAGAACTAACAGGTCGTTACCGTGAAAACCGCCCTGGTTATCCTGGTATTGCGATTTCTGATCCAAGCCACTTATCGTGTGTAAGTAATGACTTCGGTTATGAATACGTATTTTCACGCTATTTAGAAGCTGTTGGCGCTAAAGGTGATGTATTGTTTGGTTTGTCTACTTCTGGTAATTCAGGCAATATTTTAAAGGCAATTGAAGCGGCAAAGGCCAAAGGCATGAAGACAATAGCCTTAACCGGTAAAGATGGTGGTCAAATGGCTGGCTTAGCGGATGTTGAAATTCGTGTTCCTCACTTTGGTTATGCGGATCGCATTCAAGAAATCCATATTAAGATTATTCATATTTTAATTATGCTAGTGGAAAAGGAAATGGCAGCAGAATAAGCCTTAGGTCATTCTGGCTATCGATAAGTATCGTTAATCAATAATAAAGGGCATAAAGGAAAATGTGTGAATTGCTAGGCATGAGCGCAAATGTGCCAACAGATATTTGTTTTAGTTTTACGGGATTAATGCAGCGAGGAGGCAATACAGGCCCTCATCGCGATGGTTGGGGCATTACGTTTTATGAGGGTAAAGGTTTTCGAACCTTTAAAGATCCGAATCCAAGCTGTCAGTCCCGTATTGCTGAATTAGTCCAACAATATCCGATAAAAAGTCGTGCAGTGGTAAGCCATATTCGCCAAGCTAACCGAGGAGCGGTGAATTTAGAAAACACCCATCCTTTTACGCGCGAGTTATGGGGTAATTATTGGACGTTTGCTCATAATGGTCAGCTAACGGGTTATGAGAGTTTAGAAACAGGTCGTCATAAAGCGGTAGGTGATACCGACAGTGAAATTGCTTTTTGCTGGTTACTCAATCAACTTGAGTCTAGATTTCCAGAATTACCTGACGATTTAAACCCAGTATTTAGTTACTTTGCTCAGTGTTGTGAGCAGTTACGTCAGCTTGGCGTTTATAATATGCTGTTAAGTAATGGTGAGTACGTACTTACCTATTGCACTAATAATTTACATTGGATCACGCGTCGAGCACCATTTGGACAAGCATCATTAATTGATGAAGATGTCACGATTGATTTTAAGCAAGAAACAACTCCTGATGATGTTGTGACAGTTATCGCTACTCAGCCATTAACCAATGATGAAAATTGGCACAAAATGGCAACAGGCGAGTTTATTGTGTTTCACTTTGGTGAGCCTGTTTTCAACCAGTTAGTGGCTGAAGGTAAAACAGAATAATGGTTATTTTCTGTCACTATTGAAGTGGTATTATCTGCAATAGTAAAAAGGCGATCTTAAGATCGCCTTTTTTATTGTGCTGCATATCCTTGAGCGGGGAGTTCAATACCATCTAGGATAGCTTTGCCGTCACTACTCATGGTCAAACGATTTTCCGCTAACCATTGAGTTACAAGTGGATAAATAGCATGTTCTTGCTTTTGAACACGAGCTGTTACTTCTTCAACGGTGTCATTGTCAAAAATAGGCACTCTGGCTTGTAAAATAACAGGGCCGCCATCCAATTCTTCTGTTACGAAGTGGACACTGGTGCCATGTACGTCATCGCCAGCATCCATCGCTCGTTGGTGAGTATTTAAGCCGGGATACTTAGGAAGGAGTGATGGGTGAATATTTAGCATCTTTCCTTTAAAGCGACGAACAAAGTCTGCGCTCAAAATACGCATAAATCCGGCTAAAATAACCACATCGGGTTTGAACTGTGCAATACAATCCGCTAAGGCTTCATCATATTGTTCACGGTCAGCATACTGATTAGACGCAATATGTATCGCTTCAATATTGGCATTACGCGCACGTTCTAACCCATAAGCATTTTCTTTATTTGAGATCACAGCGGTTATTTGACTGTTTTTAATCAAACCTGCACTGCATGCATCGATAATCGCTTGGAGATTACTTCCGCTACCTGAAATAAGGACGACGATATTTTTCATATTTGGTACTACCATTTATTGAAAGGTTATCGGTATGTAGATAGCAGAATGAGGACATAGCGTCCTCATTCTTTTTATTACGAGTCAGCACTGTTGAGAGTTATTTGATCTCGACTTGCTCTTCGTTATCAGCAGCGTTTGCAATTTCACCTAGTAGCCATGCGTTTTCGCCTTCAGCATTTAGGATATCAATGGCTTGTTGTGCTTGATCTTGTGGAAGGGCAATGACAAGGCCAACACCACAGTTAAACGTACGGTACATTTCGTAAGTTTCGACATTACCTGCAGTTTGTAGCCAGTTGAAGATGGCAGGCCATTGCCAGCTTGCACCATTTACAACCGCTTTTGTGCCTTTAGGAAGTACACGTGGGATATTTTCCCAGAAACCACCACCTGTAATGTGTGAAATAGCATGTACGTCACAGCTTTCCATCATTTTTAGCGTTGATTTAACGTAAATTTTAGTTGGTGTTAATAGATGTTCAGAAAGTGTTTTACCTTCTAATTCTTGATTCAAATCGGCATTGGAAACGTCAATGATTTTACGTACTAATGAGTAACCGTTTGAGTGTGGGCCGCTTGAACCGACAGCGATAAGTGCATCACCAGCCGTCACTTTTGAGCCATCGATGATATCTGCTTTTTCAACAACACCAACGCAGAAACCTGCCACGTCATAATCTTCACCGTGGTACATACCCGGCATTTCAGCAGTTTCACCACCAATTAGAGCACAACCTGATTGGATACAGCCTTCGCCAATACCTGTTACAACACTTGCTGCTGTATCAATATCTAACTTACCGGTTGCGTAGTAATCAAGGAAGAACAGAGGTTCAGCACCTTGAACAATAAGATCGTTCACACACATAGCAACCAGATCGATACCGATTGAATCGTGTTGGTTTAAATCCATAGCCAAGCGAAGTTTAGTTCCTACACCATCCGTGCCTGAAACTAAAACGGGCTCTTTATATTTGGTTGGTAGTGAACAAAGTGCACCAAAACCACCAATTCCCCCCATAACTTCTGGGCGATGAGTACGTTTTACCACCCCTTTAATACGGTCTACTAATGCATTACCGGCATCGATATCAACACCAGCATCTTTGTAACTAAGAGAAGAGTTTTTGTCGCTCACAGATGATCCCTCAACGTATTAAAGTAAAAAAAGCGAATACATGATAACAGCAGTCACCGTCTAAAGGAAAACGTTTGCGTCAATTTTTTTAGCTGGATATTAAGTAAACAGTTAAACGTTTACTACTATCTGAAATCGATTGGCTTAGTATATAATAATGCGATTTTATTTTTTAATTGCTCAGGAGTCAGAGATGAAAGTCGTTGAGGTAAAACACCCACTGGTTAAACATAAGATTGGTCTTATGCGCGAAGGTGACATCAGCACTAAGCGTTTCCGTGAGTTAGCAACTGAAGTTGGTAGCCTACTGACATATGAAGCGACTTCAGACTTCGAGACAGAAAAAGTTACGATTGAAGGTTGGAATGGTCCAGTAGAAATTGACCAGATCAAAGGTAAAAAAGTAACGGTAGTGCCTATTCTGCGTGCTGGTCTTGGCATGATGGATGGCGTACTTGAGCATATGCCAAGTGCACGTATCAGCGTTGTTGGTATTTACCGTGATGAAGAAACGCTTGAGCCTGTTCCATACTTCAACAAGCTAGCATCAAACATTGATGAGCGTATTGCGCTTGTTGTTGATCCAATGCTAGCAACGGGTGGCTCTATGATTGCAACACTGGATTTGTTAAAAGAGCACGGTTGTACGCAATTTAAAGTACTAGTACTAGTAGCAGCACCTGAAGGTATTGCTGCATTAGAAAAAGCACACCCAGATGTTGAGCTATACACAGCTGCAATTGATGAGAAGCTAAACGATAAAGGTTATATCGTTCCTGGTTTAGGTGATGCTGGTGATAAAATCTTCGGTACTAAGTAACTTAGTAGCCAAGATTAAAATAAAACCGGACATGACGTCCGGTTTTTTATTTCTGAAAAGTGCTAAATATTAAGGTAAGTAATTATAAGTACTTGGTATCTTCGATTTGAGCATTGTCTACCACATTATTCTCGCTCAAGTCTTTGGGGGAAATTAGGTTAAGTACAACTGCAACAATACCGCTCATTACAGGTGCTAGAATCGTATTGCAATACGGCTCTTAATTTACCGACAAACGCTAATACCAATGCTGTTATCGTCGCTCATGTGATGATCACAGGATAAAAGGGTTTCGTTAACATTACCCCTCTCGTGACTTCTGACTCAGTCGTATTTGTTGGATCGGCAATTAAGAGATGCGACAATAGTGGCGATACCATTCCCCGCCACAATGTTAATTTTGTAAACGCTACTATTTCTCACTAGAGAATATTTTTCAGCAAATGGTTTGTTTCTTGCCTGTTGTATTGTGTTGGTTCAGGAAAAAGTACATATTGTATAGCTAATTAATTTTAGACTATGTGGCTATACTGAATATCAATGAGTCTTTAGGTCTTTTTGATTATCTTTTTATCTTTTGACGACTTATTTTTGTAAATTACGAGTGCGATATGTTGCGATTTGCGTTGTTATTTTTAGCTCTACTGGCTTTACCTATTAAAGCGGCTACTGTCAGTGATTTATATCAGGCTCAAGTAGTGATGCCTACTGATGGTCAAACCCCCGATCAAGCAGCAAGAGAGCAAGGCTTTAAGCAAGTATTAGTTAAAGTGACTGGTAATCCGAACATTACCCAAAATAGTGTTGTGGCTCAGGCGATAGCGAACAGTTCAAATTACGTCAGCCAGTTTGGTTATGGCCAATATAATGGACAGAAGACGCTAGATTTAACCTTTGATAAGGTACAAATTAAGCAGCTATTAACACAAGCTAAAGCGAATTTTTGGAGTGCTCAGCGTCCTAATATTCTCGTTTGGATGGTTGATGATAACGGTAATAGCCGAGATATTTTATGGGATCAATCAACCAATGCACTCGTCGCTGATACCAAACAAGCCGCAAATGATCGTGGTCTACCCGTTACTTTCCCAGTGGGTGATTTTAACGATGTTACGGCAGTACACGTATCCGATCTTTGGGGGAGTTTTATCGACACCATCACTAGCGCAAGTCAACGTTATAATGCGGGTGGTTTATTGTTAGTAAAAGCTCACCAACAAGACGCAGATAAGGTTGAATTAACATGGCAACTGTATGCTCAACAGCCTAGTACGATTGCAGCCGATACTCAACCTATTACCGGCAAAGCGAGCGGTACATTGGCACAAGCTAGCCGTGATATGATGAATCAAGTGACAAACCACTTAGCACAGAAATATGCTATCGAATTAGGTAGTGTCGCGTCAGGCAGCGTTAATATTGAAGTGGAGAATGTTAATTCAACAGAAGACTTTTTTACGCTTGAACGTATGCTTAATCAGATGACGACAGTAAGTAGTGCTAATGCGGTAAATATTAAAGGTGATAAGGTGATTTTCCGTATGAACTTATCAGCATCTGATGCTGAGTTTAAGCGCGAATTGAGCCATGAAAGTCGTATTAGCGCCGATGATTCTACTGTTACTAATACTAACGCAACGACAATGCCAAATACTGATGTGAACCAAGATCCTAATACGTTGGATGTCACAGCGACACAATCACAGTCGCAAACTCAACCTGAAAACTATGTTGCACCTGATGACATGTATATATGGCATAACTAAAATCTGGTGTTAGTAGCAATAATTAAGCCCTCATGATAAGGGCTTTTTAATATCTCATTATTAGAGAACGAACGATTGGTTCAATCTTTAGGTGGTTCAAAACGTTCGCGTTCTTGTCGCTCCACTTGCGATAGACGCTGGAGTTTTATGCCGAGTTCTTTTGCTCTTACGCGTGCAAAAAGTATGTTATTGAGAAAGGCTATGGTTACGAGTAGTAGCTCTACGCCTGCTAACCACCGTTCTCCTTCATCAATAGTGAGTAGCGTTAGAGCATGCAGGAAATAAAACATTAAAATGAAGTTAGACCATGCGTAAGTATAAGGTTTTGCAGCTAACATCCCACGTAATGGCAATAGTAAAGGAATGATCCAAACAACAGCCATTACCCAGTTATTAAGATGTGGGTGGGGAGAGAGAATCGTTTGCCATAACGCGACCCATAGCATAAGAGTTAAATTCGCGCAGACGGCAAAGCGGTGAATATATTGTGTTTGCGGTTGCATCGGAGGCATCGAATATCCCTTTTCGTTTGCCATATGAGTTAACGCTGAAGTTGCATCGCGGTTAGTGCAAGCCGTTTACCGAGAGCTTGTGCAAGTTCAATTTCATCACTATGGAGCTGCTTATTAGTACCAATGTTGAGATGTGAAGCCCCATAGGGAGTACCTCCATGTTGCGTGGTATGCAAAGTGGGTTCGGAATAAGGGATCCCAACAATTAGCATGCCGTGATGCAGTAACGGTAACATCATCGATTGTAACGTTGTTTCTTGACCGCCATGCATAGAGGATGATGAAGTAAATACACAAGCTGGTTTATCGATTAACGTACCTGATAACCATTCTTGGCTAGTGCTATCAATAAAGTGTTTTAATGGCGCTGCCATATTACCAAACCGAACAGGGCTTCCCATCGCTAAACCAATGCATTGTTTCAGATCGTCATGACTGACGATTGGATCAAGGTTCGATTGCTGAAGATCATTTTTGCCGATTTCAGCAACCGTTCTTAGCACTGCTTCACAACCAGATACTTGTTCAATACCGCGACCAATATGTCGTGCTAACTGACGTGTATTACCATGACGGCTGTAATAAAGAACTAAGATTTTATGCATTATAAAATATCCAACACTTGCTCTGGTGGGCGACCTAATGCCGCTTTTTCACCACTTACTACAATTGGACGTTCGATTAGTTTTGGATGAGTACTCATTGCAATGAAGAGTGCCTCATCAGATACGTCATTATTACCGAGTCCCAGTGTTTTATAATCCGCTTCTTTGGTACGCATCATTTTACGCACAGAGTCCAAGCCCAGTTGGCGGTATAACGTTTCTAGTTCCGCGACGCTTGGTGTTTGTTCTAGGTATTTAATGATAGTCGGTGTGATCCCTTTTTCTTCTAATAGCGCCAGTGTTTCACGGCTTTTAGAGCAACGAGGATTATGATAAATAGTGACTGACATGTCGTCTCCTAACTGATGACTGTATTAGCTAGTGTATTTTATTACGATTGATTTATTGTCGATGAACTATAATAAATCAATACATTATTGTAATGCTTTGAATTTTTGACGTTGAAAGCGAAGTTGATCAATGCGTGCATCATAACGTGCTTGCTCCATGGAGCCGAGCTTTGCCATTTGTGCGGCTTGAGTATAATTATGAATGGCTTTATCCCATTGAGCACGCAAAGCTAATAGCTCCCCAAGGGCAGCAAGCTCTGCGCTACGATCACCTATTTTGGCGTAGTTGTGTGCTAATAATGTCCACCCATTAATATCATTAGGGTGATCGTAAGAGTAACGATTCAAAATTTGAATACTCTTTTGATATTGTCCCGATTCAAGGTAAATATTGGCTAAGTTTAAGCGCAATACATTACTGTCAGGACTCATTTTAAGCGCATTGTTTAAGCGGGCGATCGCACGATCAAATTGTTTTTGATTGAGATCGAGATCGGTTGCAGCATCAATAAAAAATAAATTATTGGGTTCGCCAGCCAATAATGGGTCAAGTATTTGATGCGCTAATTCGTATTTATCATTATCTAAATAAATCAGTGCCTTACCGTAATTGAGCTCTTTGCGGCGATTGGGTGGTGCTTTTTTTAACTCACGGTTAAGCCAGTTGAGCGCAGAAGTATCGCTCAAACCAGCATTACGGGCGACAATACGTGAACGAGCGAGTAAATAATCTTCAGAGGGGGATAAATTTACAAGCGGATATTTTCTTGCGCGCATACGACTATCTGTGACCCGTGATTCGGGTAATGGGTGCGTTAACAACATAGCGGGTAATTTTGAAGTATAACGATATTGATCGGCTAAACGACCAAAAAAACGTGGCATCGCATAGGCATCAAACCCCGCTTTGGCGAGGGTTGTTATACCAATACGGTCGGCTTCTTTTTCATTACTGCGCGTAAAGTTAATTTGTCCTTGAATTCCCACGGCCGTGGTGGCATGAATGGCGGCTAAACCTGCTTCAGGAGCTGCGATTGTTAATAACAGTGAGCCAATCAGTGCAGCCATCGTGATAGGCGAATTTCTGGCCTCTGCTTCCATTCTTCGCGCAAGGTGTCTTTGGGTGACATGGGCAATTTCATGCGCCATAACAGAGGCGAGCTCACTTTCTGTTTCGGCATGAAGAAATAACCCAGAGTGGATCGCAACATAGCCGCCAAAAAAAGCAAAAGCATTAATTTCAGGGTTTTGGATCAAAAAGAAATGGAATGGTGTTCGGACATCTTCCGCACTGGCAACAAGTTTATGGCCCAAAGCTTGAACATAATTTGAGAGTAAAGGGTCGTTAATAACAGGCTGGCTGGCACTTAGCATGCGCATATATGCATCGCCATATTCACGTTCTTTATCAATCGTTAATGTAGAAGAGGCTGTCGTTCCCATTTCAGGTAAGCGATTATCATCACTAGCAATAGCTGGAATACTGCTACTAAAAAGCGCAGAAAGCAAAAGATAGGTCGGTGCTTTGGTAAATCGAAACATGGGAATGATACAACCTCCTTGTTGAGTTATCTTTAATATCTATAAGTTAGGACACCGAAATACTTTAGAGGTTCGTTAATGTGATTCATGTCCTTTCGATATCTCGCATCTTATATGTGCTGAGGTTACAATACGGCAATACAAAATACCTGTCACTTAAATGAAATGGAAATTATATCGCTTGATCTAATGGCCGAACGTTGTCCGCTGGCTTTATTGTTAGCTAAACGCGCATGCGCAACACTTCTTCCCTATCAAGGGTTAGAAATACGAATTTCAGACAGCGGCGCAAGAAGTGATATCCCTCGTTTCTTGCATAATAATGGATATGTTACCGATATTTTAGTTGATGATAATACCCAACTAATCATAATGGTGGAAAAAGGATAGAAATCAACATGTTACGCATGCTAAATCGCTGGTATCAGCGTCGATTTTCAGACCCCCACGCTGTAAGCCTTGTTGTTATTCTTCTCGGCGGCTTTCTTACTATTTACTTTTTTGGCAGTTTAATTACGCCGTTATTAGTCGCCATTGTTTTGGCTTATTTATTAGAGTGGCCAGTAGCAAGGTTACATAAACTAGGGATGCCAAGAACCCTTTCAGTCGCTATCGTACTATTGGTCTTTGCAGGGTTAATGGTGCTTGCTTTATTTGGTTTAGTGCCGACGATTTGGCATCAAATTACCAATTTAAGTGCTGATGTGCCGAAGATGTTTAACGATCTTCAAATCTATGTATCTAGCTTACCGGAACGCTACCCTGATTTTGTTCAACCGGCTCAAGTGGTTGATTTCATGAATACACTGCGTGAGAAGGTATTAGGACTGGGCGAAAGTGTTGTAAAAGGCTCACTGGCATCATTAGTCAGTTTAGCAACAATTGGGGTATATCTGATCTTAGTGCCATTGCTTGTTTTCTTTTTACTTAAAGATAAAGACGAAATGTTGCGCACGTTATTAAACATTTTGCCTCAAAATCGTCGTTTAGCCAGCAAAGTTGGCAGCGAGATGAATCAGCAGATCTCTAATTATATTCGCGGTAAAGTCACTGAAATTATTATTGTTGGCATTGCAAGTTATATCACTTTTGAAGTTATGGATTTACGCTACGCCGTACTATTAGGTGTATTAGTCGGGCTTTCTGTTCTAATACCTTACATTGGCGCGGCTGCTGTAACGGTTCCTGTTGCTATGGTTGGATTATTCCAGTGGGGGTGGACGCCAGATTTTTGGTGGCTATTACTGGCATATGGTATTATTCAAATGTTAGATGGCAATGTATTAGTACCTATTCTATTTTCTGAAGCGGTAAATCTACACCCTGTCGCAATTATTGTTGCTGTGTTGTTTTTTGGCGGTTTATGGGGATTTTGGGGAGTATTTTTTGCTATCCCATTAGCGACATTAGTTAAAGCCGTGTGGGGAGCATTACCTGCGAGCGATAATAATTTATCATCCTCCGATGTGTCAGAAAAAGTGTAGTAAAAAGGCCGTGAAAACGGCCTTTTTTATATCTAATTAAAACCTAAGCGATCATTGATTTAAATAATCAAGTACCACTTGGTGGTGATCTTTTGTTTTAAACTTATTAAATACGTGCTCAATCATACCGTTTTCATCAATTAAAAAGCTGATGCGGTGTAAGCCGTCATATTCTTTGCCCATAACGTTACACCCTTGGAAATAATCTAGGACAAAAATATTGACGATTTAAAAAAACTCTATCTTTAATAGTAGTTTAGGTTAATGAATTTTCTTATTTAACTACAAAAATAGCAGTTGTCATATTTTTTCTCAATGTTACACAATTTTCCAATGTTTCAAGTTGAAATCTGTCATAAGAATATTTAGCAGCATTACGTAACCTTATTTATTCGTAGGACAGAATCGTTTGGTGAATACGTAAACAACGGTGTTTTTAAATTTACTTATGAACATAAGTAAAATGGAGAATTTATCCTAGATCAGTTCATTAGAAAGATAAATGAATACACTAAAGCAAAAAGTCAGGCTAAATTCGTAGTTTTTAGCCTGTTAGTAAGAATATTTTTTACATGAATATCTTTCGGTTAACACTCTAAAGAACAAGTACCATATCTTCGGCCTTAGAAAATAAAAAATCTCCAGTTAGGGGAAATTAACATAGAGAGAAAACTACGATTATTGTTTGTTAATAACTTTATTAGATTCTGAAGATTGTGCCTTAAGTTTAGAGTCGTCAGGAGTTTCAGGTACAGGTTTGTTAACCTTTACTGTGTGTAAAATAGATGTATTTTGATTAGTCTTATTTTTTTCAGCAGTAACTATAATCGGTGCGCCTGTTAAGCTTGTTGGCTCAGTAGGTTTTGTATTATTCATCTTAAATAAAACAAAAAATAGAGAAGCGATCCAAACAGCCCAGATAACTTTACTAACATAGCTTAGCCCATCTTCACCTTTCCGTATAAGCTCATCTAAAGCCTCCTCAGTTTGTTTAGCTTCTGTTCTAACTTCTGACTTCTGGCTTAATACCTGATATCTTGAAAAAACATTTTTTACTTGTTTAGATAAGTGCCTGAATGAGTCTTTATAAATATCTAGTGACTTTTGTATCACTAAACAAGTCAAAAATAGAGCAAATAATACACCTGCAGCACTCACAAGACTATCTACCTTCATAATTGCAGTTATTGCAACCATAGCCCCCGGGATTGCTAATGCTTTAGTTTGTACAGATGATGTAATATCGTTGATTTTTCCAGTATATTCGAGATCTTTAGTGTTAATTTCTTGAATAACTTTATTGATAGTAAAGTCACTCAAAAACATATTGTGGTGCTCTGTATATGTTTTGTGGAATTTTACAATATTTGCAAGTGTATATGTAAATATCTCTCTTTCTTCATCTAATCCTTGGATCAGTACATCAAATGCAGAGCGCATGCAATTTATACGTTCTTTGTCTTGTGCATCGTCCAAAGATATCTTTTGTTGAAGCTTTTTGAGCAGTTTTACACTTTCTTTTAGGTCAATTCGGTTATTGGAAAATACACTTTTGAAGGAACTGTAATCTAGAGAAATAGATACTTTATGTTTTACGCCTCCATCATCATTTTTTATAAGAAAAATGACTTCTTCATTAGGTATAGTGTGATCCGCTAACTCTGTGAGTAAGTTTTTTAACCCTAAAAATATCTCGAGTTTGTTATGTAGAGCTAGGTCTGAATTAAATTCAACGAACTTGCACTGATTTTCATCAAAATACAGTAACTCTTCAGGTACTTTGCCTTGAGTGTCACACTCTTCAAATAATGACTCATCAGATGTAAAAAGAAATTTACTTCTGTTCCAATATCTAGAGCCTGTCTTTATTTGATATTTGTGTTCAAAAGGACGAATCGAGTTGGTATAACCAGCATCATTCATACATTGCTTAAACATCTCTTGAGTTGTTGGTGATACTAATTCGACATGTAAGTCTTCATTCTTCACCTCTATCTTCTGATTTTCAAGAAGGTTTAAGACTTGTTGAACTGACATATTATTTAACTTTCCTTATCTATCATTCGCATGATTCTCTCACGGACCTTAGGATCCTTGACTTTAATCTCTAACTTCCGTGTTGACTCGTTAAACTCTACATCTTTACCTTCACCCTTTTTACCTATTTCTAAAGTAGAGTGTACACGTGCAATGAGTCCATTATCTTGATCGGAAAAGTCGATCCAAAGGTGCTCGTTTACTTGTTGTGCAGTAGGTTCAATGTATTGATTAATCATGAACTCACTTTCATTAACAAACGTAGAAAATGTGTTCTCCATCTCTTTTCTATGTTTTGGCAAAGCTGATTCAATAACTGTTGCAGCTTGATCGATTGAAAAAGATGACTTATCAGAGTTTTTTATATTAACAACAAAGTCTGTTAGCTTTTCTTCTGCTTCGAAATAAAAATCTTCACCAAGATTATTGATAGTAGTATATGAATCAATAGCTTTATAAAGGTTGTTAAGCGACTCACCGTTATCAGATTTTTCTTTACAGCCAAATGCCAGTCTGAAGTAGCTTGCGGAGGAAGAGCCTCTAATAAACTTCAAGTATGCTTCCGACTCTGGTGAATTTGGGTAGCAAGCATCAAAGAGATCTACATCAATTGATACTGCTTGTTTAAGAGCTTCTAAGTTGATGTGCTGAGCCTGTTTAGGTAGCAATAATTCTTCGGTAAAGTCAAAGCCTGATTTTTTATCAACCATAACAGCCAAAAGCCTTCCAAAGTCGTCATTTTCCGTGCTTTTATAATGCATAAATACGATTTTTGAACTGACAACTTTAGACGCAACTTTAAGCTCAAAGATAGCATCTTTTAGCTCATTCGTAAGCGAAGTAACTAGTGTGATGAAATCTTTCTCTAATATTGAAGAAGCAATGTACTTGTGTAGAGAAGACGCAACTTGTGTTCCTGTATCGCTATCGTAATAGCCATGAAATTTATTTTTGCGTTTGAACTTAAGTTCAATTTGTTGAATAAATTGGAAAGATACATCCTCACCTTCTAACGGCCAAATAGAACCAAAGCGTGGAGTAACTTTTGATTTACTATTATCGATTTCTAGTTCGACGGTTATTGCATGAACCGCTACCATACTATTGGTTGATTCAGTGTTCACTTTGATAGCGTCACATGAAGGGCATTGTTCTTGTTGATTATCGTATTCAGTATCGCAGCTATGACAAATATGCATGATTAAAGTATCTCAATTTTTTTGCAAATTATATACATAATATCAATAGCTTCAACAAAAAAACGCTCATAAATTGGTTGAAAACTACGTACTACTTTATAATTATATTTGACATCACACTAACAAAAGCAAAGATAAATAGTTCTTACATTTTTTATATCCATTAACTGGGGAACATTTAAATCACTCTGCAATATTTCATGCTTCTATAAGTCTAAGGACTACACTATTGTGCAGAAACGAGTCAGCCATAAATGAGTTAAAGTAAATTAAGCTATTCAAAAAACATATCAGCCTGAAATTCCGCTTTCTTGTTATGCAGTCCCCGATCTTCTAGCCAAGAGTAAAATCGACTTCTAGAAATCGAAATACCGCGTTCGTTTAGCTTTCTTAGGATTTCAGCTTTAGAGGTCTTGGTATCGAGGAGATTTAATATAAACGCAGTATGTTCATCCAGCTTAGATTTAACTTTTTGTCCCTTTTGGCGACCAGATGATAGCCCACTGGCTTTTCGTCTGGCATGACCTGCTTTAGCTCGTTCAGAACGTTTCTGAGCCTCTACTGCGCTGGCAAAGGACTGTCCTATAACCGTAAAAATGATTTCAGCGTTATCAACATTTTCTGAGCTTATGACAGTATCGTTATATGCGAGATGTAATTCACCATATGAGGCTATTTGGCCTATAGCACCGACCAACTCCATAACCTTATGACGACCTAATCGAGTGATATCCGATACAATCAGGCTTTGTTGAGAGGTGATGAGAGAAGATAACTTTCGCTCACTCAGTTCTGTCTTGGAAGCAGACACATGTTCTTCGATCCAATCTGATATCTGTATGCCACGTTTAGCGGCATAAGCCTGAATCGCTTCTCTTTGAGATTCGCCATCGGCTTTCTGTGTATCTGATACTCGAATATAACCAATCATGCCTGCCTCCAAGTGGAAGAGTTACGTATTGATGGACAGTTATTTGCTGTTTAGGTAGTCCAATACAACTTCATGGTGATCTTTGGTCTTAAACTTGTTGAACACATGTTCAAGGTTGCCAGACTCATCAATCAGGAAGCTTGTTCTTACAACACCCATATTCTCTTTGCCCATGAACTTCTTCAGTTGCCAAACCCCGTACTTTTCACATACTGCATGTTCTTCATCGGCTAGAAGAGTGAAGTTAAGCTCTTGCTTGTTGATAAAGTTCGTCAGTTTTTTTGGGGTATCAGGGCTTACACCAAGCACAACAACATTGTGAGCATCTAGTTCAGCTTTAGTATCACGCAGTCCTTGAGCCTGAACGGTACAGCCTGGTGTTGACGCTCGTGGGTAGAAGTACAGCAGTACTTTCTTTCCTTGCAGCTCAGATAGCGTTACTGGGTTATTGTCTTGGTCATTCAGGGTAAAATCAGGTGCAGTTTGTCCAGCTTCTATTGCCATCGGTTTTTTTCCTTACTTTCTTAATTAGTGGTGTGTGGCGTAGCTATATTTCCTACGTCCTTTTTAGAGCATTTTTATTACGTTAGAGTGTACATTTTTATCGATAATTCAGTGTCCTGTCTAGTGATTACACTAGGCAGGACGTTTTTAAATTACAGAGTGAAAAGCTACTTTGGCTTTTTAAATTGTGGAGTAATAATGTTATCGGAACGGGTCGATACGATTTTATCCATTGCTTTTTCTCGCTGACTTTCATGCAACATATCCATCAACTCTTGAACGATTTTGATATGCGTGGCAGCTTGAACAGCTAACGCCTCTTTATGGCTTTTAGCTTCGTCGTAATATTCTTTTTTCTTTTTATTTGCTTGCGTCCTCTCACCTTTGAGTGACTTAATTTCTTTTTGAAGAACTTCAATGGGGGAGTGCGTGGTTTCATCTTGAGCAAGTTGCGCCTCTAATGACATGTTTTTTATCATTAAAACAACGTCATCATGCCTTCTGAGTGCGCCAGCAGACAGACCCGCTTCTTTTTCAACATTACTATTGTTAATTTTGAGCTTGCCCTTGCGAGCTTTGTTACGAAGCTCTTTCGATGTTAACTTGGTTATGTCACCATCCAAAAGCCTTTCTAACGCACTGATTAGCTTATTTTTAGTTGCTTGTGACATTATGATGTTACTCCATATGGGATAAGCATGTTTGTCACTTCATCGGGAAAGGTAACAGGCTCAAAGTCGATATCTAAATCTCTCAAAATACGTTCAGCGGCTTGAATTTTTATATACGATTCAGACGCGGTTTGCGGACTTAACTCATCGTTTTCAATGTCATATAACATGTGTATTTCAGCCTCTTTACGCTTTGCTTCTGCAAATACGGCATCAACGATGAAATCATTCATGCAGTCTACACATTCGATGAGGTTAACTTGCGTTCTTAAACTACAGGAAGTCGAGGTGCAGAATATTCCCGGCGCAACGGCATGAATGTGGCGGTTTTGAGTACGAATTTGCTTTTTCCAATAGCTAAGAGAAAGCATGTCATTGTCTACCTTATCTTTGAATAAGTTGCGGTCTGTCCGCATCATATTTTTCGCAAACTCTTTGCCTTTACCACCTGCAACTCGCTCTTTGTTTGCCAGTTTTTGATAGATGTTTAAATAGATTTGGGCTTGTTGATTAACCCTTTCTTCATCAATGGCATTGGCGAGAGTTTTCTGTTTCCGAAGCTTTTGAAATTTACTGGCATTCTTTGCATAGTGGCGAGTCATTGCCATAGATACATGGCTAAATTGCTGTTTTAGTTGCGGAAAACCGCAAAGTTCAAAACCTATTAAATAATAGGCAAAAGAGCGACGAAGTTGATGCCCTGTAAATACATAATCTTGACCCACGGTAAACGATAAATTGGGATCAGATATTTTTAAATCAACAATGTCTTCATTGGTAAGCGCCAGTGCTTTACCCATCACCTTTTCAAACCAATCTTGTGAATGTTTACCTAATTGCCTCTTAGTTACTTCACTACAGTCTTCTTTCATTTTATGGAAAAAAGATTGAGAGTTTGGATGAAGTTTTCTTAGTGGCGAATGCAGCGCTTGTAGTACCTCATACGCTATCATGCCTGTTTCGGTGGTGACAAACTCATCTTGTATTGATTGTGCGCCCTTGGTGGTTTTTGATAAGTCGGCATGGATAACGTGTATCTTCTGCCTTTTGATTACCTCTGTCGTGCAGCCCTGAGCGGTGTTCAGATGATACATTTCATCGGCTCTCATTCCCGTTCGAGCCATTAGTCCCCATAAGCAGCCACCATTAAGGTGTTTAAAGAGTGATTGAGCCTCTCTAAGGTTGGTGATTGTCCATGGCCCAATCGTTAGCTTACGTTTGGTGTGGAAGGTATCCATTGTTTCGTGAAATATTTCTGGTTTATGGCGCTGAAGAAGCGTCAATGTTTCTTCTTCATTTGGAGAGTGCAGTGCTAAAAAGGCGGCTTGAAAAGCAAGGGTGCGCTGTTTGTTTTTTTTGCCCGATTTTTTTAAGTACCAGCGAATAGTACCGTTTTTGCATCGGGCTTTATCACTGACCAGATACTTAGCGTACTCCTGATATGCCGTATCAAAGTAAGTGGCGATATATTGTGGAAGTTGTTCTAGCTCATCACGAAGGGCGTAAGCGTCAGTAATCAGGATTTCTGATTCTTGAAGGCCAAGGTAATACAGCCGCTGTGGAATGACAGTATGCTGCTCAGCATCTTTTATGGTTAAACCAAAGTCAGCGGAGTTAAGCTTTTTGTTCAGCTTAACCTCAAACGGCAAACCTCTGGCTTCGGTGTAAAGGCGATTTAATCCGTAGTAAATTCTTTCTCTTTCAAAGTCGATATCTGTAAAATTGCTTAGTGCCCATGATTCCAGTCGGTCAAAATCTAAACTTGATAAAGTGTTACACCCTTCATCTAAAAGTGGGGCAATGACTTTTTTGAGGTCATTTAATGCATCCCAAAGAGTGTGAAATGAATAATCACGAGGTGAGAGCCACATCATTTTAAGCACGAGACTGATAAGCTGATTTTTAAGGTTACGCTCTATTAACTTACCATCGAGAGTAAAATCAAGGGTGCTGGTTTGTGTTGCTCTTGGTTCGAAATAAGGTTGCAGGCTTTTCCACGCGGTATTATCGCCTATTTTCCCCATTGATTTACCCGCCACCGTAAAACCAATATCAAGGCTTTCGAGTTCATCCCAATCGCCACGCTCAATGGCCGGTTTTAATACATCAATCAAGTAATTAGTATGAACGCCAACATTTTCTTGTGCTTTAAGTAGCTTACTTTGATATTTAAGATCACTGAGTTTTATCATTTTAGCCTTCCTAAAGATAAAATTGCGTGGTCGATAGAGACTCTTGGATGACGCCCTTGTGTGTTAAATTTCGCCATGGCTTCTTCAAACACAGTGTCACTCGCCCCATCGAGCGTAAACTCAAATTGTTCAATTTTTTCATGAGCTTCACTTTTCGCATCGGGGTACATATTAAGCGTGTCTTTTAGCGCATCGATTAATGAAATGAGCTTATAAATTGCCTCCGTTTCATTTACCGCCTTGGCGGATTGGCATTTATGGCACATATCAAATTCAGTACAAGGTAAGTTCAACCCTAACTTATGGTTTGTAGCTCGCTGCGTGTTCTTGCCATCAATAACCTGTTGCCCATTGCACAGCAACCCATTGGGGTTGGTTTTTATGCTTTCTTCGCGCATTTTCTTCGCCTCATCGTGTGACAAAATCGGAATACCGCGCCTTTTCGCAACAATCGCCTTTGCTTGCTCTACATTTGTTTCATTATTGAGGTTTTGTAAAACCTCAATGCCCTGACTTGTGATGACATTATTTAGCCGTGGGTCGCCGTTAAGGTAATTTCTATCCAGTGTTTCCAACGTGTTGCCGAGTAAACTTTGTGCCGCTTGAATGCCGCCATCCGCATAGGCTTGGTTGCTGGTCATTTCTCGCCAGCGACTCGATTGAAGAGAAAGATAATAATTGTTTGGCTCAACAGACCAAGTTTTCATTAACGTTGATGAAATAGGGCTGATGCCTTCCCAGTCGTAAGGAACGAAGCGGCTACTTTTTGTTAAAAGTAGCCGCTCATATTTCTTTGGCTGTTTGTTTGCGTTCTCATTGGCATAGTGCTCAATATCTTTGATTAACGCTAAATCAGAGGCTGGCACGTTAAAGCAACCATGAAGGCCGTTTCTGTAGTTAAAAGAAACAGTAATATAGCCATCACTGTCTTTTTCAGAGTATGTAAGTGGAAGTAATATGCCTTTAAGCGGTAAGTCTGTGTAGCAAGATAAAATACAATAGCCACTGTTTTTCGCCCCCTGTACAGCCCCAGGTTTGGCAATTGCTTCAACTTTTTTGTGAACAACAGTGCGCCCCAAGTGATTTACAGCTTTCTTTAACGTGATTGCTTGTTGATTTCTGTATGCGTAAAACAGTGTCTTAAACCAAGGCAGGTTGCCAGCTCGATTTGGAGATAACAAATGCAGTTGGTTAACGAGCTTTTTATTTATCTCTGTCAGGTTAAAGCTATCACTTACGTTCGCAGCATTATCGAGGGTAAAAAGTAACGGATCGCCATCTTCTGTGTTGCCATAGAGTTTAGACAGTCTCTCTAGGAGTTTAATAAACTTCACACCATTTCGCTTATCAACATCAAATGTCTCACCGAGTAACAGCGCATCGACCTCTTTGTTCGCTCTAGGCTTGTAACTAGAGACTCTCACTGTCTCTAAGGTCTTATCTCGCTCTTCAATATGCACTTCAATGGGGTGTGAAATATTTCGAACGTTGCTGTCATTCAATGATGTAAAAAAACACATCAAATGATAGCCTGCGCCCATCGTGAGATTAAAAGCAGCGCCAGTATTAACTGCTGTACCATCTTTTTTACTTTTACCGACTTTTTTATTTAATGATGTGGGGATTTGCACAACTTCCTCATGCTCGCCAAGGGCAATGACAATTGGCAGCGTGGCTGGTAAAGGCGTATTGTTTTCTTTGGCTGCAATAAGCTGTGGGGCGAGAGCGAAAAACACATTACTCAAACGTGCAACAAGCAGCTTTTCTTCTTGATCAGAATATGCCTTATAAGATGTGTTTTTCCCTGAAAACCCTCGGTGGTGGCGAGCCCAATCGGTAACGGGCAAGGCACACCAATCGAGTGCACTGCGAAGCATTGATAGTTGATTCACAGCTGTCGCTTCTTTAATGCCTATTTCATCACCATGGCTGTATTCCCACAATCGCTTGGAGGGGTGATACATTTTGATACGATGCCGTAACTCGCCATCGTTGCCAGCAAACTTTAAGTAACCACTTTCAGTAAATGGGTCAACATCTACTGCCTCACAAAAAGCAATATAGCTGCGTAAGCTCTCGTAGATATTTGAAACTGTAACTGCTGAGTTTCCATTGCTAACATATTGATTTGCTTTTTTGCAAAAGCGCCGAATGTATTCAGTTCGACTACTTATTTTCAGCTTTTTCTTGTTGCCACCTAAGTGCAATAAGTGAGAGACATCGAACGATTTTGGTTGATTTGAACTAGTATTTTTATAAGGGATCGTCAGGTTTAAAGGCACGACATTTTGACTGTTGCGTACACGCTTAACGGCGTTGGATTGCCTTGCAATTTTACTTTTTGGCATTACACCCAACCTCCGTTTATTTTGCGATTTTTCGCTCTAGCTGTGCGGATTTGGTCGTCCATTTTATTCATGAACTTAATGTATTTTTCAGTGGTTGAACTGCTTGCGTGCCCCATCAATTCAGCCAGTTCGTCCATCAGGTAGTCATAGTCAACTGTGCGCGTTTTCGACTCCTGCCAAAGCCAATGAGTTGCAAAGGTAGAACGTAAATCATGAATGCGGTAGTACCATGAAGAGTCCACTTCACGAATCTGTTTTCGAAGATTTGAAAAGTGTGTTTCCAACGTCTTGTTTGAGTATGGTGTCCCTTTATTTGAAATAAAGAGGTAATCCACTGCATCTAAAATGTCGCCTGTCTGCACAAGTTCATTGCGTTTATCGAGGTTCTTCAGCCGTGCGTGACTTTCCTTGTATATTTCTAACTCTTCGTAAAGCTCAATCGGGATTTGTATTGTGCGGGTTTTACTGAGTTTTGTGTGAGTAATTTGGATTGGTACAACATCTAAGTTACTGTAATCAGCCTTTCCTATGTCATGAGCGGGGAAGTGAGTGGCTTCATCAATCCTAAGTCCTGCCTCGTCACATAGTCGGAAGATTAATGCGGTCGCTTTGGGTAGTGAAGATACATGTTTATTGAATAAAGCCCTGTGCTCTGGGTGCATCGGCTTGAGCTTTTTGTGGGGAGGGGTATTTTCTTTTTTAGGAAACATCCTCATGATATTTGATGTTTCATAAGTACGTTCAGAGTCCGATTTTGTATGAGCCAACATGTCGTGCTGGTTTAACTCTTGATGTACTTTTCCAGTTGTGTAGTGAGTAAGCACATGCTGGTCGTTATTTTTTATATAGCCGTATTTTTGCATCCACTTATAGAATCCCATCACGGCACTCATATAACTTCGAGCGGTAGATAAACTAAAGGCTTCATCGCCATTAGCCCCTTCAATGTTATTACAGTTAGCAAGGAGAAACTCAGCAAACCGCCAAGGCGCACCTTCTTCCTCATATTTGGTGAGAGATTTATAGCTTAAGTATTCAGGGGGAATGGTATTTCCATCTTCGTCTTCTTGCTCTACACAGGTTGAATCTAAGAATCGAGTAAAGGCGAGTAGCCCTTTGCCAATAGAAGCTGTGTCTTTTACTTTGCCTTCACCACGTAATTTCGAGACTAAATAGAGGGATTGAGGATAGACAACCAACCCATCACGACCAATGATGATATCGGTTTTCTTTACGAAATGTTTTAAGCTCGAAGGATCTAAGGTGGCAGAGAAAGCAACTTCCCCTGTTTCGGTGTTAGTGCTGCTGTTGTTTATCTTGAGCTTGGCTAATGTATCAATTTCTATTTTCAATAACCAATGATCATCATAAACGTCTAAGCATGTGCTATTTGTTTCTATCACAAACAATCCTCAATATGTTACCCACATATTAAAGATAGTTTGTCATGAAAATTAATCAAGGTTATCTGTCAATGAAAATTTCTAAGGGTAAATTTCTTCAGTCCCCAAACACCGAACTGATCAGCGACGGCATGATCTTCATCAGATAAAAGGGTGAAGTTTAGGTTATCGCGCTCGATAAATTTTGGTAGACGTTTTACTGCATCAATACTAATACCCAGTACGACTACATTTTTTTCATCAAGCTCGGCTTTGCTGTCACGCAGTCCACATGCCTGTACCGTACAACCAGGGGTCATTGCTTTAGGGTAAAAGTAAGCAAGTACTTTCTTACCTTTAAAATCACTGAGACTAACAGGCTCGTTATCTTGATTCATTAAAGTAAAATCAGGTGCAGGCATGCCTGCTGTGAGCGTATTCATAAGTATAATATCCTTTTAGTTATCGTATCTCGATGCATTGCATGTTGAACGAACATGAGGCTGATAATGAAAGTCTTATTATTTTTGCTTTCGTTAATTTTTATGACTAATAAAATTCACAGACCCTTTTGCTGATAAGCTATGGCACAAGGTTTCAAATTCCTCTTGCAGTGTCATCAGATTACAGTCTTCAGGTAAATTTGTGCTAATTTGCAAAATAAGTTTATTCATTGTTTCCACAGTTTGGCTTTCAACGGTATTGGCACTAAGCGTCGAAATATCGATGTGTCGGCTCGCCATAAAGTGAGTAAATTGCTTAATTAAACCTGGACTATCATTAGCTTCGACATGGAAATCAGCGGTATAAGGGAAAAAACGTTGTTGGTGTTTACTCGTACGTTTTATAACAGTAATAAGATCATGCTCTTGCCCTTTTAATGGCAAGGTCGATTCAATTCGAGATATTGCATTGTTATTACCTGATAACAGCATGATCAAGGTAAACTCAGAACCAAACAGGGCGATGCGGCTATCTACGATATTACAGCCACATTGAGTCACAAGGTGGGTGATTTCATCAGAGATACCTGGGCGATCAGTACCTACAGCAGTGATGACAAGGTAGTGTTCCATATTGGTCTTCATTGTAAAATTATAATTTAAACATGTTAGCACAGACTGCTATTGATACGATGGCAAATTTAATGACAATAGTCATTGCTGTTGAGATTAAATTTGACTGATTTTTAAGCAAAAAAAGAGAAACATGATTGGGTTTATTGATATTTGAGTTTCAAAGTACAAAATTGTGATGAAAGAAGATGATAAAGCCTGTTAGTTCACTGTTTTCAATCAGCCTTTGCTTGAGTTTATAGTCACTCAAAAGTACCATGACAAAGTTATACCCTAACGGTTTTAGCATACAGCCCCATAAGGTAATGGTGAGAAAGCCGTTTGGATATATAAGAAGAGGGGGATGGACATGTTTAAAGGAAGCATGGTTGCGCTATTAACTCCACTAGATTCAGCAGGCGAAGTAGATTACGTCGGTTTGAAAACGCTGGTGGATTATCATATTAACGCAGGAACAAATGCGATTATTGCCGTGGGTACCACGGGAGAGTCTGCAACACTTACCGTTGATGAGCATATCAAGGTTGTTTTAAAAACATTGGAATATGTTGATGGACGAGTTCCTGTTATTGCAGGTACAGGCGCAAATGCGACGCATGAAGCCATCACTATTACCAAGCTTTTTTCTGGCACGGGTGTAGCAGCATGTTTAAGTGTGACACCGTACTATAATAAACCAACCCAAGAAGGTTTATTCCAACATTATAAAGCTATTGCTGAAGCAACAGATATTCCGCAAATTCTTTACAATGTACCAGGACGAACTGCGGTAGACTTATTACCTGAAACTGTCGCACGTTTAGCTAAAATTGATAATATTATTGGTATTAAAGATGCGACAGCTGATTTATCTCGTGTGAAAAAAACACGGGAACTTTGTGGCGAAGATTTCATCCAATTAAGCGGTGATGACGCTACAGCCGTAGATTTTGTCGCTGAAGGTGGTCACGGTGTTATTTCTGTTACGGCAAATATTGCCGCTGCAGATATGGCTCAAATGTTTACACTCGCATTAAGTGGCCAAATTGACGCTGCACGAGAAATTAATCAGCGTTTAATGCCATTACACAGTCATCTGTTTGTTGAAGCTAACCCTATTCCAGTGAAATGGGCCGCTCATCAGTTAGGTTTGATTGATAATGGTGAATTACGACTTCCGCTAACTGTATTAAGCGAGTCACAGCAACCGGTTGTTAAACAGGCTCTTTTGGATGCCGGTGTGCTTTAAGTTGCACAAGCGTAGGAGCGCAGGAGCATAAATGAATTATAAATATCGACTAGCACTAGCTGCATTCGTGGTAACCAGTTTGTCTGCTTGTTCCGGTGGGCCAGAGGCTCGTCGTCAAGCTAATCAAGATTTTAACTATCTTGATACTCACCCCTTAGAATCATGGACGTTGCCGTCAGGGGCTATGCCTTTTAGTAATGCCAGTTACGCGATTCCGAGTAAGGCATTTGCTGGTGATGTTGGTGCTAGCGTTGATATTCGCCCACCGCAACAGGTTCTTAATCTGATCCCTGGTATGCGCTCTAACGTGGACCAAGATGGTGTAACAGTTCAACTTCCTCGAACTTCTGATTTAACCAAACTATGGCAAGTTACCCAAAATTTGATCAGTAAAAATAACATTGGAATTGCAAAGCAAAGCGCTGATCGTATTGATACTGATTGGGTAAGCTGGACAAATGAAGATGAAGATCATGAAGTGAGCAGTCGCTATAGTATTGAGAAATCACCAGCGACGAATAGTTACCGCATTATCTTAACGGATTGGCGTGAAGATGGTAAAACGATGCCTGTTACTGCGAATAATAAACGTCGTTACAGCATTTTGATGACTAACTTGGTGATGTCGAAATACGATGAGACTATTCGTGAGCAAGCACGTTTAGCAGCGGCTGAGCAGCTGAAAAATATCCCTATTTCAATGGGAATGGATCGCAGCGGTTTCCCTGTGCTTATTGCTCGTGCTTCTTATAATGATATGTGGGAACGTTTACCGAAAGCGTTAGAAAAACTTGGCTTTACTGTTGAAGATCGTAACCGTTCACAAGGTTTGATTGATGTTAAGTACCGTGAGCCTAATGATGAGTTCTGGCAAAAATTAGGGACTAAACCAATGAAATTAACGGATGATACGTACCGTATTTTAGTTGGTGATCTTGGTAATCGTACGTCAATTAATATTACTGACAATGATGGTAAGCCAGTGACCGGTGAAATTTTAGAATCAGCGGCTCCCGCTTTTGCTGCAAGTTTCCAGAAATAATTCGTTATTTCTGTCATAAAAAAAACCGCTTTAGTTAAAGCGGTTTTTTTATATTTAATTTTTAGCTTACTGCCAAAAATGTCGAGATATTATTTAATCTCTACACCTTGTGCTTGTAGATCGGCGTGGTACGACGATCGCACAAATGGCCCACATGCCGCGTGCGTAAAGCCAAGATCGAGAGCGATTTCTTTAAGTTCATCAAACTCTTCTGGCGGAACATAACGCTCAACCGGTAAGTGGTGACGACTTGGTGCTAAATATTGGCCCAGTGTCAGCATGGTAACGCCATGAGCACGAAGATCTTTTAATACTTGAATGATTTCTTCTTTGGTTTCACCTAAGCCCATCATTACACCCGATTTAGTCGGTACATCTGGATGAAGCTCTTTGAATTTTTTCAATAAATCCAGTGACCACTGGTAGTTAGCACCTGGGCGAGCTTTACGGTACAGGCGTGGTGCAGTTTCTAAGTTGTGGTTAAAAACATTAGGTGCAGTATCACGGAAGATTTCTAGTGCACGGTCCATACGGCCACGGAAATCAGGCACTAATGTTTCAATATGAATGCTTGGGTTTTTGGCTCTAATCTCAGTAATACAGTCAACGAAATGTTGTGCGCCACCATCACGTAGATCGTCACGGTCAACAGAGGTGACAACCACATAACGTAGCTTCATATCTGCGATTGTCTGTGCTAAATGCGCAGGCTCTTCAGCATTCGGTGGTAGAGGACGACCATGAGCAACATCACAGAATGGGCAACGACGGGTACAAATGGCACCTAAGATCATAAAGGTGGCTGTACCGTGGTTAAAACATTCGGCTAAATTCGGGCAAGAAGCCTCTTCACAAACTGAGTGAAGTTTATTTTTACGTAGGGCAGATTTGATTTCCTGAATACGCTTACTATCAGACGGTAGCTTGATTTTCATCCATTCAGGTTTACGTAATACTTCTTTTGGCGCATCTTCATTCGCAACGTTACGAACTGGGATCAATGCCATTTTATCGGCATCGCGATATTTGACGCCTTGTTCAATTTTAATTGGTTTACTCATGGTTGATTGCTTTCCGTCATCCACTCGATTTTCGGATAATCGAGTAATTTAGTTAATTCTTCAACGAGTACAGGCTGAACTTCCGTCAGTTCAGTTGGGCCATTTAATGACGCTGTTTGTGTCATTTCCATTCCAGCATAACCGCAAGGATTAATACGAAGAAAAGGCGCCAGATCCATATTTATATTGAGTGCCAGACCGTGAAAAGAGCACCCACGTCTGATCCGTAATCCTAATGAGCATATCTTTTGGTTATTCACATACACACCAGGCGCATCAGGGCGAGCGTTAGAGCTAATCCCAAAGCGGGATAAAGTATTGATTACTGTATTTTCGATGTGCGTAACTAATTCACGTACACCTAATTTTTTACGGCGCAAGTCGATCAAGATATAAGCCACTTGTTGTCCAGGACCATGATAGGTTACTTGACCGCCACGGTCACTTTGAACAACAGGGATATCGCCTGTGTTGAGCAAGTGTTCGACTTTGCCTGCCTGTCCTTGAGTGAAAACAGGTGAATGTTCGACCAGCCAGATTTCATCTGCGGAGTCTTCAGTTCGATTATTGGTGAACTCATGCATGGCATCGTACGTCGCTTGGTAATCGCAACGGCCAAGGTTTTTAATAATAAGAGCTGTTTGCAATGTACTACCCAGATAATAATTAAGATGCCAATCATAAAGAAGGCCAGGTCAGGGCATTATACCTAAACTTGTTGTGGATGTAATGTTAACGACTGATGAAGGAGTTATGGATAATAAATGAGGATTATAAGAAAGGTAAAGAGAATAGAAGACAGGCGGTATTATAACCGCCTGAAAAATAGTGCTTATAACACTACACGAACAATATCAATTGAACCTAACTCTTTGTATAAGGTTTCAATTTGTTCAACATTGGTCGCGTTTACAGCAACAGAAACTGCAGTGTATGTTCCTTTGCTACTTGGTTTTGTTGTTGGAGTGTAATCACCAGGGATAATACTCTGAATAACTTCAACCACACGATCTGGCAATTCTGGCTTGTTTTCGCCCATTACTTTAAAAGTAAAGATACAAGGGAATTCCAGTAGATCTTTTAGTTTTGGTTGCTCTTGTTCTTGCATATAGAACTCCAAAGTTCGCTTTCAATGTGTCTTTCATCATTACTATTATGGTTAATAGTAGTGTATTGCAGGCATCTTAATGTGTCAGTGATTGTAAAACAAGGGAAGGATGAAGAGGATAGGGAATATAGGAGGTAATGTTTGTATTCAGTAATGAAAACAAAGAGGCAACCGAAGTTGCCCCTTAGTCGTTGATGAAGTCGATGGTTTAAATTACTTAAACCAACTTTGTACTAGCATCATTACGTAGTCGACCATACGGCTAAATAGGCTACCTTCTTTTACATCGTTTAATGCCACAAGAGGGTATTCAGCAACGTCTTGATCGCCAACACGGTAAGTTAATTTACCGACGACTTCACCTTTGGTGATTGGCGCCTTTAGCTCTTTAGTTAGCACAAAGCTAGCTTTCAGATCTTTAGCTTGGCTACGAGGTAATGTTACGTAGGTGTTTTCAGCCACACCTAGGTTTACTGTGTCAGTGTCACCCATCCAAACTTTTTCAGTTTCAATGGTTTGATCTTTTTTGTTTGGTGAAAGTGTTTCGTAGAAACGGAAACCAAAGTTCAGTAGCTTTTTGCTCTCAGCAAGGCGAGCGTTTTTACTTGCAGTGCCCATCACAACAGAGATCAGGCGCATATTGCCTTCTGTGGCAGTACTTACGAGGCTGTAACCTGCGTTATCTGTATGGCCTGTTTTTAGACCGTCAACGTGCATGCTTTTATCCCAAAGTAGACCATTACGGTTGTATTGGGTGATGCCGTTGTAAGTAAATGATTTTTCTGAGTAGATTTTAAATTCATTAGGCAAGTCACGGATGAGTGAGCGCGCTAGAATTGAAAGATCGTAAGGTGTTGTGTATAGATCTGGGCGATCTAGGCCATGAACATTTGCAAAGTGTGTTGATTTCATGCCAAGATTTTTAGCCCAGCCATTCATTAAATCAACAAAAGACTCTTGAGAGCCAGCAACGTGCTCAGCCATTGCGACACAGGCATCGTTACCAGAATCTACGATAATACCGCGGTTTAAGTCAGAAACTTTTACGCTTTTACCGACCTCAAGGAACATTTTGGATGAGCCTGGGAAATTTTTCGCCCATGCATTTTTACTGATAACAACAGTGTCATCTGGTGAGATGTTACCGTTTTTAATTTCTTGACCGATAACGTAACTGGTCATCATTTTTGTCAAACTAGCAGGCGCTAATTTTTCATATTCATTATGACCGGCAAGGATTTTACCTGAGTTATAGTCGACGAGGATATAGCCTTTTGCCGCAATTTGTGGAGCTTCAGGTACGACTGCTGGTGATGCAGCAACAGTAGCTGAAGCCAGCAAAGTGGCTGAGATGGCGACAGAACGGAAAAGCGCAGCTGTTTTCTTCATGATTATTATAACTTTAGTTTATCTAAGACAAGAAATGACGCTCACTATAGCAGATAACGCCTTACCTATCAGTTGAATGGGGGGAGAATCCCAATTATTGACATTAAGCGGACGTAATGTGCGCAAAGATTGGTGATTACCTCATTGTTGTGAACAAAATAAAGCTTGTATGTTCATTACGTTAAACGAGTAAACATACAAGCCGATGTTATGAGTCCTAAATGTCGATTAGGTTCCCATTATCTATTAACAGTGGTTATAAATGCTTTTGGATAGTGATGAGATTTTACTTTGCTAAGTTGTATTTCAGCATCTCGGTGATCCATATAGGGGCCTAAGCGCACACGATATACCGCACGACTCTCAATTTTTTCGATATCAATATCGGTATTGAAGTTACGCTTTAGCTCTTTTTTCATCTCTTCGGCTTTTGCTAAGCTATTTACCGCCGCTAATTGGACAAAATAGTGATGAGGAATTGGAGAGTTCTTCATCGTACTTTTATTTGTCGGCTTGGGTACATTTATCACTTCTATCTTAACTGGGGCTGTGCCAAGACTAATGACGCCAATTTTTGCGGCAGCTGCCATGCTTAAATCGATGATACGACCGTCATGGAATGGACCACGGTCGTTCACTCGAACGATGGTCGATTTACCATTAAGGGTATTGGTTACGCGTACAAAACTCGGAAGCGGTAAGGTTTTATGTGCCGCTGTCATAGCAAACATATTGTACGTTTCACCATTAGAGGTTTTGTGTCCGTGGAACTTTTCACCGTACCAAGAAGCGTAGCCTGTCTCGGTGTAACCTTTGGTGTTTTTTATAATATGGTAGCGTTTACCACGTAATGTGTAGTCTTTATTACCACCACGGCTATAAGGTTCATAATGCGGTACCACTGGCGGCACTTTACTAAAATCAGGTACAACCTTTGGTGCACGGTCATCTTTTAATGAATAACGGCCCGCGTTGGGATCATCATTGGTTGGAGTATTGGGTTTAAACAGTAAACCGGGTGTGGCTTGATCTGCTTTTGTCTCTGCCTGTTGAGGTTTATCTGGCGCGGAGCTACATCCTGCAAGTAGAACAAAGAACAATAAAAAAAGTGAACGCATTTAGGTCGCCTTAGACAACATTTTTCTGTGAGTGTGGATAGACATCAAAATACCGAAGCCAGCTAGTAGGGTCATCATGGATGTGCCGCCGTAGCTCACCAAAGGAAGTGGAACACCCACCACAGGCAGAATGCCACTTACCATGCCGATATTTACAAAAACATAAACAAAGAAACTTAATACAATACTACCAGCCATCATACGCCCAAATGCAGTTTGTGCTTGGCTGGCTAACCATAAACCTCGTCCTAATATGAACAGGTACATTGTTAGTAAACCAATCACACCGGTTAATCCCCATTCCTCTGCAATTACAGCAAAAATGAAGTCGGTATGTCGCTCTGGAACAAATTCAAGCTGTGATTGAGTACCATGGAGCCAACCCTTACCGCTTATTCCACCAGAGCCAATCGCGATTTTGGATTGGATAATATGATATCCTGCACCAAGCGGATCAGACTCTGGATTAAACAAAGTCAACACTCGTGTTCGCTGGTAGTCGTGCATAAGGAAGAACCATAACACAGGAATAAACGCACCGAGTAATACTAACGCCCCGATAATCAGTCTCCAGCTCATTCCTGACAGAAACAGAACAAAGATACCTGATGCAGCCACCAAAATGGAGGTTCCAAGGTCGGGTTGTTTAGCAATTAAGATGGTCGGTGTGAAGATTAATACTAAGGCAACAAAGATATTACGCATCGATGGCGGTAAGGGACGATTACCAATGAATCTTGCCACCATCAAAGGTACAGCGAGTTTTAATAGTTCTGATGGCTGAAAGCGAACAAAACCTAAATTTAACCAACGTTGAGCACCTTTTGATACTTCACCAAAAGCTAATACACTGAATAACAGCAGTAAGCCAATACCAAAGAGGTAAGGTGCCCATGCTTCGTAATGGCGTGGTGCAATTTGCGCGAGTAAAACCATGATCCCTAGTGACATCAGCATGCGCATTGCCTGGCGTTCCATCATAGCAATGTTTTGTCCGCTTGCGCTCCACATGATGATAAGGGCAAATCCCATTAAGGCAAGGATCCCTAGTAATAGTGGCATATCGATATGTAAGCGATCAGTTAACGTTCGCTTGGTACCGGTTGCCGCCATAATACTCATTATTGTACCTCTGTTGGTTGTGTTGCAGTGAGTTCAGGCTTTGATTTAAGATCGCTGTCAGCGATTGGTTTAATTAACATATGATCAAAAATTTGACGTGCAATTGGCCCACCATTACTCGAGCCACCACCGGCATTTTCTAATACCATAGCAACGACGACTTCAGGTTTATCAAATGGCGCAAATGCAGTAAATAACGCATGGTCACGTAGACGCTCTTCAAGTTCATCAGCATTATATTTTTGGTTTTCAGCCAAACCGAATACCTGTGCTGAGCCTGACTTTCCGCCCGCTTCATATGGCGTATCATAAAATGCTTTACGTGCTGTACCACGATTGCCATAAAGCACACGATGCATACCTTCACGAGCAATCTCCCATGTTTCAGGTGTCACGCCTGTTATCGGTGGGAAATCTTTAAATTCAGCTGGTTTAACTGTTTCTTCGTCAATAACATCTTTTAGAAGATGAGGGCGATGAACTACACCGTTATTGACCAGTACAGATGTCGCTTTTGCTATTTGTAATGGTGTTGCTGTCCAATAGCCTTGTCCAATTCCGACAGGAATGGTGTCACCTTGATACCAAGGACGTTTATGGCGTGCTTGTTTCCACTCACGTGTTGGCATGTTGGCCTTACTTTCTTCGTGAATATCGATACCGGTATAGACGCCATAACCAAATTTATTCATCCAGGTTGAAAGTCTATCGATCCCCATATCGTAGGCGACTTGGTAAAAGTAAGTATCTACTGACTCTTCAATGGCTTTATAAATGTTGACGCGTCCATGTCCCCAACGTAGCCAGTCACGGAATTTACGGCTAGTCGTGTTAGGGATCTGCCACCAACCGGGATCGTTACGGGTGGTTTTTGGCGTGATCACACCTTCTGTTAATGCAGCGACTGCAATTAACGGTTTTACCGTCGATGCTGGTGGATAAATGCCAAGCGTGACACGGTTAACTAATGGGCGATCAGGATTATTTAATAATTCGCGATATTTTTTACTGGAAATCCCACGAACAAATAAATTGGGATCGTAACTTGGGCTAGAAACCATGGCGAGAATAGCATCGTCTTTTGGATCTAACACTACGACAGAGCCACGCTTGTGTTTAATGATCTCTTCACCCGTTTTAGGATCGATCTTACGTTCAGTCAGTAGTTCTTGTACATAAAGCTGAAGCTGAAGATCAATATTTAACGCAATATCTTTGCCAGGGATAGGAGGCACGTACTTAAGGGTACGAATAATACGTCCACGGCTGTTAACTTCGACTTCTTGGTAGCCTGAAGTTCCATGCAAGAGATCTTCATAATAACGTTCGATACCCAATTTACCGATATCGCGTGTGGCTTTGTAGTTACTGAGTTTCTCAGCTTTATCGAGTTTTTTAAGGTCACGATCGTTAATTTTCGCGACATAACCCAAGACGTGCGTGAGCGAATCACCATATGGATAGTAACGTTTTAAATAGGCTTTAACTTCCACGCCTGGGAATTTATGTTGGTTAACTGCAAACAAAGCAACTTGCTGCTCGTTTAATCCCTCAAGGATCGGCACAGACTTAAAACGGCGAGTACGGCGACGCTCTTTTTTAAATTGCTCAATGTCTTCATCGGTTAGACCTAATACTGATTTTAAATCCGCATAGGTTTGTTCCATGTCTGGTACTTTTTCAATGGTGACTTCAAGGTTATAGATAGGTCGATTTTCAGCCAGAAGCACACCGTTGCGGTCATAAATAAGACCGCGATTAGGTGCGACAGGAACAATTTTGATTCGATTGTCATTAGAACGGGTCTTATAGTCTTGGTGTTGTTCAACCTGAATATTAAAGAGATTGAACAATAAGACACTGACCAGAATGATAATTCCAATAAATGAGACAAGAGCTCGGCGGAAAAACAGCGCCGACTCAGCGCGATGGTCGCGGATCTGGGTTCGCTTTTGTCTCATCGATGGTTATTCCCTGTGGTACGGATGGTTAGCCGTGATGCTCCATGCACGGTATAAACTTTCTGCCATAACGACACGCACTAACGGGTGCGGAAGTGTTAATGGTGATAGTGACCAGCTTTGCTCTGCAGCTGCTTTACAGGCTGGTGAAAGGCCTTCAGGTCCGCCAATTAAAATTGAGACGTCGCGACCATCAAGTTTCCAAACTTCTAGCTGACCTGCTAGTTGCTCGGTATCCCAGCGTTTGCCAGGAATATCTAGAGTAACAATTCGGTTACCCTTAGCAACGGCAGCTAACATCGCTTCACCTTCCTTTTGAAGGATACGAGCAATGTCTGCATTTTTTCCGCGCTTACCTGCTGGGATCTCAATCAATTCCAGAGGCATATCTTTAGGGAAACGGCGGCTATATTCTTTATAGCCTTCCTCAACCCATTTAGGCATTTTTGTGCCAACAGCAATTAATTGAAGCTTCATGACTCACTTAGCTCCAAAGCTTCTCCAGTTGGTATACTTGGCGAGCATCTTCTTGCATGATATGTAGCATTACGTTACCCATATCAACGATCACCCATTGGCCTTCTTCTTCGCCACTAATACCAAATGGAGGGAAGTCAATTAACTTTGATTCTTTGTTTACGTGATCAGCAATAGAGCTCACGTGACGGTTTGAAGTACCAGTACAGATAACCATTACGTCTGTGATGCTTGATTTACCACGAACATCAATTGTTACGATGTCTTGTGCTTTAATGTCGTCAATTTTATCAACAATGAAATCGTGTAGTTCTTGAACTTGCAAAGGGATTCCCTCAATAAGCGTTTAATAAATGTTTAGTCGTTATGATCTATTTTACTACTGGCTAGGATAGGTAAAAAGGTTGCGACCGTAATAAGATCGGAAGTATACCACGCTCTTATCTGACAGCGATAAAAGGACATGGTTCAGACGGTGATTTTTCGACCGCTTAAGGTTAGTTTTATAAAAAAAACGGTCAACAATGACTGAAGACCGTATTTATATAGAATTATGTGTGTTGTAAGTGAGTTTCTAAGCCGCAGATTTCAGCACACAGGGCACTAAGGGCTGGCCATGGTGTGGTGTCGTAATCAGTTTTAACCTGGATTTCAAGTTGAGTTAATTGCCGAATGATCTTTACTAAACGCGACAACGGTAAGCGATGAAGTGCACCAATATAAATTTCACGGCGGTTTTGCCACACTCTAAATTGCTCAAAAATGATATTAAGTGGTGTCCCTTTTTTCCCCATCTCTTGCATCTTATAGAGCTGGGTTAACTCTCGTTGCAAGGTACGTAATAAGATCGTGGCTTCAACTCCCTCACCTTGCAATTGACGAAGCACGCGTTGGCTGCGTTTTGCCTGTCCTGCTAATACCGCATCAACCAATTGGAAAGGGGTATAGTGATTATGGCGACTTAATGCTTCTTGTAGGCGAATAATGGTTAGCTCACCATCAGGATAAAGTAAAACCAGCTTATGTAAGCTTTGTGCTAACGCCAGTAAATTACCTTCATGCCATTGCGCTAGCATTTGTACCGATTCATGATCTGGCTTTAAACCGAGCATTCGACAGCGGGTTTGAATAAAGCGCGGCATTTGTTTAGCGTCGGGGGTATTACATGGCACATATAAGCCTAAGCTATCAAGTGCTTTAAACCACTTTGTCGCTTCTTGCTTCTTATTTAAATAAGGGCCTGTCAGTAATAAAAGAATGTCAGGGTTTAAGTGTGCAACAATCTCTAACAAGGCTTTTGCTTGGTTGGCATTAAGCCCTGTTTCTGGAAATTCTAATTCAATGATTTGCTGGGCAGAGAATAAGCTCATTGCTTGGCAGCAATCGAGAACTTGATTCCAATCTAACTGGTTATCAATGGTAAAACGGTGGCGCTCAAGAAAGCCTTGCTGTTGAGCAAGTTGCTTAATATTGTCACCACATTCTTGTTTAAGTAGTGGCTCATTACCAAATAAAAGGTAAGCCTGACGCAGGCCCTTATTGAGTTGCTGCGTCAGTTGTTCAGGATAAACTCTCATTGCGCGTTATGACTATCATGCTCAATAACTGTATTTGACTGCTTAGCAGGTAACGTTGTAATAATCGTTTTACCTGTCTCATCTGAAGATTCTTTTTTATCTTCTTCGTTAAGAATTTCTTTTAATTGAGAGTCTAATTTATCTTCTTCAATCTTATTAAATACAGCGGTTAGACGCGCTAATTTACGCATAATTTGTTGCGCGGCTTGTTCACGCATAACGTTAACCAATTCATCTTGCTCAACAGATTTTGCTAATGCTGTTAATGGGTTATCAAGGAACGTACGAGTCACTTTGGTGGTATACGTTTGCTGACCTTGATTAGGAATAGTGACTGAGTAATTAACTGTTAAGGTTAAATCGTATTCCGCTTTACCGTTATTTTGATAAATCGATAAAGTGCGCTCACCTTGAGACTCACTGTTTATATTTAGGTTCGGCACATTTTTCGCAGGTGCAACTTCGCTAATACCATGGAGTTTAAATTGGTATCTAACCATACGGGTTAGCTGACCATAAGGGTCAAAACTGGTTAATGATAGTTTAGCAATACCGTCAGGAAGCATGTAATTACCGCGAAGGTGGAAGCCACAAGAAGCTGTTGTTAGCGCGAGAAGAGTAATGATAAGTAGTCGAGTTAGGCTGTTGGCCGAGAAAAAACTTTTCACGAAAGTCAGCTCCTTGAAGTAAAAGAAGGTGCGCTAGGCGCAAAATAAAATTGAACGGTTATTATAAAGATCCCCGCAGAAGCGGGGATCTTAAGGTTACTCGCTCTGCTAGATGCACTAACAGAGAAAATAACCTAATTAGCTAGCAACAATGTTAAGCAGTTTACCCGGTACGTAAATGACTTTACGGATCGTTAAACCATCAGTGAACTTAATGACGTTCTCATCGTTTAGACCAAGTTCTTCAACTTGTTCTTTTGTTGCATCTGCTGCAACTGTTAACTTAGCACGAAGCTTACCGTTAACTTGAACAATGATCAGCTTCTCATCTTCAACTAATGCTTTTTCGTCAGCTTGTGGCCATAGTGCATTATCAATATCAGTTTCGCCCAGTGCCGCCCACATTTCGAAACAGATATGTGGCGTGATAGGGTAAAGCATAGTAACAATTGCTTTTAGTGCTTCATCAAGAATTGCGCGATCTTGAACTGATTCTTGAGAGGCTTTAGCCAGCTTATTCATCAGCTCCATGATAGCAGCAATTGCAGTGTTGAATGTCTGACGACGACCAATATCATCACTTACTTTTGCAATAGTTTTGTGAATATCACGACGAAGTGCTTTTTGATCTGCAGTTAGTGCTGCTGTATCAACTGCTTCAGCTGCGCCTTTCGCTGTATGTTCACGTACGAGTTTCCAAACACGCTTAAGGAAACGGTTAGCGCCTTCAACGCCTGATTCTTGCCATTCAAGTGTCATGTCGGCAGGTGATGCAAACATCATGAATAGACGAACGGTATCAGCACCGTACTTATCTACCATTTCTTGAGGGTCGATACCGTTGTTCTTAGACTTAGACATTTTGATCATGCCTGAGTGTTCAACGTTGTGACCTTGAGAGTCAACAGCAGACGTGATACGACCTTTACCGTCACGTTCAACAGTTACATCTGTTGGTGCAACCCACTCTTTACCGCCTTTCTCTGTGGTATAGAAGAATGCGTCAGCCAGTACCATGCCTTGACATAGTAATTGTTTGAATGGCTCGTCAGACGTTACGTAGCCTGCATCACGTAGCAATTTGTGGAAGAAGCGAGAGTACAGTAGGTGCATACATGCGTGTTCAATACCACCGATGTATTGATCAACAGGTAGCCAGTAGTTCGCTTTTTCTGGATCTAGAATATCGTCAGCTTGTGGCGAACAGTAACGCGCGTAGTACCAAGACGATTCCATGAAAGTATCGAATGTATCTGTTTCACGAAGTGCTGGTTCACCGTTAAAGGTAGTTTTTGCCCACTCTTTATCCGCTTTGATTGGACTCGTTACGCCATCCATTACCACATCTTCAGGCAAGATCACGGGTAGTTGATCTGCAGGTACTGGGTGAACTTCGCCATCTTCAGTTGTGACCATTGGGATTGGCGCACCCCAGTAACGTTGACGAGAAACGCCCCAGTCACGTAGACGGAAGTTAACTGTCTTTTTGCCTTTGCCTTCAGCTTCAAGTTTCGTTGCAATTGCATCGAACGCTTGTTGGAAGTTAAGGCCATCGAATTCACCTGAATTAAACAGTACACCTTTTTCTGTGTATGCCGCCTCAGAAATGTCAGCATCGCTACCATCTTCAGGCTTGATAACCGCCATGATGTCGATGTTGTATTTTGTTGCAAATTCAAAGTCACGCTGATCATGCGCAGGTACTGCCATTACCGCACCTGTGCCGTAATCCATCAGTACAAAGTTTGCAACGTAAACTGGTACTTCACGACCATCTAGTGGGTGGATAGCTGTTAAGCCTGTATCCATGCCTTTCTTTTCCATCGTTGCAAGATCGGCTTCTGCAACTTTGTTATTGCGGCATTCGTGAATGAAATCGGCAAGCGCAGGGTTATTTTCAGCCGCTTTTGCAGCAAGCGGGTGGCCTGCAGCAATGCTGACAAATGTAACCCCCATAAGGGTATCAGGACGGGTAGTATAAACTTCTAGATCGTCTTGACCTTTAACGTTAAATGTTAGTTCAACACCTTCAGAGCGACCAATCCAGTTGCGCTGCATGGTTTTAACCATTTCAGGCCAGCCATCAAGGTTGTCAAGATCGTCAAGTAGCTCTTGCGCGTACTCAGTGATCTTAATGAACCATTGTGGGATCTCTTTTTGCTCAACAGGTGTATCACAACGCCAACAACAACCATCTTCAACCTGCTCGTTAGCAAGTACAGTTTGGTCGTTAGGACACCAGTTAACAGATGAAGTCTTCTTATAAACTAGGCCTTTATTGTAAAGCTTAGTGAAAAACTCTTGTTCCCAACGGTAGTACTCTGGCGTACACGTTGCGAATTCACGGTTCCAATCATAACCAAAGCCTAATAGCTTAAGCTGGTTTTTCATGTACTCAATGTTTTCGTAAGTCCATGGTGCAGGGGCTGTCTTATTTTTTACTGCCGCATTTTCAGCAGGTAGACCAAATGCATCCCAGCCGATTGGCTGCATTACATTTTTACCTTGTAAGCGCTGGTAGCGAGAGATAACATCACCGATAGTGTAGTTACGCACGTGACCCATGTGCAGTCGACCACTAGGGTACGGGAACATGGACAGACAATAGAATTTTTCTTTATTAGGGTCTTCACTAACAACAAATGTTTTTTTGTTGTCCCAATGTTCTTGAACTTTTTGTTCAATGTCCTGTGGACGATATTGTTCTTGCATCGATGACATCCGGGATTTTGTGAGTTTAATATAAACACATTAAAATTAATCGACATAGAATAACCAAAGGTAAAGGTGTCAACAATAGCTGAAGGCAATTCGGTACCTTTAATCTTCTATTTGGCGGTATTTCAGCACGCTTTTAGTCAATATAGGCTAAGGAGAAACATCATGACTCAGCAAAAAGCACATTACGAAGCACTATTAGAAAAAGTAACAGAGACATTAAAGAATAGCCCACACGAGCTTAAGAAGTTTATTGAGACGACTGAACTGTATGGTAAAGCCGCCAGCGATATGACCAAAGATGAACTTGCACTGATCGAAGCATATTTAAAAAGTGATTTAAAAACATTCAGTGATGAAGTGAAAAATAGCCCTGAACCGTTTAAAGAAAGTCCATTCTATAAGTTAGTAAGTGAAACAGTATGGCGACACCTTGCTGAGATCACAGACAAAACACAATTAGAGTGGATTGAGGTGATGGATGATATTAAACATAAAGGAGTGTATCGCGCAGGTGAGCTGGTTGGACTTGGACATTTAGTTTGTGAAAAATGTGGTCATCAACAAACCATTACGCATGTGACTCGTATTGAGCCATGCATTAAGTGCGGTTGCGTAGAGTTTAATCGTCAGCCTTTAGAGCCTTAATCTTCGTATAGGGGATTAATGCAAAAAATAAAAACGCAGCGAATAGGCTGCGTTTTTTATTTTAGAATAAGTCATGACGCTTAGGCGTTAAAAATCGTCAGGGCGCTCGATAGTATCAACCACAACAGCAGAATCATCTTGGGGTTGAGTTAACGTTGCTGCTGGTTTTTGCTGTTTCTGTTTTGCTGGCTGCTGAAGCCCTTGGGGAACATCGTTATCGTAACCTTTTACTTTTCGCGTTGCTTCTGTCATTGGCTCGAAAGTGAACTTTTGTCCAGCCAGTGATGCTTCAACCATGGCACCGCCTTTCGTTTTGGTGAAAATGGCTACGCCATTGATGTAACTTTTTGTTGCATAGTTACCATTAGAGCCAGCACCGGCACCCGCGGTTCCCGCTTTTGCAGATGCGCCTTCATCTATGGCTACTGCTGATGCTTGGGCATCTAGCTCAAAGCTGCCGCTGACGAAATTGTCATAAGCACGTTTGTCTTGGAAAAACAGAATCTCGCTGTAAGCTTGCCCCCCGAATTGTAAGCCAATAGAAACTTGAAATAGTTTTGCAAATCCAGTGGCTTTATTCGCTTTAAAGACAACGCCCTTACCATAAGCACCACCAACCCAGAAGCCACCTTTACCGACAGATGGAAAAACCGCATAGCCATAGGCTGAGTTAAAGAAAGGTTGTGTTTGCGGTGATTGGTAAAAATGATCTAATGCGATTTTTGTATCGCTATCTTGTGCAAACACAGACGTTGAACTCAGCATTACGGCACAGGCACATAAGGTTACAAATAGTTTATGTATCGCTTTCATTATCCGATCCTTGTGGGTTGCGTAAGTACCAAGGGAAGCCTTACGAATCATAGGTTCTCATTATTAAGTGTTCTTTCTATATTTATTTTGTTATTCAACTCAACATACCATGAGCTGAAAAAAAAGGTGAAGTTTAAAGCTTCACCTTTTTGAGTATCTTATTCTGTTTCTAATTGCCTTGTGTCACGGAAATGTCCACGTTGACGGCGGATAAGGATCCAAGATAACGCGAAAGCCCAGAAGCTATAGAAATATAAAGGCCAACTACCCATGGTAGTATAAGGTGTCATACCTATCGTTGGGATCACCGTTGCTTTTAGTACTCCAGTGACAAACTGAGGTAATTTTTTAGTGATCATCCCCTTATAATCAACGACCGCTGTAATACCTGTATTAGTTGCACGTAAGAGTGGTTTCCCCAATTCTAATGCGCGCATTTGGGCTATTTCCATATGTTGGAAAGGACCAATAGAGTGACCAAACCATGCGTCATTAGAAAGCGTTAGTAGCATTTCCGTGTGCTTGGTTATGTTCTCACGCATTTGCTCACTAAATGCCACTTCATAACATAATGCAGGTGCTATTGAATAGCCATGGGCTTGAATATTCGGTTGTATATAAGCACCACGACTAAATGATGACATTGGCAAGTTAAACAACGGTGCAATAGGGCGCAATAAATTGCCAAACGGCACAAACTCACCAAATGGGAGTAAGTGATGCTTACTGTATCGTGTTGCTGTGTCGTAGTTATACGGACCATCAGCATCCACACCGAGAGTTAAGATATTATTGAAGAACTGACCATCAGGTTTTTGATCAAGAATACCGGTGATCACTGTACTGTTATGGGCACGGGCTGCATTATCTAAGCCTTGTAAAAAAACAGGAATATGTGCTTCGAGTGCAGGGATTGCAGCTTCAGGCCAAATAATAAGGTCGGATCCCCAGTTTTCACGGGTGAGATCCATATATTTCATCAAGGTTGGCCAACGTTGGCTCGGTAGCCATTTTTGGTCTTGAGGAATATTGCCTTGAATTAAAGCGACAGACACGCTGTGTTTATGATCAGGTTTCACCCATTGTGCTTTTCCTGCCCATAAAGACAAACCAATAATGACAATAGGGATCAGTAATGGTTTCCAATTACGGTAGGTTATCGCAGCAACAATCGCACCGGAAATAAGCACTAAGGCAAGGGTAATACCTTCAACGCCGAAGATTGGCGCAATAGCAGCCAAGGGAGTATCAATTTGGCTATAACCCATCCATAACCATGGGAAGCCGGTAAATAGCCAACCACGTATCCAGTCTAAAATTAACCAGATCACAGGGCCTGTTAACAGTAGCTGGTGGAAAGGGCGAGTACGATTAAAGCGATTGTAGAGATAGCCATATAACGCAGGGTATAGTGCTAAGTAGCTGATCAGCAGTGTCATTAAGAATACACTTGCAATCTTTGGCATACCACCAAAGTTATCTATACTCACGTGTACCCAGCTGATGCCAGTACCAAACATACCTAAACCGTAAAGAAAACCGATTAGGGCTGAACGTTTGGCTGTTTTATGTTGGAGTAAAAAGAAAAAAGCGATGAGAGATAATGGCGCGAGAAGCCAGTAGTTATAAGGTGCAAAAGAAAGTGTTGCAATTGCACCCGCAGGTACAGCTGCAAGCAGCTGTCCCCACGATAATAATGATTTTTTTGTCATTCTTTAAGAAGTAATAGTCGGTTGAAATGCTTCGTCAGGTACCGTTACTTGTAACTGGATAACACGACGGTTATCGGCAGAAGTCACTTTAAACGAGTAACCATTAACTTCAACAACTTCACCACGTGTTGGTAGGTGACCAAAGTTCATCATCACAAGTCCGCCGACAGTATCGACTTCTTCATCACAGAATGAGGTTTGGAATAGTTCATTGAAATCTTCAATGGTTGTCAGTGCTTTTACCGCAAAAGTATGTTTACTTAACTGACGGACATCTTGCTCTTCCTCGTCATCGAATTCATCTTCAATTTCGCCAACGATTTGTTCAAGAATATCTTCAATGGTGATAACGCCTGAAACACCACCAAACTCATCAACCACAATAGCCATGTGGTAACGTTCTTCACGGAACTCTTTTAATAGTCGGTCAACGCGCTTACTTTCCGGCACCACAACGGCGGGACGCAGCACTTTATCCATATCAAAAGGCTCGCTATCAGGAAGCAGATAACGCAGGAGATCTTTAGCAAGTAAGATACCTTCTACGTGGTCTTTATCATCACTGATAACAGGGTAACGAGAGTGTTGGGCTTCAACAATTAAATCAATCAGATCTTCTAACTTCTGAGAACGTTCAATCGTGATCATTTGCGAACGTGGGATCATGATGTCACGAACACGCATTTCAGAAATTTCCATAACACCCTCAAGCATATCGCGAGTGTCATGGTCGATTAGATCGTTTTCTTCTGAATCTCGAAAAACTTCAACCAATTCTTCACGGTTTTGTGGATCACCTTGAAATAGTTGGCCAATACGTTCAAAGAAGGACTTTCTACTCGGACCTTCAGATGTTGGAGAGTTATCTTCGTTCATTATTTACTTTCAGCAAATAGCTTGTCAGCTAAGTGGACGATGCCACGGAAATGCGATTCATCGTTGGATGAATCGCGATATAAATGATTACAGCTTCTCAGAAATATAAGGGTCAACAAATCCCATGTTTTGCATGATCTCTGTTTCCAAATTTTCCATTTCTTCAGCTTCTTCATCTTCAATATGATCATAACCTAGCAGATGGAGACTGCCATGTACAACCATATGTGCCCAGTGTGCTTTTAGGGGCTTATTTTGTTCAACGGCTTCTTTTTCTACAACTTGACGACAAATAATTAAATCGCCAAGCAGTTCCAATTCCATGCCAGGAGGCGCTTCAAATGGGAAAGATAACACATTTGTTGGACGATCTTTACCACGATACTCGAGATTTAGTGCATGGCTCTCTTTTTCATCAACTAAACGGATCGTGACTTCTGCATCAGCTTGAAAAGGGATAACGGCTGCATTTAACCACTGTTGAAACTCCGCTTCTGTCGGTAACCCGTCCAGACTCTCAGTGGCGTGTTGTAAATCGAGGTAAATAGCCATTAATTACTCTTTTCTGATTCTATCTTTGCCGCAGTAGCGACGGCAACTAATGCCGCTTCTTTTGCTTCCTGCTCTGCTCGACGGCGTTGCTCTGCAAGCTTACGTTGTTTTTGGTCTTCGCTTTCCCATACTTCGTAAGCTTGAACAATACGTGCTACCACAGGATGTCGAACGACATCATCGGCTAAGAAGAAATTAAAGCTGATCTCATCAACTTCAGACAATACTTCAATAGCATGACGTAGCCCTGAACGTGCACCACGAGGTAGGTCAATTTGCGTCACATCACCTGTGATCACGGCACGAGAATTAAAGCCAATACGAGTAAGGAACATTTTCATCTGCTCCACTGTAGTGTTTTGGCTTTCATCTAGAATAATAAATGCATCATTAAGGGTACGTCCACGCATATATGCTAATGGGGCAACTTCAATCACATTTCGTTCAATTAATTTTTCTACACGCTCGAAACCTAACATTTCAAATAGCGCATCATAGAGAGGACGTAAGTAAGGGTCGACTTTTTGGCTTAGATCGCCAGGAAGGAAACCTAACTTTTCCCCAGCTTCTACTGCTGGACGTGTTAATAGAATACGTCGGATCTCTTGACGTTCTAATGCATCAACGGCAGCGGCAACGGCAAGGTAGGTTTTACCTGTACCTGCTGGACCAATACCAAAGGTTATATCATGCGTCACCATATTGGCAATATATTGCGCTTGGTTAGGGGTACGCGGTTTAATTACACCTTTTTTGGTTTTGATGTGAATTTCTTTACCGTATGGGATAGAAGATTCTGTTGTTTGCTCTAATATGCCAGATTCTTTGATCGCAAGGTGGATTTGATCTGGTTCGATATCAGGAATAACGTTACGAACTGGCGCCGTATCAACGTAGAGATCTTTGATGATATTTGTCGCAGCCTCTACGGAATAGTTTTTTCCAACTACGCTAAAGTTATTGCTACGGTGATTAATTTCAACCCCTAATCGACGTTCTAATTGTTTGATATTATCGTCGAAAGGGCCACAAAGACTAGATAAACGTTGGTTATCAGCCGGCTCTAGTTGAAATTCTACAGTAATTATTTTGCTCAAGGTTTGCCTCTCATTAAGGCCGCCATGATGACGGCCATAGGTTCAGGGCAGGAGACGTACTCAGGTAAAACGTACATGCCTACCAATGTAGAGCAAGAGCTAACGGTTTACTCTGGTGTAAATACGCCTACACCCAATTCATTTTCTTTACGTGTTTTTGCCATCATTTCAGATGGTGACATTGCAACACGTAGATCCATTTCTGCTTCAGTACGTACTAATTCGCCACGTAGGGAGTTGGTAAATACATCAACAATTTTCACATCGACGAATTGACCAATTAAATCAGCAGAACCTTCAAAGTTTACGATTCGGTTGTTTTCAGTACGGCCACGCAGTTCCATCACGTTTTTACGTGAAGGACCTTCAACAAGGATACGTTGTTCTGTACCTAACATTTGACGCGCATGTCGCATTGCTTGGCTGTTTAGCTGTTGCTGTAGTGCGTATAAACGTTCTTTCTTCACTTCTTCAGACAAATCACAAGGGTAATCAGCTGCTGGTGTACCTGGACGTGGAGAGAAGATAAAGCTGTAACTAATATCAAAGTCGATTTCACGAATTAACTTCATCGTATCTTCGAAATCTTGATCCGTTTCACCAGGGAACGCGACGATAAAGTCTGAGCTCATTGTGATATCTGGGCGAACTTTACGCAATTTACGAATCTTAGATTTGTACTCTATTGCCGTATGAGGGCGTTTCATCATCGTCAGAATACGATCTGAACCACTTTGTACTGGTAGGTGTAAGTAGTTCACTAATTCTGGTGTATCTTTGTACACATCAATAATGTCATCAGTAAACTCAATAGGATGACTAGTTGTGTAACGAATACGGTCAATACCATCAATCGCAGCGACTAAACGCAGTAACTCGGCAAAGCTTGCTAGTTCTCCATCGTGCATTGGACCACGATAAGCATTTACGTTTTGTCCAAGTAGATTGACTTCACGAACGCCTTGTTCTGCAAGTTGTGCAATTTCAAACAGTACATCATCTAGTGGACGGCTCACTTCTTCACCGCGAGTATAAGGTACTACGCAGTAAGTACAGTATTTAGAACAACCTTCCATAATAGATACAAATGCTGTTGCGCCTTCAGCACGAGGCTCAGGCAAGCTATCGAATTTCTCAACTTCAGGGAAGGAGATATCCATAACGGTTTTTTCATTTGATTGTGAACGCTTAATCATCTCTGGCAAACGGTGCAGTGTTTGCGGACCAAAGATTACGTCAACATACGGTGCACGTTTACGAATCGAGTCACCTTCTTGCGTGGCTACACAACCACCGACACCGATCACAAGATCTGGCTTATTATCTTTTAATTTTTTCCAACGCCCTAGCTGATGGAAAACTTTCTCTTGTGCCTTCTCACGGATCGAGCAGGTGTTAAGTAGCACAACATCTGCTTCTTCTGGGATATCGGTTAACTCAAAGCCATTAGCTGCATTAAGAAGATCTGCCATTTTTGATGAATCGTATTCGTTCATCTGGCAGCCCCAGGTTTTGATCAGCAGTTTCTTCGCCATCTCTAACTCTTCGCTCGTAGTGTTGATTTCATTACATTCAGATTACGGGCTGACAGGGGACATGATAGTCATCGCCTGTAGCAAGCCGCGTATTGTACTGCTTTAAACTCGCTCTGACCAGAACATCACCACCCTGAATAAATTGTGGGTTTATTCCAAGCTATGGGTAAAGATGGAATGATTTAAAAAGTGATTGTTCATTATAGACTTTATCGAGCGTTACCATACCAAGTTGGTGCATTTGACGGCGGATCCATAGAGTACGTTGATAGACGTAATTACTCATTGGTGATGCTTTTATCTTATATGGGTTTGGTAATACCGCAGCAAGCTGTGCAGCCTGTTGGATACTTAGTTGGCTGGCAGGTATATGGAAAAAGTGTTCACTTGCTGCTTCTACACCATAAATACCAGGACCGAATTCAATAATATTTAGGTAAACTTCAAGAATACGTTCTTTTCCCCAAACTATTTCCATCAATAAAGAGAAGTATAATTCGATACCTTTACGAATATATGAGTGAATTGGGAATAGAAACATATTTTTAGCCGCTTGCTGGCTAATCGTACTGGCTCCACGTACAGGCCCATTTTTACCTTCGTGTCTTAACACTGACAGTGTCGCTTGTATGTCAATGCCGTGATGCTCAGGAAAGGTTTGATCTTCTGAAGCAATCACCGCTAACTGCATATTTTTTGATATTTCATCTAAATTAACCCACTGATGTTGAGTGTGCGCAGGGTAACCTTGAGGTGGAAATAGTGTTCGGCTAATCTCCCATCCCCAAAATGGTGGATTAATAAACTTAAAAATAATCACGAGAAATATAGGAAACAAAAGTACAAATAAAAGAAATTTAGTAAAAAAACGTTTTAGCATGGTAAGACTGTTTCCTGATTATCAAAGTGATTGCACAATAAAAGAATGTTTATCTTAGTGACATTCCTTATATATTAAAATTTTTTATACAATTCGAGTTACTATGATGGTTTATTGGATTATAACCAAATAATGAGCCTGAACGTAATAGGTAGGTAAATAATGAAGCAGTATGATGTCATCGTTGCGGGTGGCGGTATGGTTGGGGCTGCAACCGCGCTTGGCTTAGCGAAGTTAGGTTTAGATGTTGCTGTATTAGAAGGCTTTGCCCCTCGACCTTTTGCAAACACACAACCGATGGATTTACGTGTTTCCGCAATTTCTCCTCATTCCGTTGCATTATTAGATCGGTTAGGCGCATGGAATGAGGTGCTCAACATGCGTTTGTGTCCTTTTAAACGATTGGAAACATGGGAAAATCCAGAATGTCGTACACGCTTTAATGCTGATGATATGGGATTAGATCAACTAGGCTATATTGTTGAAAATCGCCTGTTGCAACTTGCGCTTTGGCAGCAATTCGACAATATCGAGAACTTGACGTTATATTGCCCATCAAAAATGGTTTCAACAACATCGATTGAAAATGGCTATATCGTTGAGCTAGAAAATACTCAACAGCTACAGTGTCGATTATTAATTGGTGCCGATGGTGCTAATTCTCAAGTACGCCAACAAGCCGGTATTGGTATTACTGCGTGGGATTACCGTCAACACTGCATGCTCATTAATATAGAAACAGCATTGCCGCAACAAGATATTACTTGGCAGCAGTTTACGCCAGCAGGCCCTCGTTCATTCTTACCGTTGCCAGGACATCAAGGTTCATTAGTATGGTATGACAGCCCTGAACGTATTCGACGCCTATCACATATGACTACCGAACAGTTGCATGCAGAGATCTCTGCCGTTTTTCCTGAAGAGCTTGGTGAGTTCAGTGTGGTTGATCATGGATCTTTTCCATTAACGCGTCGTCACGCACAAACCTATTACAAGCCAAATGTCGTTTTATTAGGTGATGCTGCTCATACGATTAATCCATTAGCAGGCCAAGGTGTGAATCTTGGCTTTAAAGATGTTGATGTTTTACTTCAAGAAATAGAAGCGGCAGGTGAGCATTGGGCGGAAAGTTCGGTACTTGATAAGTACCAACGTCGTCGTCGTCCTGATAACCTTATAATGCAAACAGGGATGGATTTTTTCTATGTGACATTTAGTAATAACATCACGCCATTAAAGTTTATTCGTAATGCAGGACTTCGTTTAGCTGATGGGGCTGGCGGCATTAAAAAACAAGTATTGAAATACGCGATGGGTCTTTAGTTAAAGATTTTGCTATTTTTATAACGAAATGCAGAAAGCCGAGAGACATGATCTATCGGCTTTTTCTTTATCTAATAATATATCGCTAGATAAAAGAAAACCCACTCAAAGAGTGGGTTTCTAGTGTATGGTGCGGAAGGAGAGACTTGAACTCTCACACCTTGCGGCGCCAGAACCTAAATCTGGTGCGTCTACCAATTCCGCCACTTCCGCATGATTAATCGTCGAGACAATCAATCTTAAATAATGGCAGGTCTACCTGGATTCGAACCAGGGAATGGCGGCATCAAAAGCCGCTGCCTTACCGCTTGGCGATAGACCTACAGCGCTTGCTTACACAAGACTTTCACAAACTAGAGAGAATGGTGCGGAAGGAGAGACTTGAACTCTCACACCTTGCGGCGCCAGAACCTAAATCTGGTGCGTCTACCAATTCCGCCACTTCCGCATATTGTCAGTTATAAATAACTGTTGTCTCTAGTTATATAATTTAAATCAGTAATTGGTAAAAAGCTGATTTAAAGAATAAATGGTGGCTACGACGGGATTCGAACCTGTGACCCCATCATTATGAGTGATGTGCTCTAACCAACTGAGCTACGTAGCCAACATAGAATACTGACTAATATCAATATTCTTAAATAATGGCAGGTCTACCTGGATTCGAACCAGGGAATGGCGGCATCAAAAGCCGCTGCCTTACCGCTTGGCGATAGACCTACTAGTGCTTTTTAAAAGCATCTCTCAACGCTATTGAGAGAATGGTGCGGAAGGAGAGACTTGAACTCTCACACCTTGCGGCGCCAGAACCTAAATCTGGTGCGTCTACCAATTCCGCCACTTCCGCATGTTATCAGTTTCTAGAACCGATATTCAATTTTAACGTGAAAATTGAATGGTGGCTACGACGGGATTCGAACCTGTGACCCCATCATTATGAGTGATGTGCTCTAACCAACTGAGCTACGTAGCCATTTTCCGTTTTTTAACACTGATTCTTAACGAATCACTGTGTCGGGAACGGGGCGCATTATGCTCATACCAGCGAAAACCGTCAATAGTTTTTTTAAATATATCGTCAAAATTCGTTTGTTCGGCGCATATTTGGGCGATGTGTGCGAATGACAAACTGAAATTACGATTGTCAGCTTAAAACTTCAAAAAATGTGAACACTATCAAGTTATTTATATTGCTAACAAATAAGTGAAATTTATATTTAGATGAAAATAAGCCAGCTAATAAAGCTGGCTTATATAATTTGTAAAATTAGCGGCTAAGCTACAAATTACACGTTAAAACGGAAATGAACAACATCACCGTCTTTAACAATGTACTCTTTACCTTCTAGACGCCATTTACCTGCTTCCTTAGCACCTGACTCACCACCGAAATTGATGTAATCGTCATAGCCAATAACTTCTGCACGAATAAAGCCTTTTTCGAAGTCAGTGTGGATAACACCCGCTGCTTTTGGTGCTGTTGCACCGACAGGGATTGTCCATGCTCGCACTTCTTTAACACCAGCTGTAAAGTAAGTCTGAAGAGACAATAGCTGATAACCTGAACGGATAACACGGTTAAGACCTGGTTCTTCGATACCCATATCGGCAAGGAACTCTTCACGATCTTCATCATCCAGTTCAGCGATCTCTGATTCCATTGCCGCACATACTGGAACAACAACCGCATTTTCTTCAGCTGCACGTGCAATTACTTTGTCAAGGAATGGGTTATTTTCAAAACCGTCTTCATTAACATTAGCGATGTACATGGTTGGCTTAAGCGTTAAGAAGTGTAGGTAATCGATCGCCGCTTTTTCTTCTTTTGTCAGCTCAAGTGCACGTAGCATGCCACCTTCAGTTAAGTGAGGAAGCATCTTCTCTAGTACTTTGATTTCAAACTTAGCATCGTTATCACCGCCTTTTGCGCGTTTAGCTAAACGCTGGATTGCGCGTTCACACGTATCTAAGTCTGCCATCGCAAGCTCAAGGTTGATGATATCCATGTCTTCTAACGGATCGATACGGCCAGCAACGTGGACAATATTATCGTTTTCGAAACAACGAACAACGTGGCCAATAGCATCTGTTTCACGGATGTTAGCTAGGAATTTATTACCTAGACCTTCACCTTTAGATGCACCAGCAACAAGACCCGCGATATCAACAAACTCCATCGTCGTTGGCATAATTCGTTCTGGATTTACGAATACTGCCAATGCATCCATACGTGGATCAGGAACAGGTACTACACCTGTGTTTGGTTCAATAGTACAGAACGGGAAGTTTGCTGCTTCAATGCCTGCTTTTGTTAAGGCGTTGAATAGAGTTGACTTACCAACGTTTGGTAGACCTACGATACCGCATTTAAAACCCATGGTTTAAAACCCTTTTGGTGATTATTCTGTGTAACAACTCAACTATAGTACGAATGACTGTATCTATAGCGGCAAAATAGTACGCGAAAATGTGTGGCTATTCTGCTTTGAATGTATGTAGGCGATTTTGCGCCTTTGTTAAGCCGTCTTTAAGTAAGATATCAATGCAGCGAACAGATTCATCTACTGCAGCATCAATCAATTCTTGCTCTTTAGCAGGTGCTTTTCCAAGTACGTAGCCTGCGACTTTGTTTTTATCGCCTGGATGACCGATAGCGATCCTCAGACGATAGAAATCTTTATTGTTGCCCATTTTACTAATGATATCGCGAAGACCATTATGTCCGCCATGACCACCACCTTTTTTAAATTTCGCAACACCGGGTGGTAAATCTAATTCATCGTGAGCAACTAAAATTTCTTCGGGTTTGATTTGGAAGAAGTTAGCTAACGCAGCAACCGACTTTCCTGACAGATTCATAAAAGTCGATGGGATCAATAGGCGAAGATCTTGTCCATTGGCTGTAATTCTTCCTGTTAAACCAAAATACTTGGGATCAGGGCGAAGGGTTACATTGTGGACGCGCGCTAATTCTTCAACGACCCATGCACCAGCATTATGGCGGGTGTTGGCGTACTCTTGACCCGGGTTAGCGAGGCCAACAAGCAAACGAATATTATTACTCACGTTTATCTCTCTTGTCATTTACCAGTAACTTAGCGGGTTGCACCTGAAATTATAGTGACAATGAGTTACTGGGTGTTGGGCTCAAAACGCGCCATATATTATATTAAATTAACTAAAATTGATATGGCTCTTCGTAGTCACTGTTTTTGCTGGCTAGACAAAAGAAAACGCCTCGCTATTGCGAGGCGTTAAATATCTTATTCGGTTAAATTAAGGCAACCTAACCGAGTGAGCAAATTAGTGCTCAAACATTGCTGAAATTGATTCTTCGTTGCTAATGCGACGAATAGCTTCAGCTAGCATACCTGACAGTGTTAATACTGATACTTTACCCGTCGCTTCAATTTCTTTTGTTAGCGTAATTGAGTCTGTAACGATAATTTCATCGATAACAGATTCACGGATATTCTCTAGTGCACTACCTGAAAATACTGGGTGAGTAGCGTATGCAAATACACGTTTTGCACCACGCTCTTTTAGCGCTTCTGCTGCTTTACATAGGGTACCGCCTGTATCGATCATGTCATCAACGATGATACAGTCACGACCTTCAACGTCACCGATTAGGTGCATGACTTGAGATACGTTTGCACGTGGACGACGCTTATCGATGATAGCGATATCTGTGTCATCAAGTAGTTTTGCAATAGCACGAGCACGGACAACACCACCGATGTCTGGTGATACCACAACAGGATCTTGAAGATCTTTGGCTAGCATGTCTTCTAGAAGAACTGGGCTACCAAATACGTTATCTACAGGAACATCGAAGAAGCCTTGGATTTGCTCAGCGTGTAGGTCAACAGTAAGAACACGGTCAACACCCACATTAGAAAGGAAATCAGCAACTACTTTTGCAGTGATTGGTACACGAGCAGAGCGAACGCGGCGATCTTGGCGAGCATAACCAAAGTATGGAATTACTGCTGTAATACGGCCAGCTGAAGCGCGGCGTAGTGCATCGATCATAACAACCAGTTCCATTAGGTTGTCGTTCGTTGGTGCACAAGTTGATTGGATAATGAATACGTCGCTACCACGTACGTTTTCATTAATTTGTACACATACTTCACCATCGGAGAAACGGTTAACCGTTGCATCTCCCAATGAAATATAAAGACGATCAGCGATGCGTTGGGCTAGTTCTGGTGTTGCGTTACCAGCAAACAGCTTCATATCAGGCACGGTGTAAACCTCAGGTTGCGTCCAAGTTGTAATTACTGACAATCCGTAGAATGTGCGGCTAAGGTTGTCATAAGAGGAGACGTGTTGACACCTTTTGCGACAAATCCGTGGAGCCAGTCAGGTAAAATTTTCAAAATTGCGTTGGCTTCTTCCTGCGTATTAAACTCCGAAAATACACAAGCGCCAGTGCCGGTCAATCTTGATGGCGCGTATTCTAACAGCCACGAAAGCGCCTGATCAACCTCGGGATTAAGACTTCTTACAATTTTCTCGCAATCGTTTTCGTAAACTCCACGTAACAGTGCATCTAGGCTACGTTTTTTAGTATTACGCGGAAGTTCTGGATGGGTGAAAATATCGACAGTTGCAATGCTAATATCAGGCTTTGCGATTAAAAACCATTTTTCTTGCGGTTCTGCCGGTTGCAGTTTTTCACCAATACCTTCGGCAAATGCGCTAGTACCACGGACAAAAACAGGGACATCAGCACCTAATTTAAGACCAATATCTGCTAATTCATCAATCGATAGCTGGGTTTGCCAAAGATGATTGAGGGCGACTAATGCTGTGGCTGCATTAGAAGAGCCACCACCAAGACCACCTCCCATAGGAAGGATCTTATCAATATGAATATCGGCTCCTAAGTCACAATGTGAGGCTTGACGAAGTGCATTTGCAGCGCGATAAATCAGGTTATCTTCGGTTTTAACTCCTTCAATTGCAGGCGTTAAATTAATTTGGTTATCACGACGTGGCGTGATGGTTAAAGTATCGCCATAATCGACAAACTGAAACAGCGTCTGTAAATCATGGTAGCCATTTGGACGTTGGCCTGTAATGTATAAAAATAAATTCAGTTTTGCTGGCGCTGGCCATTGGCTCGCGACACCAAAAGGGATGTATTGACTCATGCAATGCTCGTCTATTTTGAGTAATCGAAAATGCTTTGCTGTTTAATTTGCTAACCAGTTAGAGATTTTTATTTTAATTTTGAGTTTGCCTTGGTTTAGTACCATTTGTGTGGGTAAGGCAGGGCTTTGATCATTATACGTGTTGTAGTGCATTTCCCATACTTGACCATCAATCTCTTTGGCGAGATAAGCGACTTGATCATTTTTGTTTAGCTGATAAGTATCAGCAGCCGTCGGTAAACCAATTAGCCAATCGCGCATTTGTGATAGGGGTAATTCGATTCCTGTTAATTGCTTCACTAATTGCGCAGCATCAGTGCCATGATAGGTTTTACCATCAGGATCGATGAGTGTTACGTTGCCTGGCTCTGCATTGAGATTAAGGACGGTTTTGTACATTTTTGTTAAGATTAACTGGTATTTATCAGCATGATTTTTCCAGTTAAAGGTGAGAGATATGCGTTGCTCAGGGCTTAAATAGCCAAACACACCTTTCGCTTGATAATCGGTGAGGTGTTTTAATTGGGCTTGATGGATTTCCCAATCGACTTTTGCGGTGCTTTTGGGCGTTTGCGCACAGCCAGATAATAAGGAAAATGTAATAGCAATAAAGGCTAAATTACGTAATCTCATGATGAAAGCTCGTAATAAGAATGAGCAAAAACAATAACGATTATTTTAATTAAAGCCAAATATTAAGCAAAAATAAGGGGTAAATTAGGCAAATAAGGCAATAAAAATGCAGTCATTATTGATTGATTACGTCAGCTACCTTTTATTAAGTCAGGGCATCAAGTAAAATCCCCTCCTTAGATTTTTTCACTGGCGAAGTGGGTACACCGTCTCCATGACCTTGCTTGCATTAGGAATCAACCATAAAACAGCTTCTGTTGATTTACGCGAAAAAGTAGCTTTTTCTCCTGAAAAGCTATCTTTGGCGTTGCAGCAGCTGAAAAACCACCCTGAGGTATTAAGTGGGGTTATAGTATCTACCTGTAACCGTACTGAAGTTTACTGTGAGATTTCACAGTCAGGGCCGGGTGTGATCATTGACTGGTTGACCAAATTTCATCAGATCACAGCCGAAGAACTGATGCCAAGCCTGTACTTTCATGAAGAGCAAGCGGCAGCACGTCATTTAATGCGTGTTGCTTGTGGCCTTGATTCGTTAGTATTGGGCGAGCCGCAAATCCTAGGACAGGTGAAGCAGTCTTATTCGGAATCAAAAGACAACGAAGCAGTAGGTGGCACCTTAGAAAAGCTGTTTCAAAAAACCTTTACAGTAGCGAAACGCGTACGTACTGAAACGGACATTGGCGGCAATGCTGTCTCTGTAGCTTATGCGGCGTGTTCTTTAGCGCGACAAATTTTTGAGTCTTTATCGGGTGCTACTATTTTACTTGTTGGTGCAGGCGAAACAATTGAACTTGTTTCTCGCCATGTCGTTGAACAAGGTTGTAATAGTTTGATTGTTGCTAACCGTACGCGTGAGAGAGCAGAAGGCATTGCACAAGAGTTTGGTGCTGAAGTGATCAGTCTTGAAGAAATTCCTGATCACCTCCATCGCGCTGATATTGTTATTAGTTCAACCGCAAGCCCATTGCCGATTGTTGGTAAAGGGATGGTTGAAATGGCATTAAAACAACGTCGTCATCAACCTATGCTGTTGGTGGATATTGCTGTGCCTAGAGATATAGAACAACAAGTTGGCGAATTGAACGATGCTTACTTATATTCTGTTGATGATCTTCACTCGATTGTAGAGAAGAACCGTGAGCAGCGTAAGGTCGCAGCGATTCAAGCTGAAGCCATTATAAGTGAAGAAAGCGCTGTGTTTATGCAGTGGTTACGCTCACTTGAAGCAGTTGATAGTATTCGAGATTATCGTCAATTTGCCGAACAAATTAAACAGGAGCTACTACAGCGTAGTCTCCAAGCCATTGCTAATGGTACCGAGCCTGAAAAGGCGTTAGCAGAGCTCAGTAACAAACTTACCAATAAGCTTATCCATGCACCAACCAAGGCTATGCAGCAGGTCGCAAAAAATGGCGAATCTGAAAAATTAGCTGTGATTCGTGAAGCACTCGGTCTGGATTCCTATAACGATTAGTAGTTGATCGCCTTTGGCTTTCGCTCAGCACTATTAGAAGATTATGAAGCAATCAATTTTAGTTAAATTAGAAACTCTTGTTGAACGTTACGAAGAAGTTCAACATCTCCTCGGTGATCCAAGTGTTCTTGCGGATCAAAACCGCTTTCGTGCGTTATCAAAAGAATATTCTCAGCTAGAAGAAGTGACTAAGTGTTTTCAAGCTTACCAACAAGCAAAAGAAGATTTAGTGGCAGCTGAAGAAATGGCGCAGGAAGACGATGCAGAAATGCGTGAAATGGCACAAGAAGAGATCAAAGAAGCCAAAGCTGAAATTGAACGCTTAGCTGATGAACTTCAGGTGCTATTGATTCCTAAAGATCCTAACGATGATCGTAACTGTTTTGTCGAAATCCGCGCAGGTGCGGGTGGTGATGAAGCGGGTATCTTTGCGGGTGATCTTTTCCGTATGTACAGCAAATATGCAGAACGTCGTGGCTGGCGTATTGAGATCATCAATGAAAACCGCTCAGAACAAGGCGGTTATAAAGAGATGATCGCAAAAGTGAACGGCGATGGTGCTTACGGTATTTTGAAATTTGAGTCAGGCGGTCACCGCGTTCAGCGTGTTCCTGCAACAGAATCTCAAGGTCGTGTACATACTTCGGCTTGTACTGTTGCGGTATTACCTGAAATTCCAGAAGCGGAAATTCCAGAAATCAATGCTGGCGATTTACGTATTGATACCTTCCGTTCATCAGGTGCGGGTGGTCAGCACGTTAACACCACCGACTCTGCAATCCGTATTACTCACTTACCAACAGGTATTGTTGTTGAGTGTCAGGATGAGCGCTCACAGCATAAAAACAAAGCAAAAGCGATGTCGGTACTTGCTGCTCGTATTATCAAAGCAGAAGAAGAGAAACGTCATGCTGAAGAAGCGAGCACACGTCGTAACCTACTAGGTTCAGGCGATCGCTCTGACCGTATTCGTACTTATAACTACCCACAAGGTCGTGTTTCTGATCACCGTATTACACTGACACTTTACCGCTTAAATGAAGTGATGGAAGGTGATTTAGATGCATTGATCCAACCTGTATTTACTGAATACCAAGCGGATCAACTAGCTGCGATGTCTGAGCAAAACTAATGCCTCAAAGCATTGAATATTTGCTAAAGCAAACTACTGAACAACTAGCAAGTGCGGGCTCTGAGAGTCCGCAACTTGATAGTGCTGTGTTGTTATGTCATGTGCTTGATAAGCCACGTAGTTATTTATTAACGTGGCCTGAAAAGCAACTAGATGATGAGCAATATAATATTTTTCAGCAGGTACTTGCACGTCGCCTAAATGGTGAGCCTATTGCATATATTGTTGGTGAGCGTGAATTTTGGTCACTGCCATTAAAAGTCTCACCTTCAACCTTGATCCCTCGTCCTGATACTGAGCGCTTGGTTGAACTTGCATTAGATAAAATCACAAGCGCTACTACCAAAGTATTGGATTTAGGAACCGGAACCGGTGCGATTGCACTGGCGATTGCTTCTGAGTGTCCAAGTCTTCAGGTTACCGGCATCGACTTACGTCAAGAAGCGGCTGAGCTTGCGCATGAAAATAGCCAACGTTTATCAATATTAAATACCCGATTTTTAGCGGGAAGTTGGTATTCACCATTACAAGACAATGATGTGTTTGAGCTAATTGTGAGTAATCCGCCTTACATTGATCACGCCGATCCCCATTTAGTTCAAGGCGATGTCCGCTTTGAACCAAAGAGTGCATTAGTTGCTGATGATAATGGCTTAGCTGATATCCGTATTATTAGCGCGCAAGGACGCAAACACTTAACAGTAGGTGGTTGGTTGTTAATGGAGCATGGCTTCGAACAAGGTTCGGCTGTAAGAACTATTTTAGAACAGTTGGGTTATCAACAAGTATCTACCAGTCAAGACTATGCAGGGCTCGATCGTGTCACGATGGGCTGCTGGCAAGGAGAATTATAATTATGTATATGGCAATGAAACATCTTCATTTAGTGGCAATCGCACTCAGTGTTTTACTGTTTGTGACTCGCTACATCATGATGATGGCAAACTCATCACTTTTAAATAAAAAGTTTTTCAAGATCACTCCCCATATTGTTGACACTGTGCTTTTAGCAAGTGGTGTGGCATTAATTTTCATTACAGGATTTATGCCTTTTACGGCTGGTAATAGTTGGTTAACTGAAAAGTTAACTTGTGTACTCGCTTACATCGCCCTTGGTTATGTCACACTGCATATGGGTAAAAATAAAGTCTTTAAGACATTTGCCTTTTTAGGCGCATTGGGCTGGGTATTTCTGGCTGCGCAATTGGCGGTAACGAAAACGCCAATTTTAGGTTAAGTTAGGTTAGATCATGATGCTGTTTAATGAAGACGAATTAAATTCGCGGCCATTAGTTTATGGTGCTATTGATATGATGAAGGACATCGTGCCTGAATTTCCAACCCAGTGGGTGGAGTTAAAGTTATCTCAATTAGCGCAGGAAGCTGAGCAAACATTAATGGAAGAAGTTAATCCTCGTTTACGGTTAGAGGGGCTGTTACGCCTTTTTTATCGAGAGTGGGGATTTCAAGGCGATCACCAACAATACTTTTCGTCAGATAATGCATTCTTAGATAAAGTACTGGAGCGTCGAAAGGGGATCCCTGTCAGCCTTGGTGCTTTATTTCTTTATTTATCTCAGCACCTTGATCTGCCGATTGAAAGCGTAGGCTTTCCGACCCAGTTTCTATTAAAAGCGACATGGTCTGAAAGCGATGTTCAGTATATTAACCCCTTTGATGGTGAATTTGTTAGCACGCATATATTACGTAGCTGGTTGATTGGTCACCGTGGTCCATTTACTGAACTTAAACCTGAATACCTTAAAACGCAGCAGAATCATGAAATTTTAACGCGTTGGTTAACGGTTATGAAAAGTGCACTTCTTCGTGAAGAGCATTTTACGGATGCTTTACGTTGTAGTGATCTTGCGCTGGTATTTAGCCCAGGCGATCCCCATGAGATCCGTGACCGAGGCTATATTTATCAACAGCTTGACTGTAATCACGCTGCAGCGATGGATTACTCATACTTTATTGAGCAATGCCCAGAAGATCCAGCCGCTGATTTACTTAAAACTCAAGTAGAGACGCTCTTTGATGAGCCTCTGATTCTACACTAGAAGAGAACAACAAATATGATGGAACAAAAAACTGTTCGCATTGGCGATATTGATGTTGCAAATGATAAGCCATTTGTTTTATTTGGTGGCATGAATGTGCTTGAGTCTCGCGACTTAGCGATGCAAATGTGTGAGCACTACGTGAAGGTCACTGAGAAATTAGGTATTCCTTACGTATTTAAAGCTTCTTTTGATAAAGCTAACCGTTCATCTGTTCATTCATACCGTGGTCCTGGTATGGAAGAAGGTTTAAAAATCTTTCAAGAGCTAAAAGATACGTTTGGTGTGAAAGTTATCACTGATATTCACGAGAAAGAGCAGGCACAACCTGTTGCTGATGTGGTTGATGTGATTCAGCTTCCAGCGTTTCTGGCTCGTCAAACTGATCTTGTTGAAGCAATGGCAAAAACAGGCGCTGTGATTAATGTGAAAAAACCACAGTTCATGAGCCCTGGTCAAGTCGGTAACATTGTTGAGAAATTCGCTGAGTGTGATAATCACAATGTGATCTTATGTGAGCGTGGTGTATTGCACGGTTACGATAACTTAGTGGTTGATATGCTTGGTTTTGATGTAATGAAAAAAGCATCAAAGGGTAGCCCAATCATCTTTGACGTGACACATGCGCTGCAGTGTCGTGATCCACTAGGTGCGGCTTCTGGTGGTCGTCGTGAGCAAACCGTTGATCTAGCTCGCTCTGGTATTGCAACGGGTATTGCGGGCCTATTTATGGAAGCACACCCAACGCCAGATCTCGCGCTTTGTGATGGTCCATCAGCATTCCCACTCGATAAGCTAGAACCGTTTTTAGCACAAATTAAACAGCTTGATGATTTGATTAAGAGCTTTGCTCCAATTGAAGTGAACTAAGTCTTTCATTTAGATTTTAAAGCCCAGTGAGTATAAATCACTGGGCTTTTTTATTGCCGATAACGAACTGAATGATTATTTTGTGTGATAAATGTTCAATATATGAAAAGTTAATATATCCACAAAAACGATATTTAATTCTTATTACTTGAGTGGTATATGAAGTTATATATCGTTATTTGTTAGTATTGCAGTTCTCATGCTTATTGGGTATTAGGTGTTCAGTGTGATATGTGTCTCACTTATTTTGAAACTTAAAGCTCGTGGTTTCATACTTATAGCCGATTTTATTTGGTTAGAGAGTTACTTGTGTCATTAACAACAATCCAAGCGAACCCCGAAAAAGAGAGCACAGCACATCCTTCTAAATGGACACAGCATGACACCCGTTGGATGTTAAGTTTGTTTGGCACATCGGTCGGGGCGGGTATTTTATTTTTACCTATCAATATCGGCTCAGGTGGATTCTGGTCACTGGTTATAATGGCATTATTAGCAGGACCTATGACATTTTGGGCTCATCGTGGATTAGCGCGTTTTGTTTTATCATCATCATCTTCTGACGCTGATTTTACCGATGTAGTTGAAGAGCATTTTGGTTCCCGTTACGGACGCTTAATTTCAGCCCTGTATTTTCTTTCTATCTTTCCGATTTTACTCATTTATGGTGTCGGCCTAACCAATACCGTTGATAGTTTTATTGTCCATCAATTAGGTTGGCAAGCGCCGTCACGGGTGTTGTTATCAGGCGGATTAGTCTTCTTGATGATCACTGTGATGCTTGCGGGTGAAAAAGCGATGCTTAAAGCGTTTGAAGTGATTGTCTACCCACTGGCATTTATTCTGGCGGGCATTTCTATTTACCTGATCCCAAGCTGGCATGTACCTAATCTTAACTTCTCTCAAAGTATTACTGAATTTAGCTCATCGTTATGGTTATCAATACCAGTTGTTGTTTTTGCTTTTAGTTATACGCCTGTCGTTTCTGGCTTTGTGAATGCTCAACGTCATCAGTATGGCGATCATGCACATCGAAAATCAGAAACAATCTTAAAGCGTACCTCAATGATGTTGATTACTTTTGTTTTGTTCTTTGTGTTCTCTTGCGTGCTAAGTTTATCCCCTGAGCAGTTACAGCATGCAAAAATGGATAACGTGTCAGTGTTATCTTATTTAGCGAACGTTAAAGACAGTCACTTTATTATGTTGCTAGGCCCTTTAATTGCTTTTATTGCAATTACGTCATCGTTTTTAGGGCACTTTATGGGCGCACGTGAAAGCTTCAATGGCATTGTAGCGAAACAAACATCACTGCCATTAAAAACCATCGACAAGGTTGGGGTAGTGATCATGTTCTTCTCTATTTGGTTTGCTGCTGTTATGAACCCAAGTATTTTAGGGATGATGGAAGCGTTATCAGGCCCTGTGATTGCGATGATACTTTTTATTATGCCAATGCTTGCGGTATATCGAATTGAAAGTCTGAAAATGTACCGAGGTAAAATCAGTACTTGGTTTATTTTATTGATGGGATGTTTAGCAGTCGCGGCGATTATTTTTAGCTTAGTGTAAACATTTACTTGATAGCTGGTTTAAATTGGTTTCTAAAATAAAGGCTTGCGTTATACGCAAGCCTTTTTGTTTATTTAGCAGTATCAGGCCTTATAATTTAAAGCGGTTGATTTCTTGCTGCAGTTCATAAGAGAGCTCTGATAATTCAGCGGCTTGTTTTGCAGCTTCATTAGCTTCAACAGCCAACTCGTTTGAAACATCACGGATCCCTTCGGTATTGCGCGTGATCTCTGATGTCACTGATGATTGCTCTTCGGCAGCAGAGGCTATTTGGGTTGCCATATCATTGATGTTATTAACAGCATTGGTAATTTGCGCCAAACTAGCAGAAGCAGAGCTTGCATCATCAACACTGGTTTCAGATAGGTGACGACTATCTTCCATTATCCCAACCGCTTGCCCTGTGGTTTGTTGTAGCGTTTCAATCATTTGCTGAATTTCTTGGGTCGAGGCATGGGTACGTTGACTTAATACTCGTACTTCATCTGCAACAACCGCAAATCCACGACCTTGTTCGCCAGCACGTGCAGCTTCAATCGCGGCGTTTAATGCCAGCAAGTTAGTTTGCTCTGCAATGCCTTGGATAGTTGAAAGAATCGTATTGATACTTTGGGCATGGCTATTAAGATCGCTAATCACTGTCGTTGCCGTTTCAACTTCTTGCGCCAAACTAGAAATAGATTGTTGGCTTTGATTGACCTGAGTAGCACCATGATTAGATGCCATCACAGTTTCTTCTGCTGTTCGTGCTGTATTCTCAGCGTTAGAGGCAATTTCTTTGGTTGCCGCTGCCATTTCGTTAATAGCAGTTGCGACCATATTGATTTCATCTTGTTGATGCTGGATACGGGTACTACGTTCTTCTGCTTGGGTTGCCGTTAAATGTGACTGTTGACTGAGAGATTGAGATACATGGTTTAAACGTGCCACCATTTGATGCATGTTGCCAACAAACTGGTTGAAGTTATTGGCGAGTTGGCCCACTTCATCATTGCTCTTTGGCTCAATACGTTGAGTTAGATCGCCTTCACCACTGGCGATTTCTGCCAGCGCGTTTGATACGCGATCTAAATCGCGGAACAAGAAGTTAACTAACCATGCCACTGTAGTAATGACTAACAGTGCAATAACCGCAGCGGTAAGAAGGAGCTTATAAAGCAATGCTTTATGGCTGGCTTCCTCGGTTTTTTTATCCATGTTGAGTGCTAATATCCAGTCAGTATGAGGGATGTTAGCAAAATAAAGTAGTTTAGGCTGATCGTTAATGGTCAGGTTAGTCAGTGCATTATTATGAATTTGCTGCTCAATATAATTAATAGAAAGCGCGTTGCTATAACGTGAAATAGGTTGTAGCAATAGCTGCTGATCGGGGTGAGCGATAAATGTGGCGTCTTTTTTATTGATCAACATAGCAAATGCATTTTGACCAACATTCAAATTGACGATGTCGTCGATTAATTGGGTGATCAATATATCAGCGCCGATAACACCGATAAAAGTGGAATTATCATAAACAGGTTTGGCGATGGTCACCATTTTAGCTTTAGTTAAGGTGTCCATATACGGTGACGATATGATGGTTTCATTCGCTTTTTGTGCTTGTTGGTACCAAGGACGGGTACGTGGATCTACCTGAGATAAATCACGTTCAGCAAAAGAGCTAGTGGCGATACCTGCGGTGCTGCCGAAGTAAATATCTTCAAATTGACCCGCTAAACGGGCTTGCTTTAAAGAGGGGATCGTAGCAATGTCAGGATTGTTAATTGTTACTGAGTCAATAATATTGGTACGAATATTTACCCAGTCACCCACACTGCTGCTAACAGCCTCGGTTAGGCTACTTGCTCGAGCGTAAAGATCACGTTTAGCTTGAGTATCAATTTGATTAGCAGAGAGCCAAGTGAGTGCAGTCGCCATCACTAAAACTGCCGATAAACTCGCGACAATAAGTTTTTGTTTTAATGTTAACTGCATTATATATCCCTAAAATCCAGTAAATGTTAGCAGATTTTAGCGGTTGTTTATCATTGATGCACCTTAAATAATGGAATTGTTATTAGTGTTACTGAATTGAGTGATGACCGTTCCATTTTTTGTGCTTTTACTACAAAATAAGCGTTTTTCTTGTCATAAAACACAAGAAATAAACTGAACTTGACTGAATATGTAATTTAGTTACATATCTTTTGGATGTTTAGACGTCTAGATGTTGACACTGTGAGCGCATCCCTTTAGTCTTGGAATGAATGTATAAATAGAACTTTAGTCGTCGCCATGCCAAATATAGATAAAAAAAATCAAACCATTTCACCTTCTGCATTAGCACTCTTACCCTTGGGTATTTTTTTAGCTTTATTCATTGGTGTAGGTACTTACCTTACGATGCAAGGGGTTGATTTTGCTTTTTATCAATTACCTTCACCTGTCGCAGCTTTGCCTGCTGTTGTTGTTGCGATTTTATTAAGTAAAGAAAAACTGAATAAAGCGATAGAGCAATTTATCCGCGGTGTGGGTCATAGTGACATTATCGCAATGTGTATGATTTACCTATTGGCAGGCGCTTTTGCTTCTGTTGCTAAAGCGTCGGGTGGGGTCGATGCAACGGTTAACCTTGGTTTATCACTTATTCCTGCAAGCATGATTTTACCCGGTATCTTTGTGATCTCTGCTTTTATTGCTACTGCAATGGGAACATCTATGGGGACGATTGCAGCAGTAGCCCCCGTCGCATTAGGCATTGCGCATGCGTCTGGTATGGATGTCGCATTAACTGCTGGTGTGGTTCTTAGTGGGGCAATGTTTGGTGATAATCTTTCAATTATTTCTGATACCACAATCGCAGCAACGCGATCACAAGGCTGTCAGATGAAAGATAAATTCCGTGAAAACATTAAAATCGCCTTACCTGCTGCAATTGCCGCTATTTTATTATTTGCGTTTAATAGCTCGGTTACACAATTGCCTGAAACAGCACCTATTGAGTGGTTAAAAGTCATTCCTTATATCACTATCTTGGTGCTCGCAGTCTCTGGGGTTAATGTGTTTGTTGTTCTATCTGTCGGTATTTTACTGGCTGGTGGTGTCGGTCTAACATCTGCTGCTGATTATAGTTTTACCAGTTTTGGCAAAGATATTTATGGTGGTTTTAGCAATATGCAGGAAATCTTCCTGCTCTCTATGTTGATTGGTGGTATTAGTGAATTAATGCGCCAACAAGGTGGACTCGCTTTCTTAACTCAAAGTATCAGTCGTGTGATTAATGTATTTAGCAAAAAACATCAGTCATCTGAAAATTTACGAGCGAGTGAGTTTGGTATTGCTAGTCTTGTGAGCTTGACTAACTTATGTACGGCAAATAATACTGTTGCGATTATTGTATCAGGCGGTGTTGCACGTGAACTGGCTGATGAAAATGGGGTTACACCACGTCGTTCCGCGAGTTTACTCGATATTTTCTCGTGTGTAATTCAAGGTGTTTTACCATACGGAGCGCAAGCGTTACTCCTTGGTTCTGTTTTTGAGTTATCACCATTAGATGTTGTTGCGCACTCTTATTACTGTTTCTTCTTAGCTCTTTCTGCCATTGTTGCAATTATGTTGAAACACCCTAGTCGAAAATTGGCGAAAGTATAATGTGATATCTATCACTATAAAGTAGTGTTGAGCATAACTGTTTGAAAAAAGCCCAGTATTTACTGGGCTTTTTTGTGCTTGGGTGTGACATAAACAAGAGTTTTAAAAGACGAAAAGTGATCCTGTTAACAAAAATTTAAAATGGAAAATTCATACGTATTTATTTCGTTACACTGGCGATATTGGTCACATTGTTTCACTTTTACCGACATTTTTTTGTGGTGAAAATGTGACTAATTAATTTTTCCAGTTTTACGAAATATTATCTTCTTTTGAAGTCGCCATTAAAAATACAGTTAAGGTGGATACCATGAAGCAACGCCTATTTGCTAAAACAGCATTAAGCGCCGCTCTCGTTGCCGTTCTTTCAGGTTGTGCAACGACAGCGGAAAAAGCCTCATCAGCATGGGATGCTGATACAACTTATAGAATCACGATTCTTCATACCAACGATAACCATGGTCGTTTCTGGCATAATCAGAATGGTGAGTACGGTATGGCTGCCCGCAAGACATTGATTGATGAAATCCGCGCAGAAGTAGAAGAACAAGGTGGTACTAGCTTATTACTTTCTGGCGGTGACATTAACACGGGTGTTCCTGAATCAGATCTACAAGATGCAGAACCTGATTTTAAAGGAATGAATCTGCTTGGCTATGATGCAATGGCATTAGGAAATCATGAATTTGATAACCCATTAGATGTACTACGTAAGCAAGAAGAGTGGGCGAATTTCCCAATGTTGTCGGCTAATATTTACGATAAGACAACAGGTGAGCGCTTATTTCAGCCTTACCAAATTTTTGAAAAGCAAGGGATCAAGATTGCCGTCATTGGTTTGACGACAGAAGATACGGCTAAAATTGGTAATCCTGAATTTATCGGCAATGTAGAGTTTCGCGATCCAAAATCTGAAGCCAAAAAAGTGATTGCTGAGCTAGAAAAAACAGAAAAGCCTGATGTGATCATTGCGGCAACTCATATGGGTCACTATGAAGATGGTCATCGTGGTATTAATGCTCCGGGTGATGTTGCGCTTGCACGTTATTTAGATGATGGCGATCTCGATATGATCGTCGGTGGTCACTCGCAAGAGCCTGTCTGTATGGAAGGCCCAAATGTTGCGAAGAAAGATTTTAAACCGGGTGACGAGTGTGTACCTGATCAGCAAAATGGTACATGGATTGTCCAAGCCCACGAGTGGGGTAAGTATGTAGGTCGTGCTGACTTTGAATTTCAGAACGGTGAGCTTTCACTGGTTAGTTACGATTTGATCCCCGTTAACTTGAAGAAAAAAGTTAAGCTAGATGATGGCTCAAGCAAGCGTGTCTTTATTCAAGATGAAATTGTAAAAAACCAAGAAGTGTATAACTTCCTTAAGCCTTACCAAGAGCATGGACAAGAGCAGTTAAACGTTAAGATTGCCAAGTCGAATGGCAAGCTAGAAGGCGATCGTAATGTGGTTCGATTTGAGCAAACAAACTTAGGTCGTCTTATTGCTGCGTCACACATGCAACGTGCTAAAGCGGACTTTGCTGTAATGAACTCTGGTGGTGTTCGTGACTCAATTGAAGGCGGCGATATTACTTATAAAGATGTACTCACCGTTCAACCTTTTGGCAATATCGTGACGTACACCGATATGTCAGGTAAAGAAGTTTTAGATTATCTGAATATTGTTGCCACTAAGCCGATAGATTCTGGTGCTTATGCGCAGTTCTACGGTATTTCAATGACGGTTGAAAATGGCAAAGTAAGTGATGTTAAGTTAGCTGGTAAGCCGTTAGATCTGAAAAAGACTTACCGTTTCACTGTACCAAGCTACAACGCAGCTGGTGGTGACGGCTATCCGAAGATCAATGATCATGCAGGCCATGTAAATACGGGGTTTGTTGACGCGGAAGTATTAAAGCAATACTTGGAAACGAATTCACCCATTGATGTAAACAAATTCGCGCCGAAAGATGAAATTGTTTATAAATAAGCAATATTAATTGCTCGAAAGCGCATCTTATATTTTTATTCGATGCGCTTTTTTGTATTTAAAATCCTTCTTTTGATGGATATAGCCGAAAACTGTCAACTCACGATATAATCATTACAGGTAAACAGATGTTCTTAATTTCTTTAGTTGCTTTTGAGCAATAGGGGGAATTAACCACAGCTGTTTGAATGAAAAATAGAGTGAAAAATAATGACTCCAGCGATTCAATTAGCAAAGAAACAAAAAATTTCGTATCAAGTGCATCAATATGAACATGATCCAGCCAATAATAATTTTGGTCATGAAGCGGCAGAAGTCTTAGGGCTAGATCCTAATCGCGTATTTAAAACCTTATTATTTGCATTAAATGGCGATCCTAAAAATTTAGCGGTTGCCGTCGTTCCTGTATCTGGCATGTTAGATTTAAAAGCAGCAGCTAAAGCTGCGGGCAGTAAGAAGGCTGAAATGGCCGATCCAAAGCTTGCGGAAAAAGTAACAGGGTACATAGTGGGGGGTATTAGCCCGTTAGGACAAAAAAAACGGCTGCCAACCTTTGTTGATAGCAGCGCAGAAACGTTTGATACTATTTGTGTTAGTGCAGGTCGTCGCGGCTTAGAAATAGAACTTGCGGCAAAAGATTTAGTTAGTTTGACTGGCGGTAAATTTGCCCCGATTGGCAAGGAAGACTAATACCAAGGATAGAGAGCAAAGAGTGTGTCAGTACCTAATTTAAACTTACTTCGAACATTACATGTCTTATTGGATGAGTGCCATGTAACACGTACGGCTGAGCGTTTACACATTACGCAGTCTGCAGTAAGTCGGCAACTGACACAATTACGTGAAATTTTTTCTGATCCTTTGTTTGTGCGTGAGGGAAACCGGTTATTACCGACCCCTCGCGCACTTTCACTACAAGATAAAATTACGTCATTGCTTACCGATTGCGATTTGGTATTTGAACCAGAACAGTTCTCGCCGCATCACTGGCGCGGGAAAATAGTCTTGTCATCTTCTGATTATGTCGCGCAATATATCTTTCCTGATATCGTCGAGCTATTAACATTGCACGCGCCTTTGCTTGATGTGAGCTATCAGCTATGGTCACCAAGTTATACTGATCAATTAGCCGATCTTGATATTCAATTAGTCTCGACTATGGCCCCAAAGATACCTACCGGATTATCTGGGATACAGATTGGATCTGATCGTGCAGTGTGCGTGATGAGTACAACGCATCCATTAGCAAATACAAAGGTAGATTTAACGGTACAAGACTTTGTTGCCTACAATCATATTTCTGTTAACGGTGGTGGAGATAAAGACAGTTTCGTTGATGTGGAGTTACGTACTTTAGGTTATCGGCGACATATTCAAACAACAGTGCCATTTTTCGGATCTGCTTTAAGTATTGTATCTCGAACAGAAATGTTTCTTGTTATTCCAGAACATATAGCTGTTACGATGCAAGATTTCTATAATATTGTTTATAAGCCATTACCATTTCCAAGTGTGCTGAATCAGTATTGGCTGCTATGGCACCCTAAATATAACAACGAATTATCCCATCAATGGTTGCGAGAGCATGTGCTAACGTTAATGAAGAACTCTTTGTATTCAATGGGGCAATAAATCATTAACGAACAATGATGTGTTTTTACGACACCGAAAGGTAATGATTTTTTATCATGACCGTAATGATTTCTTTTGATTTCTTCTTATAACGCTTACTTGGTATTTTTTCTACCAATGTAAGGAGAACATCATGACCATCAGTATTTGGCTATCATTATTATTAATTTGTATTTTAGGGGCGATGTCACCAGGACCGAGTCTTGCTGTTGTTGCTAAGCATAGCTTAACCGGTGGGCGTAAACATGGCTTAGTAACGGCTTGGTCTCATGCTTGTGGGGTAGGTTTATACGCATTATTAACATTATTAGGGCTTGCGGTTGTTTTAAAACAATCACCAACAGTCTTTAATCTGATTAGCTATGCAGGAGCTGGCTACTTAGCCTATTTAGGCGTTAATGCGTTGCGTTCTAAAGGCGGCGTTGCAGAAAAACTCGCAGCAGGAAAGCCTTCTTCCCTTCTTCATGCGGCAAGAGATGGTTTAATGATCTCATTATTAAACCCTAAATTAGCGTTATATTTTTTGGCTCTATTTAGTCAGTTTGTTGCGTTGGGTACAGAAACTGGAAGTAAAATTGTTATTGTGGCGACACCACTATTAGTCGATGGATTATGGTACACCTTAGTTGCTTGTGTCTTGTCATACCCTCGAGTATTACAAACGTTAAGATCCCGCGCTGTACTGATTGATCGTCTATCTGGTGTAGTGCTTATTGGACTGGCTTGTCGTGTACTCTGGCTAGTATGATTGTAAAGTCTAAAAGAAAAGAGCGGCAAAACCGCTCTTTATGGTCTTTGAATTATTCACTGCGACGATTTAGATGTCGTTCACGTGTTTCAGCTTTTTTCTCAGGGCTTTTCTTTAGCATGACATATAGCGCACCAGTGCCACCATGTTGCCGTTGCGCCGAGTGAAAGCAAAGCACATCAGATATTTGCTCTAGCCATGTTGTGACATAGCTTTTCATTAATGCTGGTGGATTAGCACGCTCACCTTTGCCATGAACTATCATAACGGTGCGAATATCTAAACGTTGTGATTGCTTTAGAAATGCTAATATTTCATCACGGGCTTGTTGTAATGACTTTTTATGAAGATCTAAACGGCCGTGAATATCGTACTTACCTTGACGCATTTTTCTAAATACAGCTTCTTGTACACCATCTCGTTTAAATTCAATCATATCATCAGGTTTTACCATTTTGGCATTATCTAATGATAAGTATTCAGAATCACTTTCAGCGAGACTTTGAGCTGCAATTCGACGAGCTAGTTGAGACTCTGATACCTGATATTTTTGTGAAATGGTCACAGTATCTTGTTTGATTGGCGCAACATCGGCCATCATTTCTTTAAAAAGGTCTAATTCATTATTATCTGGCATAGGACTTTCACTTTAAGTAACCGATGCTATTGATTATACAAGTGTAATAAAATCTTGCCTAGTTGATGGTGAAAGGTAAGAAAATGAAAAAATAACAAGTATAGAAGCAAGTCCTATATTATTTCCAAATAAACGCTCTAATCAAATGTCCATATTATAGCCCTAACATTTAGATATGATGGTGGTTATTTAAGCCATGTGTATTGCCTGTTGTTATGATCTAGAACAGGAGTAAAAAGGCTGTTTCATTGTTGTGGTTATTTGTGCGTTTGAGAGCACTTAAGTTACCGAGAATGCACAAATTTGGTTGCTTGATGAGCAAAAAAATTCGTTACAAAAAAAAATACCGTATAGGGGTTGCTAAAATCAATTTGGCGAGTATTATAAGCGACCTCGACGACGCAGAGCGTTGTTGAATTTGTCGGTGAATAGCGCAGTTTGGTAGCGCATCTGGTTTGGGACCAGAGGGTCGGGGGTTCGAATCCCTCTTCACCGACCACTATTTTAAAAGTAGTGGTTTAATATAACCATTATTTACAGTCGGTGAATGACGTAGCTTGGTAAGCATCCTGTTTTTGGAAATAGCGGACCAGAGGGTCGGAGATTCCTTCTCTATATAGACTCAGCTCT
>NZ_PYOB01000017.1:0-84533 GCF_003026165.1 Photobacterium sp. GB-1 | reverse complement strand
TTAGTTTCAAATATATCGCTTTATTTTTCGTGCCTTATTTAAAAACTTAAGTACAATAGGATCTAATACTTCTTTTTATTTCAGAATCAAATTACATGATTGATATTCTTTTAAACCTACGTTCATTGCGTGCACAAGCACGTGAAATGTCAGTTGCAGATCTTCAAGAAGGCCTACAAAAATTCACTCAAGTTGTTGAAGAACGACGTGAGGAAGAAGAAGCAGCGAATGCTATAAACAAAGAGCAAGAAGCTAAGCTTCAAAAATACCGAGACATGCTTGAAGCTGAAGGTATTACTGCCGAAGAGCTTGTTGCCCTTTTAGGTGATGCACCTAAAGCAAAGAAAAAACGTGCTGCTCGCCCTGCTAAATATAAGTTTACAGATGAAAACGGCGAAGAAAAAACATGGACAGGCCAAGGCCGTACTCCAAAAGCACTGCAACAACTGCTAGATAATGGCGCACAACTTTCTGAGTTCGAAATTTAATTTCGTGACATTAAGTAAAAAAGTCGCTAGTAAATAGCGACTTTTACTCATTCCTTATATTCACCGTTAACGCCTCTCCTCTACTTATCTTTCTGTGTTGCTCATTTTATTATTGATCTCTAGTACCACTCTAATAACAGCAATAGATATTTATAATAATACAAAAGGCAAATGAACTCAGAATGTTACGTTATAATGATATGGAGGCACATAGATACTGTTATGTCTAAGTGAGCTTAAGTTGCAAATTCTTTCACGACTTTACATTCTAAGAAACTAACCCCATGTAATCGCAGGTTATTTTCATATTGCTTGGGAGTATACAATTTGATGGTGAAATCAATACAAAATATGCAACGAGTGCAACTATAGAAGATCATGTAATAAGAGCTGATCTTGTTATTGGAGGGGTCTTATTGCAGGCGTAGCAGCACCTAAACTGTTCACAAAAACAATGATAGAAAAATGAAGCCTAGAACTGCTATTGTAGATGTTGCTATTGACCAAAGTGGCTGTGTAGAAACATCACACCCAACAACACATGATGATCCCACTTACATTATTGTATTGCCAATATGCCAGGTGCCATTGCTTTAAATAACGCAACACTGCCTTATATTCTTGCATTAGCATATAAAGATTATAAACAAGCACTTCTCACAGATAAACATCTACGTAATAGATTAAATATATATCACGGCAACATTACCTGTAAGAACGTCGTAAATGAAAAAATACTTAACAAAAAGCCACTTACAAAAACGATTGATAGTTTAGGTAAGTGGCTTTTTCATCTAATTTCAATTAACGTGCATTCGTTGGCGCAACAAGCACAGCTTTACCAATAACATGAGCAAGAATGTTATAGCCTGCTAATGCTGGTGATGCATTCTCTGGTAATTTAATATTCGCCGTATTTAATGCATACACTGTAATTTCATAATTATGCGGTTTTGAGTTTGGCGGAGGACATGCACCACCAAAACCTTTAAAGCCAAAATCATTCGTTACCATACTTGCGCCTTTTGGTAATTCTTTACCGCCAACAGCACCCGCGCCCGCAGCTAAACTATGTACATCAGCAGGAATGTTAATAACACTCCAATGCCACCAACCACTACCTGTTGGTGCATCAGGATCATACATCGTAACAGCGAAGCTTTTTGTTCCAGCAGGAACATCTTTCCATGTTAATTGTGGTGATACATTCTTGCCTGTACAACCCCATTGGTTAAACAGTTGCTGATTTTGTAATGTTTTATCATTAGTAATATCGTGGCTCGTTAGCACCATCGCTTGCGACATAAATGCAGGAACTGCTAGAAGTACAGCTGCTACTACTTGTTTGATCTTCATTGTTAGTACTCATCATTATAGATTAATAACGATTTAACAGCATAATGTTATTCTAAATTGGTATACTGCCAAACACTTTTTGTTCGTTTTGAATTATATGCACAAAAAATAAATACTACAAATCGATAATAATATTTTGTGAACTTAGAAAAAATAACTTGAAGGTATACCAATGCGGGTCATCCCACCAATAAAAGCCATTGTCTATTTTGAAGCCGCTGCAAGACTACAAAGCTTTAAACTAGCCGCAGAAGAATTATATGTAACGCCAGGGGCTGTTAGTCATCAAATAAGCACACTTGAAGATTTTATAGAACAAAAATTATTTCAGCGACATAACCGCAGTATTACTCTCACTAATGCAGGTCTTCGTTACTTTAGTCGAACAACAATAATTTTAAATGAACTAGAACAAGCAACGGCCGATCTCGGTATCTCTAAAAAAAATCAAAAGTTAACCGTTGCGATACCACCTGCGTTATTAAATAAATGGCTTTTGCCACTCATTAATATTCGACAGTTATCTCAGCAAGGGATCTCGCTCAATTTTATTGATACATTAGAAACGCTCGATTTTGGCAAAGAGAATATAGACATTGCGATTCGATATGGATTAAAGCCACCAGAGCAACATGAATATGATGTCTTATTTAAAGAAAAGATGGTTGCAGTCTGCACTCCTGATTATATTCCTTCATCTAAAGTAAAACTCACAGAGCAACTACTCAGTGAAATCACATTGATAGAAACGACTAATCGTCTAATTCAATGGGATCTTGTTTTACATAACATGAAGATCAAACCGAACAGAAATCAGAATAAAGTTTTTTTCCAAAACTCAATTCAAGCCATAGAGGCGGCTTGTAACGGTTTAGGCGTCGCTTTTGTAAATAGAATCTTAGTCCAAAAGCAACTTAATGATGGCACCTTGGTTGAACGACTCAACATCACTTACATTAATGATAAAATGCCAACTTATTATCTCGTGTGTCCTCAAGATAATAAAAATAACCCATCAACAGTTTTGTTATACAATTCTATTTTGCAACTATCTAAAACCAAATAAAAACGGATGATCATTGTATCTTCATCCGTTTATTCTTAAAGCAACTTAATCCTGTTTTAATTGACTATCTGTTAATGCCCTATCATCAGCGATAGCATCTAGCAATCGCTGTAATGATTCTAGTGATTGTTCAAGACTTCCTGAATGCTCTTGAACAATCACGTCTATCTGTTGTTGATAGTCAGATAAATGTCGCATAATCCCCAACCATTCGACTAGTATTTTTCATTTAACACTGTATCACGTGCACGAGACCAGCCATTAGCATAACAAGCCGCTATTTTAGCTTCTTTGTCAGATTTAATCATTGTTGTATCTGTATTAAGTTTTACTTGTAACTTTTGACATTGGCTATCGATAGCACTTTTATAATGCTCACCTTGACTTGATAAATTATAAACTTGATCTTTTGCTGTTGCTTCAGCTTGTTGATAGCAATGAATCAAGCCTTGCTCATCAAAATTTTGGTTATCAATACAGGATTGAACCACAATCGAATTACCAGATATCTCAGCTGCATTAGCATAAGAAAAACATAAAGAAGATAACAGTGCGATTGATAGAGACACGTTTTTAACTAATGATGACATATTTACAAACTCATATATATTTTTTATATAGTACAACGATATATACCAACACGATATATAAACAACAAAAAAAGAGCAGTGTAAAAATAACATTACGTTTATTGATTGTTTAATTTAGATATGAAGCCAATAAATTTATAAATTTACCACACCCAACAGAATATACATGAATATTACATAAATGTTACAATTAATGTTTGCTTTTTATTAACATTTATATTTATATTTATATAATCAACAAGGTGTTCACGGATTGATTGCACCCCTGCATTTATTTATTAAGGATGAATAAAATGGAAACGACAAGTTTTGAAGTGGATGTAATACGCCTATATCTTAATGATATTTCAAATAAACCTTTACTTAATAAAGATGATGAAATTCAATATAGCCGTAAGTCTTTAACTGGCGATCTTGCTTCAAAAAAAATTCTTATTGAATCTAATTTAAGGCTTGTCGTTAGCATTGCAAAAAAATATCGTGCTTCTAATCTCTCATTAAGTGATCTTATCGATGAAGGTAACATTGGTTTAATGACTGCCGTTGAAAAATTCGATCCAGAAAAAGGGTTTCGTTTCTCTACTTATGCTTCATGGTGGATTAAACAAACCATCGAACGTGCTATTCACAATCAAAACAGAACTATACGTTTACCAGTCCATATTTCTAAAGAAATCAACACATTAATTCGTACTCATCGTGAGCTAATGAAGCGAAATAATAATGAACCTACTCACGAAGATATTGCGCAAGCACTCAATAAAGAAAGTAAAGAAATATCAGCCTTATTCTCTAATGAAGTCAATGTTATTTCACTCGATCAAACCATTGGTGATACTGAACAATCACACACCATTGCTTATTTAGTGGCGGATGAACAAATAACATCACCGAGTGCAGAGGTCGATAATGATGACATGGTAAAAATCACGAACTTGATACTAAATAGAATGAATGCAAGAGATAAGGAGATCATCTGTCGTCGTTATGGCCTGATGGGCTACGAACCGCATACATTACAAGAAGTTGCCGATGCTGTTGGACTAACAAGAGAACGTATACGTCAACTTCAAATAAAATCCTTAAGTAGTTTAAAACGTTCACTAGCACGAGAAAATTATGATTTAGATATTTTATTTTCAAATATAACTTAAAAAAATAAAATAAGTGTGTTTATGGTTCTATTTTATAGCATTCTGCTACAACTCTTTTCTAAAAATAAATATAAACTTGCAATAACACGATTTCATTCAAACAGCAATAATCTTTTAGGCCAAATATCTTACGACTCTTGAAGCTTGTTTGATCACTCTTCGGGGATTATTGATAATCATCAATTCTATGTTGACATAAAAAAACCTCGTCATTTCTGGCGAGGTTTAAAATGTGGCGGAGAGATAGGGATTTGAACCCTAGATACGCTATAAACGTATGCCGGTTTTCAAGACCGGTGCTTTCAACCACTCAGCCATCTCTCCATGCCGCAAATACTACTCGCTATTTTTAGTTATGTAAATCAGTAGCCGTTTGACTGCGTAATAAAGAGACAAAAGCCTCTACTTCTCTAAATCACTTACCTATCCCAACGTTATTCATCAACTATTCTGATCATTTCTACACAGTAATGCTGCATAACTGGCAATTGCGTCACTGAATGAAGGGAATATCATTAAATGCATTCGTGCAGTTATTTTGCACATTTTGTTAGCGTAAAAGGAAGCATTGCTATGCCAACTGACACTACTTTTGATCATTCTGATTTACTTCACTCACTCATTTCTCGACAATCGCTACTTGCGAATAACCGAATTCAATATATTGCTTATGCAGCAGCACTCGCGACACAAAATAGTACCGTGCTACAACGTATCAAACAGCAAGTCGGTGATATTAATAGCTTACAATTCGCCGATATTAATCACGCTGTCATGCGTATGGCCATGACAAATAACTACTATATGGCAATTCAAAACTTACATTTATCCAATATCAAACAAACTAATGCGTTAGAGCTCAAACCATTACATAGTTTAGATATCGATGATGAAACTGCTTACTACTATGCTTGCATTGCGGCATGTATGGTAAACCAAGGTTATAGTTGTCTAGATGGACATGTTGAATTATTACGATCATTGAATGAATCGGATGATGCAATCAACGCAGCTCTACGTTTAACAGCTTCAATTATGGCAATGGCGCAAGCTGATTTTATTAGTCAATATACTCAATGCTAAAGAAGCGAACTCACAGTTTAAATTTCAGATACAAAAAAGCCCCGTCATTGCTGACGAGGCTTAAAATATGGCGGAGAGATAGGGATTTGAACCCTAGATACGCTATAAACGTATGCCGGTTTTCAAGACCGGTGCTTTCAACCACTCAGCCATCTCTCCATGGCGCGAATAATACGGAGATAATATGTAGATGTAAATACCCATCTAAATTAAGTGGTTACTATTACAGCGTTATCTTACTATTTACTCTTTCAGCAAAATCAAACACAGCATAAATGCTTATTCTTTATACTATCTCACCCTATCTCTGACTCTAACTGTCGAAGATAACTTTTCATAAACTCGATCCGTTTAACCGCTTCAATCTTCGCAGCATCTGTTTGCATGGTGTCAGCTAAACCAAGTAACTTAATATAAAAGTGATCTAGGGTGTAACTCGTGTCATCAGGTTGTCGGTTTTGACAAAAAGGATCGTCAAGAGCATACAATGGTCGACCTAAAGATGTGCCAACCTGAATACACCGTGTTAAACCTATCGCGCCAAGTGCATCTAATCTATCAGCATCTTGAACAATTTTTGCTTCCAATGTTAACGGTTTAATATCAGCACTAAAGCTATGCGCCACAATCGCATGATGAATCTCATCATGATGGTCAACGAGTAACTTTTTGTCAGATAAAAACTCGATCGCTTTATTAGCTGCAAGTGTTGAAGCTTGTTTTCTTCGAGGGTCATTTTTAGTAACGGCAACACAGTCATGTAAATAGGCCGCAGCAAGAGTAATGTTTAATCGTGCTTGCTCTTGCTTAGCAAGCTGTTTTGCTACTTTCACCACACGTAAAACATGCGCTTTATCATGCGCTGCATCTGCACTATTTAACAGCTCAAGCTCTGTCGTTAATATTGATTCTAATGTCTTGAGATGCATATCATCGCCTCTGATAATCAAAAGCCGACATCATGTCGGCTTCAATAGTTATATTTCTTTATGCGACGAGCATTACTCTTCGTCAAACTCTTCATCATCGAATTCGACAACAAAGTTATCTTCTAAGTAATCAACAACACAACCAACAGCGGCTGATGATACTGAGAATGTATTTGGCTCTACACCTGCTTGCTTAGACATTTCAAGTACAGCCAGTGCGGTATGTTCGTCATTAAAACCAACATCAAACTGTTTAGCGATATCGCAGCTTGTTTGATAAAGCTCATCCGTTAAGATGACCTCGCCATAGTATTCGCCATCGTCTAAATCAAAATTATCAACCAGTACTTCTATAATGATCTCGTAGTAATTTTGAAAATCCATCACTTAACCTTTTTAACCAATAAAATAAGCAGAAAAGCGTTCTACTTGAAGATCGTTATAGTTTCATAATCTTGTTTTACACACAATAAAACAAATCCCCCCACAGTAAGTGGGTGGCCAGTCTTAGCAGAGCTAACTTAAAAATAGAGCATCAAACATCAAATCATTACTCTTAAGCTAATTTATAGTAAAATCATTCAAACCCAAGCACTAGACGACTGGTCTAATTTATTCTATAGTGACTTCATGAACGAAAAAACAATTGATACACGGCAGCACATTCTTAATGTTGGTTACCAGCTAGTGGTCACGAAAGGATTTACGAGTGTTGGTTTATCACAATTATTAAGTGCGGCAGAAGTACCTAAAGGCTCTTTTTACCATTATTTCAAATCTAAAGAGCAATTTGGTGAAGCATTGATCCACTCTTATTTTCATCATTATTTACAACGTGTCGCTCAGGTATTAAAAAGCGAGCAAGGCACAGGCTTTGAACAACTCAATGAGTATTTCAAGCTATGGATCAAAGTTGAAAACGGCATCTGTAATGCCAATAAATGTTTGGTGGTAAAGCTCAGCGCAGAAGTATCCGATCTCTCCGAGCCTATGCGAGAAGCATTAAAGCAAGGAGCAGATAGTGTTGTCGCTTTAATCGCTAATACAATAGAAAGAGGAATAAAAGATGGCTCAATCGCTAACTGCGACAGCCATGTAACCGCCCAAACTCTTTATAATTTATGGCTTGGAGCAAGTTTACTCAACAAACTGAGTCACGATTTATCAGGATTACAGCAAGCATTAACAACAACACAAGCACTACTGCTCCCAAAATAATTATCGACAAGACACGTAATATCGATAAACCGCAGTATTGATAAGACAACGCCCGCCTATCAGCACATTAGCGATGCGATAAGGCGGGATTTTTTGAATTACCAACTAGACGACTGGTCTAATTGAAAAAAAGGAAATCAGCAATGACAGCCACTAATCGCCAACTACTATTAGCCTCTCGTCCTGTAGGCGCACCAACCCCTGAAAATTTTCATTTAACAGAAACAACGATCCCAAGCCCGCAACAAGGCGAGTTACTACTTAAAGCCGTTTATCTCTCACTCGACCCTTATATGCGTGGGCGTATGAGTGATAAAAAATCCTATGCTGAGCCTGTCGGTATTAATGAAGTGATGGTCGGTGGCACGGTATGCCAAGTAACCGCTTCTCACCACCCTGACTATCAAGTGGGTGAATGGGTATTAGCGTATTCTGGTTGGCAAGATTATGCCGTTTCAAATGGTGAAGGATTAATAAAGTTAGGAATGAATCCCAGTCACCCATCCTATGCATTAGGAGTAATGGGTATGCCAGGCTTTACCGCATACATGGGGCTACTCGATATCGGTCAACCAAAGCAAGGTGACACTATCGTTGTTGCTGCTGCAACTGGCGCAGTAGGCTCTATGGTTGGTCAAATTGGTAAGATAAAAGGCTGTCGTGTTGTTGGTATCGCAGGTGGTAACGAAAAATGCCAATACGCAAAAGAGACATTAGGATTTGATGAATGTATTGATCACCATGCTGCTGACTTTGCTCAACAATTAGCAGATGCATGTACCGATGGCATTGATATTTATTATGAAAATGTTGGCGGTAAAGTCTTTGATGCAGTGCTTCCTCTACTGAATACAGGCGCACGCATTCCGCTTTGTGGCTTGATCTCTCAATACAATGCAACATCGCTTCCAGACGGCCCAGATCGTATGAATATGTTAATGGGACAACTACTGGTTAAGCGTATCAAGATGCAAGGTTTCATTATCTTTGACGATTATGCTCACCGTTATGACGAATTTGCACAACAAATGTCGCAATGGCTTGCTGAAGGAAAAATTCATTACCGTGAAGATAGAGTCGAAGGCCTAGAGCAAGCTCCACACGCTTTTATTGGCTTACTTGAAGGTAAAAACTTCGGCAAAGTTGTAGTTAAAGTTAGCTAACTAAACCTAAAAAGGACTTATCATGATCATATTGCACCATCTTAATCAATCTCGTTCAAAGCGTATTATCTGGCTACTTGAAGAGCTAGGTGTTGAATATAAAATTCAACCTTATTGCCGAGACAAGGTCACATTTCTTGCGCCACCAGAACTTAAAAGTGTTCATCCACTAGGTAAATCACCGGTATTGGAAGATAACGGAATGATCATTACCGAATCAGGCGCTATCACAGAATATTTAATTGAAACTTACGGTAACGGTAAATTTATGCCTGAACGTGGCACTCAAGCCTATATTGATTATATTCAATGGCTGCATTTTGCCGAAAGTTCAGCCATTTTACCGTTACTTTTAAAGATGTTTGTCACCAAAGATGGTGCAAAAATGAATTTCCTTGGTGATTATGCTGACATGGAAACTCAGAAAGTAATGCAATATTTTGATCAACGGTTAGTGGATAAAACTTATCTTGTAGAAGAGCGTTTAACCGGTGCCGATTTCATGATGTCATTTATTACTGAAATCCTTGGTAACTATGGCGTATTAGCTGCGTTTCCAAATATTCAACGTTACGCAGAGCAGCTACAAAAGCATCAAGGCTACCAAACCGCTCAAGCGTTAGAATTACAATATAACGGCGAATAAACCAGTCTCTAAAGCCAAACAGGTCGTTGTTTGGCTTTTACTATACTATTGATTTACAGTGTGAATAGCAGGCTTTCTGCACAAAGAAGCCATCACATTTCAATAACAATATAGATTTTATATACAAAAAGCCCCGTCATTACTGACGGGGCTTCGTTGTGTTGGCGGAACGGCTGGGCTAGCATTCCAGCGGGACTCTCAACCTCGGCTAGGTGCATCAAGACATACCAACAACAGATTAAACTTTAGATACAAAAAAGCCCCGTCATTACTGACGAGGCTTCGTTGTATTGGCGGAGCGGACGGGACTCGAACCCGCGACCCCCGGCGTGACAGGCCGGTATTCTAACCAACTGAACTACCGCTCCAATTCTTTATGAAACCCGATAAAATCGAACTTCTAGAATATGGCGGAGAGATAGGGATTTGAACCCTAGATACGCTATAAACGTATGCCGGTTTTCAAGACCGGTGCTTTCAACCACTCAGCCATCTCTCCAATGGCGCAGATAATACGTAGATTATTACTTTCTGTAAACTGTTTAATTAAAAAAACCGCTCAACAGGCTAGGTTTTAATCAACTTTAATAATTTACTCGCGCTTCTATGCCCTCAAACAATCAATTAGGTTTTAAAAGATTATTTACTACTTCTATTTCAGCTTTTTTAACACCATCCTGCTGTTGTAACCAATTTAATTTTTTACTTAAATCAGTGCCTTCAGGATACTGAATTATCCAAATACCACCACCAAGACGTTTTTTAGACATATCTGGCTCATCGAATGGTAGTGCATCAGAAAATATTGTTTTTAAAATAATACTACCTGACACTAGCCCGTTAATATTTAGGTCTTCATTTTGAACTTTTACGCCTTTAGTGACTTTATTGTCTTGAGAGTGAGTCGCACTAAATGCAGTTTGTTCACTCGCAATAACTTCATAATCTAAACCACCACTAGTGAACGTTGTAGATGTATAGGCATTAGCACTACAGCTCGTTAACATAAATAAGCTAATGAATAGTAAATGATTGCTCTTTTCCATAACGATAAATCCTTATTTATGTCCATAAACTTTGATACTGGCATCAAATAACAAACCTGAGAAATAGTTGTTAGGCAATTCCAGCTCGTTATCATCGTAATCAGCTATTTTCATGGTGTTTTTATTTGTATCAACAATCTTAACAGTCCAAATACCTGCAGCAACTTCATCTAAAAATGCATGACTAAGAAATAGAATTTCAGCATCATATCCAAAGTAATATTTCGGATTGAGATAATGTAAATGTCTTGGTGTCGCAACAACAGATCGTGTACCTGAAGGGGAAATAACTTCAACGGCGATATCACTCATTCTTTCATGGTCTAAATCAAGTTTTAATTGAATAGCCTCAATTGTTATATCATCGGTAATTTCAATTTGTTTTGTTATTCCTTCAAAATTTTCTGGAATTTCAACAGCTCCGATAACATCACTAGTGATAAATTCCGACTCAATCAACGGAGGTAATAAAGTATAATTTCGAGTTGCCATTTGTACAGCTTCAACAGCATTAATCATGCCATAGCCATACCAGTTATGATAACGATTCCCAGCCCCGTTAGTAACCCAACCGGGTTCTGCAATATACTGCTCTCCATCTTGTGATAAAATAACAGGCACAAAATCTAAATCTATTTTTGTGGCTGTTTTTGCCATGATATATCTCACATCACGCCACGATAATTCAGGATTTGATTGCATAATTAATGCTGCAACCCCAGATGCTACAGGCGCAGCAGATGATGTACCATTAAATCTTGAAGTATAGCTACACTCTGATTCACTCTGTATTTCATCATCTAATCCACCAGAATAGCCGCCAAATCCATACTCAATTGAATATCCTCGGTCACAGCCAGCAACATCCGTTGTTATCATAGCAGGATATTCAAAGCCATATTCTCCACCAGGGGCCGCAAACAGTACAGAAGCTCCTACCGTTGAATAGCTCGATAATGGTGTTTCTCTATTGGCATTTAAAGCAGAAACGACCGTATTATAAAAACTCGCACTTTCAGGATCCGAATTAGCGATTTGAGCAGGTAGTCGCGCTTCCTCTTCGGAACTATTCACACGCCAATAGAAACCTAATTCTTGAAAGCCATTGCCTGCAGATTTGATCATTAACGCTGGTTTACTCGCCGTTTCATAATAAGATTTTAAAATCAGCGTTTCATTAGATAAATAACTGACTGGAAAAAATATATTGCTATTAAAGCCATAACTTTGATTTATAACGTCAGCAGTTTGAGTTTTATCACCACCATGAGTTTCATAAAACACATCCAGACCTTGTACTTTCAGGAAATTAAAACCAGACAAAGATGCAGATGGAGCAACACCGCGCCCCCCTTTACCATTAAAACCAACAGCAGCGGTTAACCCCGCAACTGAGGTGCCATGATCACCATCTGTTTCATATTGATTCGGACTAGGATCATTATCCTGCTCGACGAAATCATATGACATACCAGGAATAACATTCTCAACTAAATCTTCATGCGCAATTTCTATACCGGAATCAACAATAGCGACATGAATATCCTTTCCGGTTATCCCTTGAGCGTGCAGTTGGCCAATATTAATATCAAATCCTTCACTTGCCTTTGATAACGCGTAAGCATCTTGACCTGTATTATTTAGATGCCATTGTTGGAAATATAATGGATCGGAAAAAGCATCAATATTGATATTCTTTTGCTCTGTTAAATACTTTATTTGAGCAGTTACCGTTTTATTGTTACTTGTTAACGTAACATCAATATAAATGGGCTCTGAATAAGGCTGTGCCGTTAATTTAAAAGAACCATCGTTATTAATTACAAAAGAATTGACATCAGGTATTTGCGCTCTATTTACATCACTTATTAACGGTATAAACGACGGAGTATTATCATCTGATATTACGTTATAGCTAAACTCAACATCAGCGCCGGCAATAAATTCAAACTTTCCTTCAACTATATTGTTTAAGCTTTCAAATTCTTCAGGTTTAAGTACCAACTCAGGCTTTAAAGTAATCTCAAATTCAGTTTCATCAATACCATCCGAAGCGATTAAAGAAACAACCTCTTCTTTTATTGATGACAAATTAGATATAAATGTAAATTCACTATTTTCATTATCAATTGAAAAGTTACCACTTTTTGGAGAGTTAATGATTTCAAACGTTACTCTATCACCATCTTGGTCAGTGATAGGTAACTTTTGAGTGAGAGCATCATTACCAATGTAGTAATAAACATTACTTCCATTCAATTTAGGTTTACTATTTCTATCTTTGGTTATACTTGTATCACCTTTATTTTCTGTATCGCCGCTATCTCCACCACCACAACCTAGCAAACTTAGAAAGACTAAGGTATTCATTATTATAATTTTTTTCATTTGAAATCCTTATCAACACAATAAGAACTTACTTTACAAATAACTTATATAAGAATTAAACAACCAAAACTATTTTTTGCGATTGATATAGTAAATAAATAATGAAAGATCTATTTTTTCAAAATAATTGGATACTATTCAATAAGCCCTTTTTCTAATGCATATTTCGCTAACTCGGCTGTTGAATGCAATTCAAGCTTATGTTTTATATTCTGACGATGCGTCTCAACGGTCCGATAACTAATCTCTAATGCTTTAGCAATTTGCTTACTGCTCAGCCCTTCGGCAACATGTTTAAGTACCCTTTCTTCGCGACGGCTCAAAGGATTAATATCAGGGCTTTTCACTGGTGAAGATGTCTGAGTAAAAATAGTTTGGCTCGTCGTTTCACAAAAATATGTCGCACCTTGATTCACTGTTTTAATCGCTTGAACCATTTTTTCTGCCGAAATTTCTTTCAACATATAGCCCATTGCACCAACCTGCATTACCTTCATGATATATTCACGGTTATCATGCATCGTCAGCATCAATACTTTTGCATTAGGCAGTGTTTTTTTAATTTGCTCTGTTGCATCAATACCGTTCATGATGGGCATACTGATATCCATTAAAATAACGTCAGGTTGAAGATAACTGACGGTATCTAGTGCCTCTAAGCCATTACTTGCAGTACCAATGACCTCGATATCAGGCTCTAATTGTAACCTTGCCATAAAACCATCAATCACCACTTGATGATCATCGACTATCACAATTTTAATCGTTTGTTCTGTCATACACTAAACCATCCAAGTTTAATAATACGGTGAGTTCAGTACCAAATCCGGGCTCACTATTAAGATCAAACTCGCCACCAATAAACTCCACTCGCTCGCGCATATTTCGCAAACCAATCCCTTTTAAATGATAACGATTTTGGCTATCAAATCCTTTTCCATTATCTCGAATGATCAATTGCAATAACTTTCCAAGTTGTTTCAAATGCACTTCAACATGCGTCGCATCTGCGTGCTTAACAATATTATTTAGCGATTCTTGTACTACCCGATAAAGTGTTGTTGCAACATCAGAGTCTAGCTTTCCAGCCTTTGTATCAAATAGCATATCAACTGATGTACCGGCGTGAGATTGATAGTCTTGTAATAATGTGGTGAGTGCCGCTTCTAAACCAATATCATCCAGAGAGCTTGGGCGTAATTTATGAGAAATATGCCTTACTTCATTAATCGCTAATGTTAAGGAATGCATCGATTTATTCAGGTAATCGACAAACTTTACATCAATGGACTGAAGGCTAAGTAACTCTAAGTGACATTTACTTGAGACTAATAACTGATTGATCCCATCATGTAATTCTCGGGCGACATGTTTTTTTTCAGCTTCTTGAAATAAGACCGTTTTATGCGCTAACTCTTTAAGATTTCTATCAGCCAATCGATGTTCATGTAAGTTAATTGCCAATGTGATCACGATAATTACTGCGACAGTTATTGTTAATATCACCACAATGGAAAAGAAGATCGTATCAATATTATGGTTAATCGCTTGCTGCATAATCGCGACATCTTGGCTGACATCTTCAATATATAATCCGGTACCAATCATCCAATCCCATTTATCTAACCATGCGGAATAACTTAACTTAGTAACCGTTTCTCCCGTTGATGGTTTCTGCCATAAATACTGATGATAGCCCCCCCCACTTTGTGCTTGCGATAACAAAGAAGCAATTAAAAAATCGCCTTGTTCATCTTGTATCTTAATAAGATTTTTACCAATCAACTCAGGCATGATCGGATGAACTAAACTGACTCCATTTTTATCATAAACAAAAAAGTAACCGTCTTTTCCATAACGTAAATTAGTCAATATTGCTTTAACACGCTGCTGCGCTATATCAACATCAATTGTAGAATCATGATAAATATGGGAAATGGCATTTAAAGCAAGATCAACGCTATCTTTCAATGCTGCTTCTTTGGCATCAATTAAACTATCACGAAAAACAGTGACTTCTTTCTGGCCTAAGGTTTTTGCCTGATAAATCGATATCCAACTGATACTGACAGTCACAATCAGTAACGGTAATAAGGTTAATAAGATCAATTTTGCTTTTAATGGCATAGAGACCTCCAAACAGCAAAAAGCTGATGTTTTACCACCAGCTCATATTAACAATTTATTATCATTTTTTACTTTTATAGATCACATTATCAATATTAACCCATGCCATAGAAATTAGGGAAAATCAAAATAGAAGCCAGTACCGCAATTTGAATAGCGATAAATGGCATAACTCCACGGTAAATATCACGTGTCGTGACACCTGCAGGTGCAACACCTTTCAAGTAAAACAAACTAAAACCAAATGGTGGTGTTAAAAATGAAGTTTGAAGGTTCATCGCGACAAGTATGGCAAACCAAGTCATATTTAATCCCATCGCTTCGGCAACAGGCGCTAAAATCGGTACGATAATGAAACAGATCTCAACAAAATCGATAAAGAAACCAAGTATTAAAATAACCAGCATAGTGATGATCAAAAATCCCCACTTTTCACCGGGTAGCGCCATCATCCATTCTTCAACTAAGTAATCACCACCAGTGTAGGTAAATGCCATCGAAAATGCGGTCGCACCTAACAAAATAGCAAAGACCATTGCCGTGACTTTTACCGTTTCTTTTGCTGCCTCATAGATCATTTTCCAACTAAACATGCGATATAAAATTGCTAACACAATCGCGCCAAATCCACCTAATGCAGCAGACTCTGTAGGCGTCGCAATACCTGCAAAAATAGAACCTAGCACCACGATAATTAACGCTAATGGTGGAATAACCGCTTTTAACGCAGTAAAAACCTCTTGCGAACGACTAATGCTGTCATCTCGCTCAATTGGCTGTGCCGCTTCAGGGTTAAGCTTGGCATAAATTAAAATATAAGCGACGTACGCACCTACCAATACAAAACCCGGTAAAATAGCCGCTTGAAATAAATCACCAACAGGCACACCTAGCACATCACCTAATAGTATTAATACAATCGATGGTGGAATAATTTGTCCTAATGTTCCCGATGCACAGATAGTTCCACACGCAAGGCCTTTATCGTAATTATATTTGAGCATAACGGGTAATGAGATAAGCCCCATCGCAACAACAGATGCCCCGACCACACCCGTTGATGCCGCGAGTAATGCACCAACGAGTACAGTCGAAATTGCAATACCACCACGAACGCCACCAAACAGACGCCCCATTGACTCTAATAACTGCTCAGCTAAACGGGTTTTCTGGAGCACTAAGCCCATAAAAACAAACAGAGGCACCGCCATAAGCACCGTATTTTCCATGATTGACTGAATGCGATAAGGCATAAATGCAAACATATCGAAACCTTCAGCCCAAACACCAAAAATTAAGGCTATTCCGCCAAAAGTAAATGCCACAGGAAAGCCCAGTAATAAGGCAAATAATGCGACAAAAAACATCACGATTCCGATCATTGACGTATTCCTTTACTGATCTTGTTTTAATGCCGCGTGGTGCGGATTAAATAAGGTATTTAATGAGTGAACAACCAGCCCTAAACCGCTGATCGCCATTAAGCCAAATGAGAGAGGGATCATTGCTTTAATTATCCATCGATAAGCAAGACCACCAGGATCGCCAGATGTTTCGCCTAATGCATAGCTCTCTTTGGCGAAATCAATGCCATACCATGCCACCAGTAAACAAAAAGGTAGTAAAAAGAAAAGTGTACCTAAAATATCAATGATCGCTTGGCTTTTACGGGATAGACGCTCATAAAAAACATCAACACGAACATGTCCCGCAGAACGGATCGCGTAAGGAACGCCAAGTAAAAACACAGCGGAAAACAGGTGCCATTCCATTTCTTGAAGGGCAATGGAAACATCATTAAAAACGTAGCGCATAACAACGTCATAAACGACATTAACTAATAATAATATAAATAGGATACTGGCAAACCAACCGAGCACATCACCAATACGATTAAAAAAACGCTCTAGCGTAATCAGACTTTTCATTCCTTACTCCATGGAATCCCACCAAATACGCATAACTGCGATCTTATATGCATAAATGGCAGGATAATAACGTCCTTATTTAAACAGACTTATTGCGCTTGGCTATTAAGGTAGGCACGATGAGATATATTGGTCCATGAACGTACCTGGTTTAGATAATCCGCTTGTGATTTTTGGATCGCTTTTGCTTGTTCATCTTTTTCTGCATGTTGTGCAAGGAGGCGATCATTCGCGTCACGTAATGCTTTCATCACTGCTGGCGGGAAATCTTTCACTTTTATATCAGGGTAAGTTTGTTGAATTGTTGACCAGTTTTTACCGCTTGCATGAGTAGCTTGGGTATACATATCATAAGCCGCAGTACGCATTGCAACACGTAAGATCTCTTGAAGATCGGCAGGTAGACGCTCCCATGTGCGCTTATTCACTAGGAACTGTAATTCTGATCCTGGCTCATGCCAACCTGTGTAGTAATAAGGTGCTATTTTATGAAAACCCATGCGCAAATCTAATGATGGGCCTACCCACTCAAGCGCATCAATGGTATTTCGCTCAAGTGAAGTATAGAGCTCTCCTGGTGCAATATTGGTTGGCTTAGCACCAACTTCAGCAAGAATTTCACCCGCAAAACCAGGGATTCTCATTTTCAACCCTTTCAGATCATCAACGGTATTGATCTCTTTTTGAAACCATCCCCCCATTTGAATATCTGAATTACCGCCAGGAAATGAAAGCAAGTTATGAGGTGAATAGACTTGCTCCATCAACTCCATACCACCACCATGATAGAACCACGCATATTGCTCAGCAGGGGTCATACCAAAAGGCATAGAGGTAAAGTATAAGGTGTTTGGAACCTTCCCCTTCCAGTAATACGATCCTGAATGTCCCATATCGTATTGACCAGATTTCACCATATCGAAGATACCAAGTGGTGCTTTGTGCTTATTGGCAGAGTCAATACGAATTTTCAAACGGCCGTTAGACATTTTTTCTGCCATCGCCGCCATGTTCTTTGTGGCATCACCAAAGATCGGAAAATTGGGTCCCCATGTTTCAGCTAATTTTAAACGGTATACTTTTTCTGATGCTTGTGCGCTTGTTGCCAGAATAGCAACACACCCTAGTGCAACGATTAGGCTTTTTTTCACCACACGTTTCACTACGCTACCAATAATAGTCATTCTCTCATCCTTGCTTTATATGATTAGGCTACAAAATGATGTTCAACATACTTTGGCTTAACGCTATACAAGATAAAATGAGAAGGACTACGGATTAAAAGTTAAAAACCGTTAATAAATACAAAAAGAAAACCACGTATAAAATCGTATCGATAAAATTTAAATTATTATTTATCAATAAGTTATAAAATAACTTACACTACGTATTTATACGTACTAATCAAGAATAACGATTCGTTGAACAAGATATAATTTATGTGAACTCAGCACATTTAATTCATTCCGTATAAGAAGAAATTAGTTGAAATATGAAGCTTCATCTAATGTCATGGAAATGACAACTGTGGTAGGATCCCTCGAAATTAGCTTAACAACAAGTAACTAATGTTGCTTAAACGTTAATAAACAGAATCAAGCACTATTAAATGTCATTACTATCAATGACATCACTGAGAGATATTTACATTGGTTGATCTATTAAAAGAAGTATTAGGCTGGACTTCCGTCGTCTTATATATCCTGCTTACTATATTTAACAGCATGAAATTCACTCGTTATGCTGCTTTTGCATCTGCAACAAATGATACTGTTTGGTCAATTCTAATGGGATGGTGGCCGAAAGTAATTTTAAACCTTTCCGTTAATGCGATTAATGCTTATCGCTATGTAAAAGACTTCACCAAAATGGGGAAGGCAATAGTCCACACACTCGCTGCCATTATGGCATCTGCCATTATATATATAACTTACGTTGCTATTAGTGCTTTCATTGCAGAGCCAACGATTACTGTCGCATTACAATATTTAGATTTAGCCGTTATTGTTGCCGCGCTTTATATGACTTCACTGAAAAATTATCGCATGTTAATGCTGACATCAGGTTTTGTTGGTATGGCCGGATATTATGGCAATCCACAAATGATGATCATTAAAGCATTAGTGATTGTTATTATGAGCTACAAACTATATTCGACACGTCATCAGACACAAGAACAACTACTAGCTGAAAATCATTAAGATCTCACTGGTTTATTAATAAGCTGTAGAGCGCAACGTTCTGCAGCTTTTTTATAACGAGCGCCACATTATCCTACCTTTTGCACATTCAATTCAGTGCCAAAATCAACCTAGCCCTTTACTACACATAGAGAATGACACTCACCAAGTAAGTAGCCTACATATAGTTTCAATCATGGATACGAATAAATGTGTCAGGATCATCGACAAAATAGGTATGTTGAACATTAAGCCGTCATCGAATGCACTTTATCGCATCGGTGTGGCATTAAATGTTTTTGTTAACGAGGAGGAGAAGTTGCAGAATAGCCAAGGCAAGAAGTGATTGTTGTTGGCAATATGGGAAAATAAAGGAAGTGTATGTAAGCCAACATAACCATAGACAAATGATGATTTTTACTTACTAACGGGTAACTATTTGCTAGTTTTAGTTTAAGGCAGACACCCCGTTCTGCCTCTCTGCTTTAAATAAACCATGACTTGCAAACATGTTATTTTAAACCTTAATCAACAATTGAAAAATGCCCAATCTCTTTATTATTGTGATTAGTAATAATGCCTTTTTCTGATTGTTCACAGTACGTAAAGTTGACATCTAATGTATCTAGCTTACCGTTAATTAAAACATGTCGGCGCAATACATCACTATTTAACTGATGCATAGATGCATTCCAGCTAAGATCATTAACCTTGAAGTTGATAATCATAATATACCTCTTTAAATTGTCGCGTTGATGAATTTTAGCTATGACATTAGTAAAGCTAATTATCAACGGTTTTATAGCGTTATGAATTTTTAATGAAGATTATGAATATAGCGATTAGCAAAACTGCTAAGAAGTAAAACAAAGATGAGTAAAGTATTTCGAAGAGTGTAGCGCAGAAGATATTTTTGGATTAAGTGGTGTAACAAGTTACACCACTTAGAAATCTTATAGAAACTATAAAATTAAAGAGCTACAACGTTTGCAGCTTGAAGACCTTTTTGGCCTTGCTCTACTTCAAAAGACACTTTTTGGCCTTCAGCAAGAGTTTTGAAACCTTCAGAAGCGATAGCACGGAAGTGAACGAATACGTCAGCACCGCCGTTGTCTTGAGTAATGAAACCAAAACCTTTCTCTTCGTTGAACCACTTAACGATACCAGTTGACTTAGACATAATGTGTCCCTTATATAAAATTCATAGAAAATATCGCAAAATTGCGATGCACTGAAAGCTTGAATTATTAAATATGATGAAGCGAAGGAAACACAAAGGTACAACTAAACGAAGATACTTCTGGAGATTTTCTTTAACTTAACTTTTCATTAATAACTCTGAACAACAGAGCGAAGACATCATCACATTAAATGTATTGACTGTAAACTGTTTTTTATAAAAAAAACCAAAATAAATTATAACTAACTGATTTAAAATGATTTAATACACATATCACCTATAAAAAAGCAGATCATTATTGATCTGCTTTTTTTCTATCACTCGATTAATGTATATTTACATTCTTAGGCACTGACTATGTTTTCTTAAACTTGAACAGTGTTAAGAGTGGTAACAGCACAATGTAAGAGACAAAAATAAATCCAAAGGTATACACAAAAGCAAGCAAAGTTGACTGCTGATGTAATAGCTCACTGATTTGGGCGATAAAATGAGGATCGGTTACAGTTGTATGCTGCATCATTGCCTGCTGCTGTAATTGCGGATTAGTTAATGTTAAATCCGCCCCTAAGGCATGCCACTCTCGTTGCTCTGTTCGTGTAAAATACGTATTAACAATAGAGATACCAAATGAACCACCAATGGTTCGGCAAAGGTTGAAAATAACCGCACCACCAATTGTATCTGTATGACTTAATGTTCGATATGCCATTTGGCTTAATGGTGCGAATACAAGCCCCATCCCTAACCCCTGAACAATCGATGGCATTACTACCCAGTAATAATCAATATTCATTGAATACTGCATCATTAAGTATGTACCAAGAATATTAAAACCGAGCCCTACTGCTACTAGCATACGTGGATCTAATCTATCCATAAATCTAGCAATCACTAGTAGTACAATTGCAGAGGTTAATCCCCTAGGCGCCATGGCAAACCCTGTTGCTTCTACTGGGTAATGTAGTAACTGTTCTAGCATCATAGGTTGTAATTGGGTAATACCAAACATCCCCATTGAGAAGCCAGCCATCATTAAACAAGAAACAGCAAGGTTTCTATCTTTAAGCAACCACATAGGAGCAACATCGCCTTTAGTGATCCATGAGCGTGCGATAAAGAAAATCCACGCGATAACGCTGATCACCGCAGAGAACAGAATAAAGTTAGATTCAAACCATCCTTCTTCATTACCTCTGTCTAATACCATTTGTAACAGCCCAATACCGATAGTCATACCTATCACTAAAGGCCAATCTAGTTTGCTCTTACCGCGTCCATCTAACTTCACAAAGAAATAAAGCAGAGATAAACAAATCAAACCAATGGGTACATTAACGTAAAAAATCCAGCGCCAATCCATATTTTCGGTAATGATACCGCCAACGGTAGGGCCTAAAATAGGCCCTAATAATATCCCAACACTGAATAACGCCATTGCTTTACCACGTTCTTCAGGCGGATATATTTGCACCATGATAGATTGTGATAAGGGGATCACTGATGCGCCGAACGCGCCTTGAAATATTCGAAAAGTTACCATTTCAGCAAGGCTGTCAGCCTGTCCACATAAAGCAGACATAGCCACAAAACCGGCAACCGAAAAGAGCAATAATTTACGTACTCCAAGTTTAAGCGCCAAATAGCTCGCTAAAGGAATGAAGATCGCTTCTGCCATCGAATATGAGGTTAACACCCATGTTACTTGCTCTGAAGTTACGCCTAACGCTCCCATCATATGAGGCAAAGCAACATTCGCGATAGTCATGTCTATCAGCACCATAATGGCAGATAGCATGACAGCAAAAGTGATCAACAACCGATTGGCTGGCGTTAACGTAGCACCCGTCATTACTTAGTCTCTGTTAACGTATCAATAGTGACTTCCGCACTCGCTCCAACACGAAGTAAAGGCTTACCTTTTAAATCATCAAATTGAATACGAACAGGGAAACGTTGAGGTACTTTAACCCAATTACCCGTTGCGTTTTCAGGAGGGAGTAATGAGAACGATGAACCGCTTGCTGGTGATAAGGCAATAACGTGGCCTTGATATGTCACATCTGGGTACATATCTAAAACAATACTGGCTTTCATGCCTGGTTTTAATAAACCAATCGACTTTTCTTTGTAATTAGCTTGAAGCCACGCCGTATTATCTTCAATTAAAGGCATGACAGATAACCCTGGCGATACAATACTGCCAGGTCGGACACTCACCTTACCTAAACTACCGTCATGGGGAGCATAAATATTGGTGTAGGATAAATTCAACGTCGCTTGGCTTAATGCTGCCGCCGCTTGCTTAACCTGAGGCGCTTCATCACCTTTAGCACCTTGCTGGTTAATTAACTGGCTCATTTTAGCACGCGCAGCTTCTAATGCTGTTTGAGCGGAGGCTAATTTAGCTTTAGCATCATCACCTTCCTGTAAAGGTAATAATTTGCGATTCACTAAATCCATTACTCGACGATAATTTTTTTGCACATCAACAAGCGTAGCGTCTGCTGATCGTACATTAGCACTTGCCGCTAAAATTGCATCATCTGTCGCTTTATTTTCTTGTGTCGCAACTTCATACGCAGCTTTTGCTTTTTCTAACTCTATTTCAAAAGGAGCAGGATCAATCGATAATAATAAATCGCCTTCCGCTACATGCTGGTAATCATTCACATTGACTGTAAGTACTTTGCCACTAATTTGTGGTGCAACATATAAAATATTGGCGTGGACATAGGCATCATCCGTCGCTGGATATAACTTTTGATGGCGAATATAAAAATACCCAGCCGTTCCTAACAGTGCCGCTAAAAGTACAAAAATTAATAGATTACGGAACATATGTGAATCATTTTCTGGCGTCTGAAGTTGTTCAGACGGCGAGTTATCAGTCGTTGCCATTAAAATATCCTATTTAGCTGAAATATCGCTAAATTTGAGTCTAGATGATAAATATATATTGTTGTAATAAATCACGTATTTACAAATCACTGCCCCAAAATGCTGGTTGGGATTTTGTAAATTCTAATTGCGAAGACATTAGCCACTCTCTTAATGCTAATGGGTATAAATTACTCGTTACCAGATCTTCTTTTTTTAACCAAAAATAATCGATATGAGCTTCACAACTCTTAATAGTATCAAGATTATTATCTGTTTTTGATGACAATAAAAATAATAAGCATAGTTCAGTATTTAATTCTTGCCCTATATGCCAGTTATTTTCTACGGCCCCCAAAAAACAATCAATGTTAACCTTTAAGTTCGCTTCTTCATTCAATTCTCGAATCACCGTTGTCGCTGCTGATTCTTTTGCATCAATATGTCCACCAGGTAAAAATGTTTTATCATCACCTTTAACTCGGGTTACAAGCACTGCATCATCGTTAATTAAAATACCGCGAGCAGTTGAGTGAAAATGCATATTAAACCCTTTATATTATATGGGATTTATAATCCATAGCTGAATATTCACTCATCGTTAGATGAGTAATAACGTATAAATTACAAATCCGAAAAGAACCTATCGGCTAATCTATCTATATATTTAAATAGAGTTATAGATCTAATAGTATACGAAAAAACAACATGTTCTCTTAACTTTCAGCCAATCATTTATGCAATGTAATATATCAAAATAAGTCATTTAAAATAGCGTTCCAACCAAACAGCCTTATTTTATAAATAACCCTCATTGAACATAAAAAAACGCTGATACTTTCATATCAGCGTTTTCATTTAAAAATTGATCACTTACATACTGACTTTATCAACTAAATAGAGAATTGAGCGATACTCTATCCCGCTATGTTCAGATAGCCCTAACTCACAAGTACGACTATTTGAATAACCTTCAGTACAGTCTACAGGTACTTGACGTTTTAAAGGCGCTAGTGAACTTGCATTAAGTTCTGGTTTGGTAAAACCTTTATCGCCAGCAAAACCGCAACAGGTAATGTCATCTGGAATAATCACTGTCTTCGCACAAGCTTTCGTGACTTTTTCCATCACCCCAGCTAACCCTTTACGACGTGAAGTACAGGTAATGTGTAACATCACAGGCTCTTCTTGCTGTGTTATAGCTAATTTTGGCAACACATAATTTGCGACAAATTCAAAAGGCTCGTAGATTTTAATTTCACTGCGTAGTGTTTCTTTTCCTGTACTTGCACAAGGGCTGGTATCCATTAATACAGGATAGGTTCCTTGGCTAGATGCTTCCCATAACGCATTTTCTAATTGCTGTGCTTTTTTCGCTGCCGTTTCAGGAAAACCTTTACTGGTATATGGCATACCACAACATTGATTGTTTAAATCCTTCGGAATAACAACTTCATAGCCCGCTTTTTCAAGCAGAGAGATCGTCACATCGACTAATGGTCGAGGATCTTTTGCATTCGCTTCAGTGCCCATTGTACGTGCAGAACAACTCGGGAAATAAACGATCTTTTCTCGACCCACTTTTTTAACTTTCAACATTTCAGAGGATTTTACCGCGACAGGCATATGTGAAGACCACATCGGAATACGATGACCCGATAAGTCATAAGCCGCCTTCGTCAACTTACGCATTTTATTAGTGCCAAGTACCTTATGCATACCATTTGCGACAGTTAAACCAGTTTTAGCTACTGACGTAACGGTTGAAAAATGATCCGCAGTCCAGTTCGCAATTTGTTTTGCTTTATCTGTATGGTTTTGACGTAATTTACGAACAAGATCGCCGGTATTGATCCCAACAGGGCAACGATCGGCACATAATCCTGTTGCGGCACAGGTATCTAGGCCGTAGTAACGATAGGTTTTTTCCATCTGAGCAAGACGGCTAGGATCTTCGTTAGTTTTTCTTAAGCGAGAGATTTCACGAAATACTGTATTACGTTGGCGTGGTGTTAACGATAAATTACGAGAAGGACAAACAGGCTCACAGAAACCACATTCAACACACTTATCAATCAACTCATCCGCTTCAGGCATCCCTTTTAAGTTTTTGATATGTGATTCTTTGTCTTCATTGATGATCACACCAGGGTTTAAAATGCCGCGCTTATCAAAAATGCGTTTAATATTTTGCATTAATTGATAGCCATCAGCGCCCCACTCAAGCTCGATAAACGGCGCCATATTACGCCCAGTACCATGCTCTGCTTTTAATGACCCTTTATAATCAACGGCCACTAACTGAGCCACTGCATCCATAAAATCACTATAACGTGTTATTTCTACTTGGCTATCAAATGACTGCGTGAATACAAAGTGTAGATTTCCCGCCAATGCGTGACCAAAAATGATCGCTTCATGGTAATTGAACTGAGTAAATAACTCCTGTAGTTCACGTACAGCAGGGGCTAATTGTTCAATCGGAAAGGCTACATCTTCAATGATAACTGTGGTTCCAGTCTCTCGCACAGCCCCCACTGATGGGAATAGCTCTTTACGGATCCCCCATAACTGCTCACAGGTTTTGGTATCACGACTAAAATCAACCTGAGCAATCGGCGAGAAACCATTAATAATAGCTAGCAACTGTTCAATTTGTTGCTGTAATGCAGCCTCATTCTCAGCATGAATCTCTATCAATAATGCCGCGGCTTCAGTATCACCTTTTTCACCAAGCTCTGCGATAAAACCTGGCATTCCTGGCTTGTCGGCAACAGAAGCTAAAGAACGGCTATCCATTAATTCAACCGCAGCGACTGAAGTTTTACTCAACTCACTTACTGCAAGGCAAGTGATCTCAATATCACTGAAAACAAACAACCCAGATGCTTTGTGTGCATGATTCACAACTGTATTGTAAGTTACGTCAGCAATAAAACCTAATGTGCCTTCTGAACCAATGAAAAGGTGTTGCAAAACGTCAATTGGATCATCAAAGTCAATCAGTGAATTAAGACTATAACCTGTGGTGTTTTTTAAACGGTACTTATGGCGGATCTTAGCTGCCAGTTCGCTATCTTCCTGACACTGGGTGACGAGTGTCATCAACTCATCAATCATTTCTGCATGACTGAGTTTAAAAGCTTCAACACTGGCACTATCTAATGTATTTAGCACTGTACCGTCAGCTAAAACAACCGTCATCCCAGCAACTGTGCGGTAACTATTCTCTGAAGTGCCACAACACATACCTGACGCATTGTTAGCAACAATACCACCAATTTTACAGGTATTGATTGAGCCAGGATCTGGGCCAATTTTACGGCCAAATGGCGCTAAATACGCATTGACTTCAGCACCAATGATTCCCGGCTGGAGCCAAATCTGTTCACCATCATTTAATATCTCATAATCACGCCAATTTCGAGTCAGCGTGATTAACACAGAATCGGACTGAGCTTGACCAGATAAGCTAGTACCAGCAGCTCTAAATGTCACCGGAATTTGGCGCTCGTAGCACGTTTTAACGGCAAAAATCACCTCTTGCAAACTATCCAGTTGAAGGACAACTTGAGGTGTTAAACGGTAAAAGCTAGCATCGGTACCATAGGCCAGTGCGAGTGTTGGATCGGTGATAATGCGACTTTTATCTATTTGTTGTTCTAATAGCGCAATCAGTTCAAGGTAGGGCTGCTGCATCATGGCTCCATGTATGTATACGAGTTAATTGTTTTATTTCTTATAGGTATATTCTACTTTACTCTGTATGGTTGATAAATATTGACTAATTCACATGTTTGTTGAAAAAAGTACACTAATAAATGAAAACGACGAGTAATCTACTCCTTTTTTATCACCTAATTGATAAAGGCTCCTTTAGCAAAGCAGCCGAACACATTGGCTTAACAAAATCGGTGGTAAGCAAACGTATCACAGCACTTGAACAAGCGTTAGGCGTTCAGCTTATTTATCGGACTACACGCAAATTGACACTGACAGAAGCTGGTGATGTTTTTTATCATCATGCGAGAGAAGTCTACAATGCGGTTCAAAATGCAGAAGATGCAATGAGTGGATTGGGAGAAAGCTTAACCGGTAAAATCCGTATTACTGTCCCTACCATTTCGGGCGAACTTATTTTACCCGAAGCAATTGCAGCATTTAGCCGTCAATATCCTGATATTCATATTGAAATGGAACTCGACAATCGCTTTGTTGATTTAGTACAGGAAGGATTTGATATTGCGATAAGAACAGGCGCAATGCCAGATTCAAGCTTTATTGCCCGTCAATTGGTTCAAGCTCGCTGGGTGATATGTGCATCCCCCAGCTATATCAAGCAATATGGCATACCAACACAGCCTTATGATTTAGAAAAACATAACTGTCTGGGTTATAGCTTCCAAGAAACAGGGGCGAACGAATGGCTAATTGAAGATACATTAGGTATTCATACCGTTAAAGTAAAAGGCAACTTTACCACTAATAACGCTTCTGCTTTACGTGGCGCGGCATTACACGGACAAGGCTTAGTCTACATTCCCAAAGTATTAGTCGCTGAAGATCTTAAAAAAGGTCGCTTGATTGAAGTTCTCACTGATTATGTTGCGAAGTCATTAGGCATTTATGCGGTATATCCGTATACCAAACAGCAACCAATGAAAGTGAAACTCTTCATTGAGCATATTTATCAGTATTATCAAAAATACCGAGATACCTTTAAATAAAATGATTTAATTGATCGCCATAACTTCATACCAAGTGACATTATCACCAATATGAACATCGACTTCTTCACCGATCTCACGACCAATCAATGCATCACCAAATGGCGAAGTTGGTGTCACTATCGTGACAGAATACTGATCAAACGTTACGACTAGTCCACCAGAGCTGGGGCCCAGAAAAACAAAACGCACGTTATCATCTTCATCAGCTAACGTTACAATATGCCCAAGTAGTACAGTATCAAAGGCTTTAGGTAAGTTAGCTTGTAATACTTGATAAGCTGTTATATCGGCTTTGCACTCTTCTACTCTTTGTGCCTGACCATGCGCTAAATAAGACGCTTCAAGCGCCAATGTGTCATATTGATTTTCCGCAACATTTTCATCATCAGTCGCCGTATTATAGGCACGTAAAGCCGCTTCAGTCGCCGCTTCTAATATTTGTTGTAGCCTAATTTGTACCTGATTTAATAACTTTTGCTTATTCACTATTACTGCCTATGATCTCAAACGCGCCATATCATAATACGACTTTGTCTGAATTCATATTTTCGTCATTGTGTATCTTCCTAAAAAGCGACTTATCTAGAACAAGATCCCCCTAAAAGAGCATTTAACGATCAATTAAAAGTAACATTGACAGATATAATGACTAAAGATGTCGCTTAATCTTTGGCGAAAAATCACTAGCAATTGTCGTGTACTATCAAAACAAAATAAAACAGTCTGTTAAAGTAACCACAGCTTTAATAAAACAACAAAAGGTACACTCAATGACAGAATCAAGAGCTCCTGACTGGGATAATATAAAAACTTACGAGAAGTTATATCAGGAAATATTAGTCAACCCTGATACATCAAAGTTTCATCATTATTTTACGGAAGATTGCTATATCAATATTAACGATAAAGAATATGAATCTGATGCTTTTAAGCAACGTATGGTCTGGTTGAAAAAGAATGCAAAGGTTAAAGTTGAAGTAGTTAACTTTTTTACCTCAAAAGACGGCACTAAGATAACAGACACGCATTTATCTCACTCCATAGATGCAGAAGGAATCAAGAGAACTTTTCGTGTTATGCAACAATCCGAACTTGAAAATGGCAGGATAAAAAGATTTATCGACAATACATTTATGCTTAGTGGTAATGATTCAGATTATAGTATTACAACAAATAAATAATTTTATTGCTTACCTTTTAGCTTCTACATCGCATAGCACCCCACTTTATGTGAGGTGCTACGTTTTTATAAATAATTAAATTTATTAGAATTTATAATCAACACTCCAAACAATTTGCTCTGTTCCTTTTAAGCGAACACCATCTGTTTTGTAATTTTGATCAAGATAACGGTATGTAAGATCTGATGAAATATTATCCGTTAGTTGAACCATTGCACCTAGCTGTCCACCCCATACAAAATCAGTAGAGCTATCTTTACCACTCGCTTCTGATGTCTTAGCTGTTAATTTATTATGAGCAGCACCCATTGACGCACCAGCAAAAAGGTTAATATTAGAAGTGACTGGTACTAGGTAATCATAAGAAACTAAAAATAAATCTTGCTTATGCTTAGCCTTGATAGTTTCTTCTCCAGATTCAGCGATATTGAATTTATCTTTCTTATAACCGTAAGTTGCCATTAAGCGATGATGGTTATCGACAATTACACCACCACGGATTTGATAGCTAGCATCTTCACTATGCATTTTAGCTGCATCTTTAAAGTTATCTAATTGATAACCCACACCACCACCCATAAATGTTTCCACATTTGTTGCCATCGCTGGTGCTGATACGATACCTGCTAAAACGACCGTAGATAAAATAGACTTTTTCATGATTTTATTCCTAACTTATTGTTATTAGTGAAAGTCATTAATCTAAAGGGAAGATTAATTGGCTTTCAAAATACCTGTGTCTTTTCGTTAGCAACAAAACTAAAGCATCTCTCCTGTACGAAAACTTAACAAATAAAACACTATTTTATTAACTAAATGCAACCTGAATAGAGCTGAATTTAAACGTCTAAAAAGCACTTCAAGTGTAAGTATTTATTTCAAACACATGATAATTCATTTAGAAAATAAAAATCGATTTCTGGTTCATTACTATGCTTTTTATTTTTCGCGTAGACTGTCAGCTAATGACTTTTTAGAATGAATGCTTTGTTTATGTTGAGCTTGGTTCCAAAACAGTCTTTCGCTATTTACTCTAATAACAAAATTTCATTACTAATAAAGTAATAATTAAAGTTAACCACTTTAAACACGATAGCAATAATATGGACATCACTCGTGAACAACCAAACTCAAGCATGACGAATAACGAAATCATGAAAAAACAATTAAAAACAAGATTGACGCTGCATACGTTCGCCACTTTCTTATTGCTAGCTAGCTCTGCGCCGCTATATGCTTATGCTCTTTCACCTATTCACTTACTGAACTATGTCGATTCATATGGCAATGTCTCATTAAGAAATAGTAGAGATATACAACTACCCGATCCTCTTGTGATCACTGGTAACTTGAATCTTGAAAAAAGCAAGATTTCACAACTTCCACGTAGCCTGACTGTAAATGGTAATCTTAATCTTGCTTATACTGAAGTTGAGTACCTCCCCGTGGTATTTAACGTCGATGGATTCGTTAACCTTGCTCACTCAAAAATTAAAGCACTTAACTATGGTATGAGAGTAAAGGGAGATCTCAGTTTAATGGGAACGGAGATCCAAACGCTTCCAGATAACCTTTATGTCAAAGGGGATCTTTACTTAAACAACAGCAAAATAACTAAACTTCCTAATCAAATCATCGTTGATGGCGATATCCACATTAAGGGCACTCAAATAACAAGCATTCCAGATAATGCAAAAATAAAAGGTCGTATTATCAATTAACAAGCCATTGGATTATTTTGCATTTAAAAATAGCAATCGTTTGCCTTTTAATTTAAATGCCTATCTAAATATAGTTAAATGCGAATTTTAAATATAAGAAAGCCAGAAATATTCATTTATTTCTGGCCACTGATACTCAATAAGTATTTAAATTTACATTACTAAGATTTTGAACATTTAACGGGGGATTTGCTAAATGTATAAGACTTTCTGAATCACCTAAAAGAAAGCCTTTCTGTCAGCATTGATTATGCTTTTTCAACTTTAGTAGTTTGATTTTTATAGTAAAACCACTGTCTACGGTTACGTGTTTTCATTTAAAACCTCTCATTAATCTTATATGAGTAAGGTTGATATCACTAAAATTAATACCGTTCTTACTCTTTACTTATCTGTTCTACTTAAACAACTTGATGTGACATAAACATGACATCACAATAGTTTTTTTGTGAACATCTTTTTTTATTAATATATCTTAGGCAGCAAACTATCAGAAAAGTTCACAGTAGATTATTAAAATGATTTTTATAGATATGGGTTCGATAGGAAGTATTGAAATGCAACCATAGCTAAATATTATCAGCTACGTTTTCTTACTTTAAAAAACCTCGAACAATTTATATCGACAATTTAATATATGTATCTTTTGCTCATTTGACAACCACTAAAATAGATTTTTTTTGTGATTCAACTCTTTATTTTATTATACAAGTGATCATACCCTATTAACGATAATCTTAACCTATTGCAAAATAAGTATATTTTTATAACTATCGGCAATCTATACCAACGTCCTACCCTCTCAAAAATTTAATCAAAACAGCCAATTTTCACTTTTTATTATTAATATCATCACCAATTCATTCCTTTTAATACTATCATAAAAAAGAAAAAATCCCTTTAAAGCTTGCGCTTTGGCTTCCAACAACCAATTGTAAATGGTATGTTAGATGTAATTAAGTGCTATGGAGACGATAATGACGATTCATACCGTTACTTTAGAGGTAACCGCTAATGTACCTAAAACCGTCCTCTTTGCATTACTTTCTGATCACGCTAAATTAGGGCGTTTTTTTAATGCTCAGTACTCGTTGATTCGCTCAGGAAAACCAGAGATTAATGGGATCGGTGCTATACGCGAAGTCATTCAAGGGCCATTTACATATCAAGAGCAAATCATTGATTTTAAAGAAAATGAACACATTCACTATCAAATAATTCAAGGCGCTCCAGTGAATGAACATGGCGGGTGGATAAAGTTTAAAAGTATCAATGCAACCCAAAGTAAAATTCATTATCGCATTACTTTTTCCCCTAAAATTAAAGGCACTGGCTGGTTAATTAAGTTTCAAATACAAAACTTCTTAAAACAAGCACTAGCAAACGTGATTAAACACAGTGAAGATATGTGGAAATCCACAACGACAGCGAAACCTTATTCATGTAATACCACTTCAATAAAAGACATTCCAACCAAAGCCCGCATTAAATAATGCGCAACAGCAAATCGCGATCAATTCTACATTTTTGATTTTCTCTTCCCATAAACATGCCTCTTGTTGCGCGATCTTTGATTGAATCGAGGACGTACATATCAAAATACGTTTTAATAGCTCAACAATATGCCTTTAATTGCATTAATAACTACGTTGAGAGGTCGTTAAGACTATGTACCAATCACAACCACTACTAACAACTGACAGATTAATTCTTCGTCCACTACAATTATCAGATGCGACAAAAATTCAACATTTAGCAGGCAACATCGATATTGCAAATAGTACTATCAATGTTCCTCATCCTTACTCTGACGGTATGGCGGGTAAATGGATTGGTAAGCATTTAGGTGGTTGGCTCACCCAGAACTCAGCAATCTTTGCGATAACATTAAAAGCAAATCACCAACTGGTTGGCTGTGCTGGACTTGAAAATATACAAAACGGGAGTGGTCAATTGGGTTATTGGATTGGTGTACCTTACTGGGGCAATGGATATTGTACTGAAGCGGTTGAACGTCTTAAAGAGTTTGGTTTTAACCGATTACATCTCAAACATATTTATGGTCGCCACAGTAAAAGCATCACAGATCCTGCAAAGGTCATGCTAAAAGTGGGTATGTGCCCTGTTGATAAACTTTCTATTGCTTCTATAGACAATATAAATGATGACATTTCACTGTATGAGATCACAACCTCAGCATGATACCGACTGAATAACGACTCCGTATAGTAAGTAGCCTTATGATAACTCTCATCACGCATCGCCATACCAATGGGAGGTTTTAGTGTTAGATTGTGACTTTCTAGTTATTGGGGCTGGAATAATTGGATTAAGTACAGCATGGGAGCTGCAACAACGTTTTCCCCAAAAAAAGATATGGGTTATCGAAAAAGAAGCTCATGAAGCTTTCCATCAAACAGGCCACAATAGTGGTGTCATACATGCTGGTATTTATTACCCTCCAGGCAGCTTAAAAAGTGATTTTTGTCTTCGTGGTAATCAAGCTATTAAAGCCTTTTGTAATGAATTTAATATCCCTTTCGAACAATGTGGAAAATTAGTCGTTGCCACAAACCTAACCGAGCAACAACGTTTACAACAATTAGCATTACGAGCTGCTCATCTTGATATTGATATCACCCTTCTTGATCAGCATGCACTGAAACAACAAGAGCCTAACATTACAGGCATGAGTGCTATTTTTGTCCCAGATTCTGCCATCGTTAATTATCGATTGATTTGTCAAAAACTTGTTGAGTTGATCCGACATCACAACGGTCATGTTATTTTTAATCAAACCGTTGAAGCAATAGAAGAAAAGACTGATAGCGTTGCTGTTAAATGTAAAACGAAAACATTTGTCGCGGGTAAATTAATTGCGTGTGCTGGACTACAATCCGATAGAATTGTTTCTATGCTCGGTACTCAACCCTCATTTTCTATTGTTCCTTTTAGAGGCGATTACTATCAACTCCCAAACAAGCACAACGATCAAATAAACCATTTAATCTATCCTGTCCCAGATCCTACCTTGCCTTTTCTAGGGATCCACTTAACTAAAATGATCGATGGCAGCATTACTGTTGGACCCAATGCCGTCCTCAATTTTGCGCGTGAAGCTTATGATTCACCAATGTTTAATCTTAAAGATAGTTTGGACTTACTTAGCTTTAAAGGCTTATATCCTCTGCTATACAAACACTTATCATCAGCATTGACAGAGTTTACTCAAGCAGTATGGAAACCTTCTTATTTAGCTAAAGTACAGAGCTATTACCCTCAATTAACAACCTCTGATTTACAACCGTATCCATGCGGGATACGAGCCCAAGCGGTGAATAAACAAGGCCAACTGATTGATGATTTTATGTTTCATCAAACAACATTAAGCCTTGTCGTATGTAACGCGCCTTCACCAGCGGCTACGTCATGCTTTCCTATCGCTCAGTATATTGTTGATAAGCTACGCTATGAGTGAGTGATGTTTTTGATATACTCGCCAACATCAAAAATTATCGTAAAAAGGGAGCTTGTAGTGAAAAGCCCATGTGTTGCCAAGTGTAAAAATAGTGATGGTATCTGTAGTGGTTGCTTACGCACCATGAAAGAAGTTATCGAATGGCAAAACTTTGATGATGCCAAGCGAGAATCAGTTATGGCTGAAATAAAGGGGCAGCCTGATACTCATTTTTGCCCTGAATGCCATGAGCCCGCACATTGCGATATTAGTGCGGGAAAGACAACGTGTTGGTGTTTCGAATTAGATAAACGCGATACTGCAGATTGTCCTTCAGGACGCTGCTTATGTCGTCAGTGCTTATCAAAGCAACCTCTCGCTTAATAATAAATGGCGTTCTAACTTATATAGATCGCTTTGCACGCCTTTTGTTACTAGGACAGTGAAATGACACTTAAGCTTAATAAAAGAAAAGCACAAATCCTTGATGAAGCTATTGCGCACTGGGAACAAGAAAAACTTGTAACTATGGAACAAAGTGAGCAATTACGACAAAGTTATCAAGTCGCAAATTTTGACTGGAAACTGCTTGCTGTTTATTCATTCTGGATAGCTATCGCTTGTTTTATCCTCTCCGTCATTTTATTAGTTGCTGATAACTATTTAATGTCGTTATTGGCCAAATTGATTAATACTCCAGCCAGTGTTTTAACTATTTTTACCGCGTTTTTATCTGCCGCTTTATACTATCTAGGTGTTAGAAGACGTACTAAGTTCCCTGAAAAAAGTATTAGCAATGAAGCAATTTTCTTTTTTGGTGTTTTACTCACAGCTGTTTCTGTCGGTTTTTTAAGTAAAACAGCATTCGCTGAACATTGGCGAGAAAGTCTATTTATTGCTATTCCTGCCATCATCTATTGTGGGTTAGGTATCAAGTTAAGATCAGTTTTAATTTGGTTATTTTTCTTATTAAGCGCGGGGCTTTATTTACTCTCAGAAACGTCCTATTTAAGTGATAGCCATTACCTCTTTTTAGGAATGAATATTCCGCTGCAATTTACTTGTTTTGGCGCCATCATTATCTTAATTAGTCTATTTTTTCCAAAAATAAAAATAGTAAAACCACTAACAGAAGCAACGCGTTTTGCTGGACTGTTCTATTTTTTCACTTTTTTATGGCTACTGACTATATTCGGTAACTATGACAGTTTTCATGAGTGGTCACAGATAAAACAAGTGGAATTATGGGCATGGAGCCTTTTAGCTTTGGCTTGTTGTACTATCGCAATTGTTATTGGCATAAAAACTAATGATGTTATGACGCGTGCATTTGGTATTACTTTTATGTTAGTTGTGCTGTATACCGAATATTTCTCGTATTTTTGGGGCGAGATCCATAAAGCACTTTTCTTTGCGATACTTGCACTTAGCTTTTGGTTTATCGGAACACGAGCTGAAAAGTTGTGGCAACCTAATCAGTAAATAACACACATTCTCCCTCACCATGAAAATGGGATAGCTTGATAGTAAAGCTATCCCATTATGAAAGTCATCGATTCAATCTCTATCGATGATAGGCTATGTACTGTTTGGCCTTTTTAAGTCCCATATACTTAGCCAGCGTCTTTTCTGCTACCTGACGTAAATCAACCACAACTAAACCATCTAACGCATCATTAAAAGCAGGATCAACATTAAAGCAAAGTAGCTTGCCATTTAAGCTTAGATATTGCCTTAATAAGACAGGAACACCTTTCTTATCGTTATCTAATCGACTCACAACTTTTGAGAGCAGTTGAATATCAGTAAGCGCGGCCAATATATCGGGATGATGATAACAACGATCCCCTTTCGGCAAAGGATAACTCGGCTTTACCAACGTTGCTACCTGCTGATCGTAATAGTGCACCTCTAGACTAGCCGCTAATAATTGGCGAGCCTCTAAACTATAGTCATTACTTATACTCACAGGACCAAATAAGTGCGTATATTGCGGATGACGATAGACAAATTCGCATATTCCCTTCCACAGTAACAATAGTGGGCTAAGGCTACGCTGATAAGGCTGAGCAACAAAAGAACGTCCTAATTCTAATGAATTACCTAACTGTTTCACTAACGCCTGATCATAATTAAACAAGGTTCTTGAGTATAACCCTTCAATCCCTTGCTGCTGTATGATTTGATCAGATGCTCCTAAACGATATGCACCAACCAACTGCTGCTGCTCTTTATCCCATACGAATAAATGATAATAAAAGTCATCAAACCGATCTAAGTCCAATGCTTTTCCAGTGCCTTCCCCGACAGCCCTAAAATTAACTTCTCGCACTCTACCAATTTCTTTTAATAAATGTGGCGCGTCTGCAGCTGTGGTGCAATAAACATCAAAGCGAGAATTTTCAATAAGCTTCTGATCATGTGGCAAATGTGCAATTTCTGCTGCTAGTAATTGAGCTGGGATAGGAGGATGGATCGTAGCCATTTCAGGGTTCGATACTGGTTCTTGCTTTGTTGACTGAGATAAATAGCTTGAACCTAAAAGATATGTATTGAGCCGTAAGTAATTAACTAATTGATAGTCATCATTAATATTTTTCACTTCCGAATAATGTATAGCTTCACCGATCGCTAGCCCTATACATTGTTGGCGTTTATTTAGCATCTCTCGCCCAAGCATTGCTGTACGTAATAAAGGATGAATTTTCCCTGCTAAATAAAACTTTTTACTGTTTTCACCACTAATAAAAATCGGCACTACAACTGCTTCATGACGGCGAATAAAGCGACTGACCGAGCGATTCCAACTTTTATCGACTAACCTTTTTTTTTGATCTTTAGTCGATACTTCTCCTGCTGGGAATACCAGCAATAAGCCCCCCGCAGCAAGGTGATGATGTGCTTCTCTTACTGCTTTTGCATTCGCTTTTACTGTGGATTGACTTTCAAAAACATCAACGCCAATGAACAGAGAATCTAATTCAGGCACTGTTTTTAAATATTGATTAGCCAAAATTTTTATATCTGCACGAACTGAGAGCAGAAGCTCAGCAAGAATAATGCCTTCCACACCGCCAAGAGGATGATTGGCAACAATCAAGGTTGAGCCTTGCTGTGGGATCGTTTGTACCGAGCCTTGTTGGAGTTGATAATCAATCCCTAACGATTCTAACGCATAGCGCACAAAAGTTGTTCTATCTGAATCAACGGGGCGTTTTAAATAATACTGATTAAGCTGCTTTAGTCCTGTCACCCATTCAGCCACGTTCTCAGCAATACCTAGTGGCGTTTTTCTTGGAAGTAAAAAAGGCGTGTCCGTTTCCATACTTTCACCGCAAATCACCGAATTTGGTGTCAGTATAAAAAGGATAAATGACGAAGGGGTTTCAATCTATTGCCGTTTTAATGACAAAAATAAAGCCACTGTTTAAAGTGGCTTTATATCGGTAAATTATTTATAAACGCTATCTGTAACAAAGTCGATACTCAAAAAATAGATATATTATCTTACTGCTTGCATTTCAAGATTATAAAGACGGATCTCATGTAATACACGTTCTGTCAGAATTTCATTCATGTTGTCACGAACTGACGCTTGCATTTCCGATATAGCAGGAAATACGTTCTCATGCATTTCATCTAAACATTCCTTTGATACCTTCATTTTTAAATCAAACTCAAAAGATGCTAGAGCCAAAAACTTCTCCATTCGCTCTAAAACGACATCAATCATGTATTGATCAGCATTTAAATCAAGCAGTTCCTGCTCAACAATGGTTTCTAAAGGTGTCCGCTCTCTCGGTTGTTCTTTTACTGGAAAAGTAAGAATATTCGACATAATATCCTCCCATAGACAGTAACTGTGAAGTCCCTAACAAATTTCCCTGTAACAATACCGTTACATTTATCCTATGTGTATTTATTCATTCTGAAAAGCACAATTTTGAAAAAACGTTATAAGTATAACATTTTTTAAATCTAACATGCCCTATCCTAACTCTATAAAACCTTTAATAAACATATAGATAAACAAATAAAAATAAATTTAAACTTTTCTTATTTTTTTTTCGTACAACTATCAACGATGACCAATATTGTTCGATTTTCATGCATTTCCTCTAACAAAACGTTTTTGATTTGGAGCCTTGTAGCGCCACTTATCCGAGTTACTCAAGCCGTATCTCGGTTTTTTTTGTCCTAAAAATAGCAAAACCTTAATATGTGGTTTAAATATCAAACGTTTAGTGAAAATAAGACATTTTTCACGTATAAAGCTATATATTCGATCTACCGTAAATAAAAACAAATCGATTACGGCGAATAGACTAAGGAGAGAATAATGAAAAAAGCCATAATGGTGGCAGGATTGGTAGCATCAGCGCTATTAACAAGTGGTTGTTCAGATAATGAAGTTGGCGATGTATCACTAGGGGTATTTACCACCAAAGATATTAAATTAAATACTTTAGTTGACCCATTAGTGCCCGGTGTTACCTGTCATATAGCAAGTATTGAGGCAGATTTAAGCCTTGCAGATCCATCCGATTCATCGATTTCATGTCGTCAAACAGGTGAAATAACACCTGATATGATTGCAAAAATAGACAAATCGAAATCGGGTGAAGTGGTATTTAAAAAGTCGAAAAGTATTTTCTTTAAAACAATGAAAATTCGTCGTATTTATGATCCTGCTTCTGAAACATTGATGTATTTATCATACTCAACAAAAGAAACATCAGGTAGCTACAAGCATAGCTTATCAACTGTGCCTCTTTGGGGAACGAAAGCTTACGTACCCAAAGACGTAACACCACAATCTGCGCAGTAATATCGGTTTATACACCGCAACCATGTACTTTTAACATACATGGTTGCGGTATTCTGATAAAAAAAGTAATTTAAAACTTGTTAAATCGACCTTTAACCATGATCGAGCCGATCAATGCCATTACAAGGCCCGTTAATAACACCACAAAGTTTTTATGACGCTCAGCGGCTAAAACTTTTTCTGCATAATTTGCATTAGGCAAATCAGTACTGCTCGCATGAATATATGCACCCATTTCCATTAGTACGTGCTCTTGTCCGACCATACCACTTAAAGAAATACTTGCCCATAATAGCGATACAACGCCAATTGAAATTGAAATAAAACCCCAGCTTTGTTTAACATCCATATTCTAGCCTGCTTTAAAAACCATAAAACATACTGTTTATTTATATAATGGATAAATACACAGTATGTGTAATAAATATCAGAGATGTTCCTCTTTGGTCGCATAGAATATTATAATAGCAATTGAAAAACAAATGATTAATATAAAGTCAAATACTGTTCAAAAAGGCACCAAATATAAGTTTAAGTATATATTTAAAAAACAAAAATAACTAACTATATGTTTTTAAATGATTTTATTTTTTACGTGTTTTTTTTGAATTTCAGTTTTGAGAATATGAATAAATAATTTTGGAATTCATATTTATATTATGCTTAATTTCGTGAGCAAGTACTAATTTCATTTACAAAAAAATAACAAGAAAAGATATGGAACTCATAATACTGTATATATATACACTGCCTTTTTACTCTGGCTAAATAAAAAAGTAACCATAAGGTTACTTTTTTATTTATAGCGCTATATTACTTCTGTTTTGGTCTAAAAGGCTTTATCACCGCATCATCACATTCTAAGAATGGACCATCCATTAAATCAATACAGTATGGAATTGCAGGAAAAACAGCATCTAAGCATTCGCGAATCGATTTAGGCTTACCTGGTAAATTAACAATTAAGCTATCGCCACGTAAACCCGCAGTTTGGCGAGACAATATCGCAGTGGGTACAAACTTAAGTGATTCAGCACGCATCAATTCACCAAAACCTGGCATCATACGATCGCAAACCGCTTCAGTCGCTTCAGGTGTCACGTCACGCTTAGCAGGGCCAGTGCCGCCTGTCGTAACAATAAGGCTGCAATTTTCTTCGTCTGCCATTGTAATAAGTGTTGCTTCAATCACATCTTGCTCATCAGGGATCACCTTATAAACAGGCTCCCACTCTGAGGTTAAATAATCATTTAGCGTATCGATAATCGCTTGGCCTGAAATGTCTTCATAAATGCCAGCACTTGCGCGATCACTTACCGTAACAATACCAATTTTCGCTTTGCTCATTCGTTTTCCCTCAGTTTTCTTTTGTCTCTTTATTACTTAATCTTTTAAGTAATAAACTCACGTGCTCGCAAGTGTAAGGAAAATGACGTCGAGGTAAACCGTTATTTTCCTTACACTCTCTATTATCAATTAATATCGTCTGACGTATTAGCACCAGCGACGAACATTTCTGCAATATTGCAGATATTCTTCACCAAACATCGCGAGTAATACCTCTTCTTCTGGCTCTATTTGAAAATTGTTCATCACCCATATAAAAACAGGTACGATCATAAAGCAGCTCAGCGCAGAAAAATAAAAAGCAGCAGCTAACAAGAAAAAAACTAACCCTATATACATTGGATTCCGCGTAAAGCGATAAATACCGGTCGTCACCAACCGTGATGTTTTCTGTGGATGGCGGGGATCAATTGTTGTATTGGCCTTTGCAAACGCAATTATCGCTGTAAATCCTGGGATAACGCCAATAAAACACAACACCGAAACCAGAAAACTCTTACCACTAAAGTCAATGGTTAGAATCGGATAAAAGCGAGAAAGTAAGTACATGGCTAACACGGATAATAACAATAATATTGGAGGTGGGAGACGCAACGACATACAGAAAGCCTTCTAAAAAAAATTAAGATATCACTTTGATATTATAGATATAATTACATCCAGTAGATATTTTATTTGCCTCAAATGCGATCAACTTATAGCATGACCGTTTTATCTATTTTGTCACGTTATGCAGCCACTAAAATATCTACAGGGTTATCCAACTCATCTTACTGATCAAGTACAACAGCTTATCGATAATGATACGCTCAAGACACTGCTTTTAAAGCGCTACCCGACGCCACATAACATCAAAACAGAAAAAGCACTGTATGATTATGTCGTTGAACTTAAAAATGCCTACCTAAAAAAATCAGCGCCGATCAGTAAAGTCGCTTACGATAATAAGATCAACGTTATTAATCATGCACTAGGCCTACATACCTTCATCTCGCGTGTCCATGGAAGTAAGCTAAAAGCCAAGCATGAAATCCGTATTGCTTCCGTTTTTAAGTCTGCGCCACTTGAATTCCTACGTATGATTGTGGTTCATGAATTGGCACACTTGCGAGAGAAAGAACACAATAAAGCGTTTTACGCATTATGTTGCCACATGGAACCTCGCTATCATCAATTAGAATTTGATATGCGTATGTACTTGACCCAACTCGAACTATTAGGTCCAATTTATTCTCAACCGAAAAACGATTAAGGCCATGACTGCTCTTTCTATGGAAAAATTAGGTCGTCGATTTAATTACGATTACAATAGCGGAAAACGCCACAGAGATATTAAGCATGCAACAAGAAGAATTTGAGATTTTAGTAAAAGAATTGGCAGCACTCGATAGCGTTTCAGCGATCCTAAATGCGTTGAAAGACAACGATGAGCCTGAAATTGCAGAAACGGCAGCAGCAATGATTGGTCACTTTAGTCTTGCTGAAATCGACGGACAACAGCGTATTTACCACGTTTTCACTCAAGAAAACGACCAAGGTGAAGAAGAAGAATTTGCCGAGTGGGTAATGAATGCTAATGATGAGCTGATGCGCTTCATTGCATGGTTCTTCTACACGACCTTTGAAATTAACGATAAAGAAACGTATCAAGCTGCAGGTCGTTCGTACACACCTGCAAAACGTAGCTAATACGAAAGAATTTACACCGCCAATAACGTTCTTTTATTGGCGGTTTCTAGCTACACACTTATTCTTCTTCATCTTGAACACGAGGCACCCAGTTACATAACGTAAGCATTTTGATTATGGCATCATATTCTTCGTTATTTTCAGTATCATTAAGACGTTGAAGGTAAAATTGCGACATCACATTCGTTATAGTCATAACGGTTCTCCTCTCTAGAAACTGTACTCAGTTTGCTAAAAATAACCGTAACTAAAAACAGAACAAATGCGATTTTCCCCTTCCCTATTTCACCATTATCGATGCAATTACACTGACTAAAACGTCATGAATATAGAAATATGGAACAGTTTTCTAGTTTTATTATCCTTATTTAATTTAAAAAGCTTTATCACTGAAAAACGCTAAGGTAAAACAGTTAAAGTGACCTGCCCCGCATTTTTTAAATAGTGGTTAATCAATGAGTCAATATAAGCCTTATCAATTTCATCAACCACAGTTTGTGGCTCTAGAACTGCACCGATAGGAAAGCCATTGATAAAATCTCGATGAACAAACCAAGCCCGATCTTTCGGCAACTTATCATTATCAAGCATCGCTAAAACTAAAGCTTTTTTATGCTCATCCAACTCAAATTGCGGTACTCCTGTTTTATAAAGATCAGCTAATGCATACTCCACCGCCTCAATACCTTTTTTTGCATCTTTTTTATCAGTTACCACGTTTATCTGACATCGTGCATAATTACTTCCAGGTGTTGCAGAGCCACACCAAGCGTTAGGTGAATAGGTCAGCGAGAGTTCTTCTCTAACATAGGTAAGCATTTTTCTTTGTAAGATTCGAGAGATAAGATCCGATGCATATATATCTTTAATATTCGGTTCTGTTGCCTCAAAAATAAAATTAAACACTAAATCTGCACGATCTAATTTATTAATTCCCCTTTTTAAACTCACTTTCTTATTTAAAACGGGTTGTTTTTTCGTTGTATATTGATGCTTTTTGCCTTCTGGTAAGCTACCTATATATTTTTCTATTAAGGCTTTCGCTTTTAACGGTTCAAAATCACCAATTACAGTGAGTTTATACCCATTCGCATGACCAAATAACCGCTTATATACAGTTTTGACTTTGTCTTTATCAAGATCATATAACTGTTTAAGTGATAACTTACCTTCATAAGGATTATGTGAAAACAAGTCACCTTTCGTGACCGACTCAAAGTTAGGATCATTATTTCTGGTCCATTGAATCATAGATTGCTTAACATGATGAAACACAGTGTCATCAATTTCTCCGTTTAACATAGCAGCATAAATACTCGACATCGCAAAATCTAAATTGTCTGCCACCGTTTCTATCGTGAAGCCTTGTGTAGTATTGCTAATATAAGGAATTAGCTGAGTATTATTGAGTTGAAACAACTGTGTCGTTTGCTGATTCGTCATACCTGACAAACCACTGTTAAGATATATATCAGTTAACGCAACAGCAGCAGCTCTATATTTAGGATCAAGTATTGTAATACCACCTGGCGCTGAAAATTCTAAATACACTTTTCCATCAGCACTGGCATCAGGCTGTAATAAAACCGCGACGCCATTGTCTAAATGTAATTCTTGCATATTATATTTAGGATGATCACTACTTTTAACAATTTTTCCTAAGGAAGGTAAATTGACGATTAATGCTTTACTCTCTGTGACCAAACTACCATTAGGTAGACTCTGCTTAGTCAAAAGAATCTGCTGAATATCAGCAATAATCTTATCTGTATCAGGAGCCCCTGCCCCTTTTGTATAAAACGCGCTAAATTGTGGGTTAACTAATACTTCAGACGTAAAATTATTAATTTCATCTAAACGTATTTCAGCTAAAAATTTTTTCGCTAAAGTGTTATCTAACGATGGAGAAACATTCACTTTATTATGTATTAATGAATCTAACGCTCTGTTTATAATATCAACTGATTTCTGATTTTTATAATCAACATTTGATTTTATTATCTGTGCTGATAATAAATTTTTTTGTAGCTCAAACTCTTCATTGGTGAAACCATATTGATGTAATCTAGCCACTTCACTTGCTAAAAATTTTATTGCTCCGCTTCTATTCTTATAAAAATTATCATGACCAACACCTAATGAGTAAACCCACTTATTACCGGCATCATTCGGTGTCCCAAGATAAGAATATGCATATTTATAAGGTGTTTTTAACAACTCATTACTTCGCGTTAAACGATGATTAATCAATTGATTCAAAAAGTTAACTAATCTATTATGATAATCATCTTGATACGTTTTATATTGATAATCTGACAAATTAAATACAAGCGATGACGTTTCTTCTTTTATCTGTGAGCTAAAAACGGTAAAAGGCGTTTGCTTAAAGGTTGGTAAATGCGGTGGTTGTTTCAACTCTAATTGACGATACCCTTTAAAATCAGAGAACTGTTCTTTTATAAATTTAACTGTGGTCTTCTCTTTTACATTTCCTACAATTAAAAGCTCCATATTAGTAGGGTGATACCAACTATCATAGTAAGCCTTAAGACCTTTATGTGTAGCTTTCTTTATACTATTAACTGTACCTGTTATTTTCTGATATTGATATTTAGTTCCCTCACCAAAATTCTCCATATAAGCAATATAAGGATTATCAATTAAATTAGCACGAGAATAAATTTCACCTTGGACAACACCAATCTCTTTCGCTATTTCATCTTGTTCCAAATTTATTTGATAACTAATATCAGCTAAATATTGTAAAACTTTTTTTAATAATTGCTCATTACCCTCAGGAATGCTTAGTTGATAGACGGTATTTTCAAAACTTGTAAAAGCATTTAGATCACGGCCAAACTCTAATCCAGCTTGCTCAAAAAGCCTGATAATTTCGTTTTTAGGAAAATGTTTTGTGCCATTAAATGCCATATGCTCAAGCAAATGAGCATAACCTTTTTGCTGATCCGTTTCTTGTACAGAGCCCGCTTTAACGCGAAGGTATAACTGTATTCGATCGCTTTGCTCATCAACTGGCAATATGTGATATGTAAAACCTGTAACAAGCTTTCCAGTGATCCAAGCCGGATCTTGAGGTAATAATAAATGATCACTATCAGCTCTTGCGTTAACCGAAACAACCATGGTTAACAATAATAGCCCTAAATGCATGATTGGTTGTTTCATACAACGCACTAAAACATTGATAGCTAAATCTAGCTTTGCTGTATCAGAGCCATTCTTTCTACAAAAAAAAACCGATATTACCCTTAAAAAGTTAAGAAACATTGTCACTACTACCACGCAAAATACTTAGTAGTAATTATTCATATTACTTTTTAACAATCTTAAAATGATTTGATTTTTACGATGTAGTTCATCATAAAATAATGCAACGCTATACCATTACGAAAAAATGCGTTTACATATCTTATTCATTTCCCCTCTCTTTCATTGTCCTTTACGAAGACTCACTCATTAGGCGCCTCTAACTCAAAGAACGATAAAAATGTAATAGGTACTAACAGCAAATCACTTTTTCGCCTACAATAAGCGCCAAAATATTCAGATTCAGGTGTTAACATGAAAATTTGTGCTGTTGAGCTACGTAGTAACGAAGCGGTTATTTGCCTTCTTTCACTTCAAAATGGCATGTTCGATATTCCACAATGTCGTACACAAAAGTTCATCATGGAAGATTCTCTAGATAACCAACAAATGCGTGATTTCCAATTCGCATTTAAAAAACTACTGGATGATTACCAAGTAGATAAAGTTGTAATCCGTAACCGTGAAACGCGTGGTAAGTTTGCAGGTAGCGCAGTAGGCTTTAAATTAGAATCAGCTATCCAGCTTATTCCAGATGTTGATGTTAACTTCATGACCAATGCTGACATAAAGCAAAAGCTAAAGCGTAATCCAATGGCGATTGATTTCCGTGATACCGGTTTACGTCAATTCCAAGAAGCTGCATTTACAACAGGCTACGCATTTCTTAGCCGTTAATACATTAACTAACATAATGTAATCAATATCTTAAAGGCGCTTTGCTTAATGCTTAGCGCCTTTTTTATCCGCATAATAAAAAATCCCCTGAGACACTAAATGTCTCAGGGGATAATTACTTAAAGCATTTTGTAATGGCTGATGAGTAGATTATTGCTGCACTATTACCAGCTCATTAATTTTACGCTTATTGACAGTTAGCTACGCCAACTTCTTTCCATACACCCCATTGACCAGATTTCGCAGGGTCTTCGCCACGTGTCCACCACTTAGCTTCCCAAACCTTACCATCTTTAGTCGCTTGGTCACCGCCAGTGTAAACTGTTGCTGCGTCCCATGCGTTATCACATGTATCAACAGGTGGCTCTACCGTTGTATGTTTAGCAACAACAACTGTCGCTGAAGCGCTTGAGCTTGCTTCACCATCAGATACCGTTACAGTAAAGACTACGTTAGTGTCTTGCGAGTACTCAGCCGCAGTAAATAGTACTTGTGAACCATTAACTGTTGCATTAACACCAGCTGGTAATGTCCAATCAAATGTTAGCGTATCACCCGCATCTGCATCAGAAGAAGCTGATGCATCAACAACAACTACATCGCCAGCGTTTGCTGTTTGTGGTGCAGTTACACTTGCAACTGGTGCCGTGTTTGTTGGTGGTACGACAACATCTTTAGGGGTTACAGTGACAACAACAGTATCTGATGACGATGCACCTTTGTTATCTGTTACTGTTAGTTTGAACGTTAATTGCTCAGCTTCTACCACTTCTGCAGCGACAAAACTTGCTGTAGCAGAATCAGCACCAGTTAATGCTACCGCTGTACCTGATACTTGCTCCCAAGCATAACTAGCAATGCTACCATCTGAGTCTTTCGAGCTTGAACCATCAAGTGTTACAGATGCAGGACCTGAAACCGTTTGATCCACGCCAGCTGCTGCTGTTGGTGCCTTGTTTGGCTTATCAATCACCGCGCCCGATACACCTTCATGCATTGCATTTAGGATATCACCGTTATCCGCATCAATTTCCCATGAGAATAAACCAGCAAGGCCAAGTGATTTAACGTAGTTACCTTTAGCTTTAACAGAACGCTCATCATCAAATGTGATCAAGTCACCTGTTGAACGATTCCACACATACGGTGCTTCTGCTTGCTCATCGTAACCATATTCAAAGCCATTGATACCTTGGCTGTTAGCACCAAGCATGTATGATTTAATGCCTTTGTAATCAATAACGCCGTCTTCCCAAACACCTTGAGCTTTGCTGCCCGTCAGTTTGCCAGTACCTGTACCTGTCATTGGATCTGTTGGATCTGTTAGCGTATCAGGTGTTACACCCGTCCAACCACGACCATACATTGCAGCACCAAGAACCAGTTTATTAGCAGGAACGCCCTGATCGAGCAGTAACTGAATACCAATATCAGAGGTGTATGCAGGTCCTTTGTACGGTTCGCCATTTTCATCTAGACCAGTACCGTCACACTGACCAGGACGCATGAAGTTACCACAGTAAAGTGCTGTTTGGTGACCAGGAACGTTGTTCCAACCGCCGTAGAAGTCGTATGTCATTGCGAAGATGTAATCCATGTATTGGATAGCTTCGCCATAATCAACGTCTTCAATTTTATCGTAACCAACACCGATTGCTGATGTTAGCTCATAAGTACGACCTGTATCAGCTTCTAGCTTATCAAGCATCGCACGCAGTTCACGCATTAACGCAATGTAAGCAGGACCATCTTTTACTACATCACCACGATCTGCTGCTTGGCCGCCGCCACCAGGGAATTCCCAGTCAATATCTACACCATCATAGAATTTCCATGTTTTTAGGAATTTCTCAACAGAGGCAACGAATGTGTCACGGTTTGCTTTATCTACAAAATCAAAGAATGGGTCAGACAATGTCCAGCCACCGATTGATGGGATAATTTTCAGATCAGGGTTACGCTGTTTCAATGCCATTAGCATTGCGTAGTTACCCTTGATAGGTGTGCTATATTCATGACCTGCTTGCTTAAAGCTCTTTTGGAATGCAGCCCATGGGTCATGGATAACAACTTCGTAATCATTAACACCTTTACACGCAGTTTGTAGTGCGTTGAAGCTATTACCACCTACCGATTTCACAGACTCGTTTGGACCACAAATTGGGATGAAGCCATAAAGAATATGGGTCAAGTTGTCTGCAGGAATGTTATCTACTGTATATTCACGGCCATAGATACCCCACTCAACGAAATACGTCCCCATAACAACGCTTGGGTCGGTATCAAATGATTTGTTGTTTGGATCAACATTCATTGCTAGAGGAGGTAAGTGTGAACCATCTGTATCTGCAATGGTGATTTGTGCTGGCGCACTTTTCGCACATCCTGTTTCGTCACAGGCTTCGATTTCCATTTGGTACAAGCCGCCTTGCTCGTACTCAAAAGAAGCGGTGGTTTGACTACCTTTGATTGGACCAGATGCGACCTTTTCACCATCAAAATAGATGTTGTAAGTATCGCCTGATTTACCACTCCATTGGTTAAATTTCACATTAATCTTAGCTTTGTCATGGTATTTAACCATGTCGTTATAGCCAGATGTTGTTTCCATCGCTAGCTCAATTTTAGAGAACTGAAGGTTGTTAGAACCATACAGATCAATGCTTGGTGCCGTAGGGGCCGCGAAAGCAGCGCCTGACAGTGCAAGGGATATTCCTGCTGCACAAAGGTTAAATCGAATCATAATCTATCTCTCAATCCTTGAATTTATACTCAACATTAAGCATATAATGCTTCTACGTCTGGTACAGGGTATGACTTTTTTTATTAGTAGAAACATGTATTCAGCATTTCAGAGACTGGCTATTTTTCAAAAAAAATAAGTCAGGGATCAATTCTTTTGCACAAATATTCGTACAAGAATTTCTAGATTTCATGGATTTTGCAACAAGAGGCAAACAATCAACAACATTTTGATAACATTTAACCGTATTAAAAATCCCCCTCGAAAAGCTATTTTTAGGCCAAAAAAAGTTTTTTTTAGAAGGAGAAAAACAAAGCCATCGATAACTTTTATAAAAAACAATATCAATAAACATTATTTATCAATGACTTAATTTTATATAAAACAGTTATATATGGCGTTTAATTGCAGAGAATCCGCCATCAATTTGAATAAAATGGCATTGTCGTAGTAATTTAAGCAATGAGATAGCAATCAAAGAACGGTATCCACCCGCACAATGGACAACAAAGTTATCTTTCTCTGAAGGCAGTTTGCCTTGCACAATATCGGATAACGGTAATGCCTCAGCATTAGGTAGCGCACCTTTTGCTATTTCATCTTGTTCACGCACATCTAAAATATTTAGATCTGATGCCTTCGTTACTAACGTTTCAGCAGATATATGTTCAACCTGAGACAGTGTCCCCTCAAGCGCTTGAAAACGGATATGGGTATAACCTAGTGATTGCAATGTTTCTTTTACTTGGTCTTGATTATTAGGTGAAGCAATAACGTCTAATTGAATGTTTTTATCCGGTAGCATTAATTCAAGCCACCATTTAAATTGTTTCCCGCCAAATCCAACAAATACACTACCTTCAACATGACCCGCTAAGAACTCATCAGAACTTCGCGTATCAATCAGGATTTTTTTTCTATCTGTAAAAATATGCACGTCTACTATTATCCTTTAAAAATAGAAGCTTAAGACCTTACGCTTTTCTTATAAAAAAGCCATGGGCTCAGTAACATATTTATCTACAACAATATAAGATTTACACCGTATCTCTTTATCGATAACACAGAAGAGATTTAGTCATCAAATTAACGCCGCTTGAATAACGCTCTTACGATTGCATTCGCAAGTTGCCTTAATAAGGTTTTAATAAACGATTCAGTGTATGTTTGGCGCTGAGAGCGACGAGGTTTTCGAATACTTGCACGTTCCTGTTTATCATGTTCAGCTTCTTGTGTTTGCTGCTTTTTCTGCTCTGTGCGCTTATTTAATATCTCATGGGCTGACTCACGATTCACTGCTACTTTATATTGCTGAAAATACTGACTGGCGTTTAGCATTTCAATGCGCTTATCAGCACGAATAGGCCCAATTTGCGACTCTGGAGGGCGAATAGTGACATGTTCAACTACCGATGGTACACCGCCCTCTTCTAATACTGATACTAGTGCTTCACCTACGCCTAATTCACCCAGTAAGGTAACTACATCTAAATTTGGGTTATCCCTAAATGATTCAGCTGCAACTTTTACGGCTTTTCTCTCTTTTGGGGTATAGGCACGTAACGCATGTTGAATGCGATTACCCAGCTGTCCTAATACTGAATCTGGAATATCGGTTGGATTTTGACTTACAAAATAGATCCCAACCGATTTAGAGCGGATCAAACGTACCACTTGCTCAATCTGATCTAAGAAGACCTTCGGTACATCATCAAACAGGAGATGAGCCTCGTCGAAAAAGAACACAAATTTAGGTTTATCGAGATCACCGACTTCCGGTAGGTTTTCATAAAGCTCAGACAACAACCATAATAAGAAGGTTGAGTACAACTTTGGTGATTGGATCAAGGTACTGGCATCAAGAATATTTATAATGCCTCGACCATCTGCGGCAGTTTTCATGAAATCATGGTAATCCAATGCTGGCTCACCAAAAAACTCGCTACCACCTTGGCGTTTAAAGCCCAATAAACGCCGCTCAATAGCAGCAATAGAGGACTTACTGATACGTCCGTACATCCCACCCAGTTGTTTTGAATTATCGCCTAAGTAATTTAGTGCGGTAGAAAAATCATCCAAATCCAACATCGGCATTTGATTTTCTTCTGCATATTCAAACGCTAAATTAATTAACCCTTCTTGGACATCATTACAATCTAACAAACGACTTAATAATAGCGGTCCCATGTCTTCTAACGTCGCGCGGATTTTTGCCCCTTCTTTCCCAAACAAATCCCAGAACTCAACGGGAAAGGAAGTAAATTGAAAATCATCAATACCAATTTCTCGACAACGTTTTTGAACAACTGCGTTATCAGTACCAGCCTTCGCCATACCTGATAAGTCACCTTTTACGTCAGCAAGAAAAACGGGGACACCAAGGGATGAAAAACCCTCAGCTAAACATTGAAGTGTTACCGTTTTACCTGTACCTGTTGCTCCAGCAATAAAACCATGACGATTGGCATATTTAGGATGGATCCCAATTTTGTTTTCGCCCTTACCGATAAGAATTATGTCACTTTTCATACTCAGAGATTCTCTACATTTTATGATTCTATCTTTATCAAACTTAGACTGAAGTCCTTAAAATTACGATAAATAATCATAAACATAGCGTTACTTTTGAGGTTAAATCGAAACTATTAATTTAGGTTTAAACATAAACAACATAGCTATAATGACGAACATGAATGGAATGACAAGAAGGGTAAGCTGATACCAACCAATCATGTTATTAAGCCTGCGATGCTAGCAAGTAAAGAGACGACTGTTACTGAGCTAAACACTACAAACTCATTACATGCTTGTGCTTTATCTTCTGAACTGTGTCCATACTTGTTTTTTCACCATCACCTCCGTATAAAAAACACCCAATGAAAACACTAACATGAATATCAAGCTCTAAATAGAATCAGTTAACATGGACTTTTGATAGTTTCACTAATTATCTCCTCGATAATGGCTGTTTTCATCAAAAACCTCATATTGCACTCACCATTAACACCCAACTAAATCATCAAAAAATTGCCGTCGCTTACCAACGTTCTTTTACTGAATGATACAAACGCGATAATAAATAAGATCTCATCACATTTTTAAAGGAGCTTATCGCTCTTTTTCTCTGTACTCTATTTTCAAATACCAAGTTGTCTTATACCCAATTCTATAAAGTTTTGATTTCTCTAACACATTCATCTGTTTTTTTTGATATAACTCTTTATTGATGTATTGAAATAAAAAGGAATAACGATGGATAAGGTTACGGAAGTTATTAATTTCCTCATCGCACACAAATTACTACTAAGTGCTCTGATCATTGTGTTTATTTCACTGATCCGTCGTCTGGTTTTGACCAAAATTCGAGGGGAAGAACTCTTTCTTTCAGAAGAACAACGAAAATGGATGTCTCGAACCAAAAATGGCACCTTTTCTATTCTTATCCTTTTACTCTTCATCCTTTGGCGCTCAGAAATTAATGAGTTTGCATTATCTGTCACAGCGATCGCGGTTGCCATTGTTGTCGCATCGAAAGAAATTATTCTTTGTATTACAGGATCAATTCAACGCGCAAGCTCACGTTCGTTTCGAATCGGTGATTGGATTGAAGTGGGCAAGTTATGTGGCGAAGTCATCGAACACAATATGATGGCAACGGTTATCCAAGAAATCGATCTTCATCATGGCCAATATCATTACACAGGGAAAACAGCAACCTTACCCAATAGCATGTTTTTCACTTACCCAGTAAAAAACCTCAATTTTATGAAGCGTTATGTTTACCATAACTTTTCTATCGTCGTACCCAATTTCCTCAACCTCTACCCTTTACTACCAACTATGGTCAAAAAAATAGAGCACCATTGTGAAGATTTTATAGACGTCGCTCGTCGCTATAACAGCATGATAGAAAAACATGCGGGTGTTGATTTACCGGGCTCAGAGCCACACATCCATATCAGTAGTGGTGCGACAGGCGAACAAATTGTTCACTTCATGTTATTTTGTCCAACAGAGCAAGCGACACATTTAGAGCAAGAAATTCGACAAGATTTTATGGAAGAATACGAAAAGCATTTTCCCAACAAAGATGACTAACCTGAAAAAGAGCGAGCATTAATCTCGCTCTTTTTAATTGTAAGCAATAAAAAATACGGCTAACTTTTGACAGCTTGTTTAACATCACTTAATTGTTGATGTAATAGCGAAAATTGCTGAGTTAACTTATGCTTTGGTTGGAAATGAATAAGCGGGATTTGTTGAAAATGTGATTCTTTCATTTTGATCGATTGAGGTAGATAAGGCTCTAATACTGGGAAGCCTAATTCTTTAACACTCTCAATAATTTGACGGGGAAAATTTGCCTGAGCATTAAACATATTGACCACAATACCTTCTAATGACAACTCACGATTATGATCGTCTCGAAGCTCTGCTAAATTGTCCATTAAATTGATCAATGCCTGTTGTGAAAAACTATCACAATCAAATGGGATCAATAAGTTATGCGCCGCAATTAATCCCGACTTAGTATAGAAATTTAGGTTTGGTGGGGTATCAATATAAATATGTTCATACTCTTTTTCTAATTCATCTAAAGTTTCACGTAACTTATAAATCTTATAGCGGCGTTCTAATTCTGGCTCTAATTTATCTAATTTGGGGCTCGATGGAATAAGAAATAAATTATCATAATCGGTCGGTTGGGGGTAATCCAATGTTGGTGATGCCATTGAAAACCAAGAAGCGGTTTGATTAAGTAAATCAGCAATGGTTTTATCGCTTTTTTGATTAATATCGAACCCTAAATAATGGCTTGAATTACCTTGTACATCGAGATCTATCACCAATGTCTTGTACCCTTTCGCCGCACTAATAGCCGCTAAATTTACGGTAATACTTGATTTACCCACCCCACCTTTCTGATTAAATATAATCCTGCGCATTACATCCCTTCCAATGATTAATTATTAACCAATACAATATACCCTTATATGCATATCTTTGTTAGCTAAAAACCCACACTTCTCAACGTTAAGACTGATATAACTCAAGTGGTAATCCATCTGGATCGCTAAAAAAAGTAAATTTCTTTCCCGTTAATTCATCAATACGGATCGCTTCTACCTCAATATGATGTTCAACTAAATATGCTGCTACAGATTCCACATCATCAACTGAAAACGCCAGATGACGTAGCCCTTGGGCCTCAGGATAACTGGGTCTTTGAGGTGCATCAGGAAAAGAAAACAGTTCGATTTGGCTATTATCTGGTAAACGTAGATCGAGTTTGTACGACTGACGTTGCGCTCTATAGGTTTCATTAATGATCTCTAGTTTTAATATTTGACTATAGAAGTACTTAGAACGCTGATAATCAGAGCATATGATCGCAACATGATGCATTCCGTTAAACATAAAATGCTTTCCTTATCTGATTTTAACGAGATTAATTAGAGGGGCCATTAGTAATGTAGGCTTTTTCATAAGGGGCTAATAAATGTGGATTATTCTGAATATCCACATCTTTAATATGATTTCCTGAATAATTTAAATACGTGAGATTTTTATTTTTTTTCACATCAAGCGATACTAAGTGATTGAAACTCACATTAAGCACTCTTAATTTTTTATTATGCTTAATATTCAATTTATTAAGCTGGTTGTTTTCAACACTAAGTAGCGCTAATTTTGGATTATGACTAACATCAAGCTGGGTTAAATGATTATGAGATAAATCTAACTGTTGTAAGTTAGGAAAGTTACTTAATTCTTTAATTTTTGATATATGTAAACCGTCACATTTCAACTCAGTAATGTGTTCGCTATATACTTTGCCTTGCAAAATGACGCAACGTTTAAAGTTAGCATCAGCAAACGGAATATCACTGATTGCCGCATAATGCTGGGCACAACCTGACAATGTCAATCCACCCAAAAACAGCAATATAGATGAGAATACTTTTTTCATTTAAAAATCTTTTCTATTACCTGTATTAAAACGACGCTTAGTCTTTGCGCAATGGTCGAATCACGCTTTCGAGACCTTCAATTTTAAAATCAAGCGCCAAAGCCATCAGCATACCTAACTCACCGTCAGGAAATCCTTGTTTCTGAAACCACAATAAATACTCTTCAGGTAAGTCGATAAGGATTCGACCGGCGTACTTACCAAACGGCATTTTCATATTTGCTAATTTAATCACATGCTCTTGCTGAAACATTACTTTCTTCACATAGAAAAACAGCTAAGTATTGTAACAATGCTTAGCTGTAAATATGCGAAATTTTTGTCAATTAAAAATCAGTTGATTATCACGCTATGCCGCATCCCATGACTGGGCGACCACTCTTTGCCCATCAATATAAAGGCTTGCAGTGTAATGACCACCAGCATTCACTTCGCCGACACCTTTTGGTGTTCCCGTCATAACAATATCACCATCTTCTAATGTCATGAATGATTGGATTTCCTGCAAAATAGCGGCAGGTTTTGTGATCATTTGAGAGCTAACGCCTCGCTGTAAAACCTCTTGTTGTTGTTCAAACACCACTTCAAATTCCGTTTCAGCAATATTAGGAAGTGGCACGAAATCACTAAAAAGCACGGATCCATCAAACGCTTTTGCTCGTTCCCACGGTAGGCCCTTTTGTTTTAAGGTCGCTTGCAATTCTCGCTTTGTTAAATCTATTCCCACTCCCGCAGCCATAAACTGACCTTGTTGGTACATAAAACAAATTTCAACTTCATAATGTACGGAATCGTTACTATGCTTAGCTTTGAGTTGTTGAGAAATGGCAGAATTGGGTTTCGTAAACAAGACAAGTTGCGTAGGAATTTCATTATTTAACTCATAGATATGCTCAACGTAATTTCGACCAACACATACCACTTTTGATGGTGTTATATACTTATCTCCAGTGGGTGAACTTAGCGTAATCTTCTGCATCAAATAATTATCCTTAATGATCATGAGTACTTCTATTATTCATATATTTATGAATGAATAAAAACATAAAAATAAAAAACAGATGCCGTTTACATTTTTACGGTTATTTGTCACACTTCATGGCTTGTTAAGTTTTAATGTTCATCTGACTTTTGTAAGCAAGACACAGAATAATATTGCGTTATTTTTGACACATCTGACTATTGACCGTTGCTCTTTATCATCGTCAACACCTGTATCTAACGCACCTTCTTGCTATACGACATGAGAAAAATAATGAAAAAGATTTTATTAAGTACGCTTTTACTGACATCACTATTAACTGGTTGTAGTTCTTCTCCTAAAGATGCTGCTGCGCTTCCAAGCACATGGGAAGTAATGGCGATTGATGGGCATTCAGAGCCTGTAGATGCATTACCTAAAAAGCCAGAATTAGTGATTGATAATAATTTGACGGTCACTTACCACGGCTGTAATACATTAAAAGGCAAGCTGACACTAACTGGCCAGAATTTACTGACTAAAAATTTAGCGTCAACCCGTAAAATGTGTATTCAAAACGAACAAGCTATTGTTGATGGATTCGTAAAAAGAATGCTAACAGGTCCATCAGATTACCTAGTGAACCAGAACACATTGATTATCAGCTCTGAACGTCACACCGTGACATTTAAGAAAGTAAAATAATTCACCGATTGATTTCAATGCAACGGAGGCTCAATACCTCCGTTTTTTTATGCATTAACAGTGATGAGCTCTTCTGCTATCAGTTTCAATAAAAAGGTTTCACGCTCAATCGACATCCCCTTTTTCTCAGAATGTTTCATCGTCTCTTCATTATGCGCTATCGCATCAAAAATATTGATCCATACTGGCTTCATACCATTTTTAATTTCGTAATCTTCAAAGCGAGTTGCGCCTAACTCTTTATCAATAGTACAAACGTAACAGTATGATTTCATATAAACCACATCATGATCTGGCTTATACCGCGGGCGATATTCGTCATATTGACCAAACGCTTTAATATCTCGAATATTTCTTGCGCCAGTTTCTTCTTGTAATTCTCGGATCAACCCTTCGACTTTATCTTCTCCAGCATCAATGCCACCACCAGGTAAGGTGTAATCATGATAACGCTCTGTGTATAACATCAAAATATCTTCACCATTTAATACAATGGCTCTTGCGGCATCGCGTTGAAATATTGCTAAGTCAGTTGTATTAAAGTCAATATTGGCAAGATCAGGGTGAACAGATAGTTTTAAAAATCGCATATAACACAGAACTCATCACTGTCGATAACTAGGCTGCGTATTTTAGCTAACTCTGCCTATGATTACTAATGAGGGGATTTCAGGACTTGATTCATACGCTTAACAACATTCAATGTTGATTCACCACGGTGTAAGCCTAATGCTGTCAGTATACAATTAGCCCCTAGATAATGACGATTATAAAACTCACCTTTTGCATCAAATAAGGTGCTGACACCTATTTTCAGTAAATCCAGTTTATTTCTAACATTCGACGCTAACTGCCACTGGCTTAACGGCGGTAATAGATTATTTTTTAGCGGACAAGGTAAATGTCCCGGGTAGGTTTGCCACGGCGTAAGTAACGCTTCTGAATATGACTGATTAAGCCATTTCATATAGAGTTGATGTTTTACCGCTGAAGATACCGGTAACGCGAACATCACTTCCAGCATCGCTTTACTGTAAAACGGTAAGTGAAAATCTAATCGAAATTTATCCATATCTTCTAGTGCAGGAGCGATATGTTGATGTTGATCGTTTTCCCATAAAAAGAGTTGAAATGCTTTATCTAATGGTAAGTGTGAGTACTGACATAAGCATTCAACAATATTTAGCTCTAACTGCTGCTGCAATTTCGCCCCTTGTTTTACCATTCGTTTAGGAATATAAGCATGCTGATGTTTTAAATATGCTTTTGCCACAGCAAAAGGATCGCCACTGGCACATGCGGCAAGAATCTGATCATCACAAAACACCATACCAATACATACACTGCCACCATTACCCGACCATACTAGCCTAGGCCTCTCCACTTGCAGATAAAATGGATACTGTGTCGATCGCCAATAATGTCCTAAACGTTGCTCAACAGTCTGCTCTTGAGTATCACTGACATTCACAATATGCAGTGGAAAATCATGGCATTGTGCAAAAACTTCGGCATAAACCTCATCTTGCGACCGTTGATAGGAAAAGTTCATGCATTCTAATTTTATTCCGCGCTTTAACAACTCAGCGACAATAACACGAGAATCTAACCCCCCCGACAGTGTACTGATCGCATGAAGATCATTACCTATTGCTAGGTCGACCGCTTGCTTAAAGGCATGATCCAACTGAAGTGTTCCCTCACTATCATCAATACAATTAAACGGCATATCAGACCATCGAAAGTACCGCTCTTTAACAAGTGAAGTGCTTGTTAAGGTTAATTTTTCTCCCGGTTGGATAGAGTACACTTCGTTATAGTGGGTTTTATTGCCAAGTGAATAACCGATTACCGCATATTCAGTCGCCCCTGCTAAGTTGGTCGTTAACGTCACACTCAATTCATTGAACAAACGTAAACAGGAACTAAAAATTACGCTCCCTTTATATTTCATATAATAAAGTGGACGTATTGCCAAACTATCGGCAAAAATAGTTAATGCACGCCGTTGTTTATTATAATCTAGCACGCAATACGTACCTTGAGCCTTAGCCAATAATTGTGGGAAATTCGAAAGGCTCTGCTGCAAAAGCGTATTAACGTCTTGAGTCAGTGAAGAAGACATTAAGGTATGTCCAAGAACCATAGAAAAGCGTAAATGATTTTCAGCCCAGCTCGATTCGCGATGACAATCAATGGCGACTCGGCAAAAGTACAAATGATTATCGAAATACTCATGCCTTATATCGGTTGGATTACGCGATAAATGTTGAGCGATCTCTTTTTTTATGAGCAATAAATCTGAAGTCCAAGCTTCTGAAATCACACCTGCAACAATACTCATTCATCTCTCCCACTGTGAAGAATGAATATCTGCAAAAAATAAACCAACTTTTTTCAAACATAACGCTTTGTTTCATCGTTATTATATGATGCTTCTCTTTTTATTCTTTATTAATCAATGCATCTTGCTACAAATATAATAAAAAAGCTTCTCTATTAAATTTTATAGAGAAGCTTCATTTTCTATCGTAATAGACAGAGATTCATTATCAATGACGATATGATTCATAAAGGAACCAAACACGACGCTCGGTTTGATCGATCCAGTTATCAATCATACTCACTGATGAATAGTCTCCACAGTCATCACATAAAGTATGCGCAGCACGAAGTTCTGCAGCTAATTGTTTGTTATCACTACAAAGTTCAGCAAGCATATCTGCAGGTTCAACATAATCAGCATCATTGTCTAAAATACGCTGCATACGTGAGATTTCACCAATAGAACGTAAAGTTTTTCCACCAATTTTACGCACACGTTCAGCAATGTCATCGGTCATTGCAAACAATTGAACACTTTGCTCATCAAGCATTAAGTGATAATCACGAAAATGTGCACCACTCATATGCCAATGGAAATTTTTGGTCTTCATATAAATTGCATAAACATCAGCAAGGATCGCTGTTAGTGCACCACTGATCTCTTTAGTCGCGTCTACACTTAAATCTGTAGGTGTGGCTAGAGGACGAGTAAGGTGTAATTTTGCATCTTCAATTTGTGATTCATTCAAGATAGTACTCATCGTCTTTTCCTAGTATGTTATTTGTGACAACGAATTCACTATATCCCCTTTAATTTGTATGACAATATTCTTTTGTCGGTTGTTATTGCAACTTAATATTGAGCCTTTAATTACTTGTATCAAAAATCAAAAATATTTAATTTACTGCAAGCTCCTGATTGAATTTAATAAATAATATTCATCTAATATTTTTCGATATAAAATTACCTTATATCTACAGCAACAGTATTCGTTATAAATAAAACCATATTTGCCAAAAACTTAAGCATAATGTAAAAAGTTATTTAATTTAAAAATAAAAATAGGAAGGCAATAATGCAGTCATCTACCTACCACATTGGTGAAGCAGGTAAAGCTTGGGGAAGCGACGAAAAAGCACAATGGTTAGCACAGACAACCATTAAACGTTCTTACCTTGAGCAAGTTGTGACAAAAATTGATGCATTGAAAAATGATTTTGATGTCACTCAGTATGGTGCTCTGTCTTATGCCCCTGATAAATACCCTCTTTTTGCGATAAAATCGCGTAATTGGGATAGCAATAAACCAACAATTTTAATCACCGGTGGTATTCACGGTTATGAAACGAGCGGTGTCCACGGCGCACTTGCATTTGCCGCTTTAGAAGCTAAACACTACAGTGATGATTTTAATATTCTGATTGCGCCTTGTGTGAGCCCTTGGGGCTATGAAACCATCAACCGTTGGAACCCTAACGCTGTTGATCCTAACCGCTCATTCATCCCCAATAGCCCAGCAGAAGAATCAGCGGCTTTAATGCGCTTAGTTCAAGAGCAAAAAACATCATTTCTAGCGCATATTGATCTTCATGAAACGACGGATACCGACGAGTCCGAGTTTCGTCCTGCACTAGCAGCGCGTGACGGTAAAGAATATATTGAAGACAGTGTACCTGACGGCTTCTATGTGGTTGGTGATACTGAAAACCCTCAAGATGCTTTCCAAACTGCAATTATTGATGAAGTACGCCACGTTACCCATATAGCGCCACCTGATGACAACGGAAATATTATTGGTGAAGCGATTACCCAAGAAGGCGTAATTAACTACCCATTAAAAGCATTAGGATTATGTGCAAGCGTAACAGATGCGTTGTATACCTCGACGACCGAAGTCTATCCTGATAGCCCGCGCGTGACAGAAAAAGAATGTAATATGGCGCAAGTTGCCGCAATTAAAGGTGCATTAGACTATTTAAAGCAACACGTTAAATAATAAATAATGTTCAGCTAACCTTGTTATTTTATATGCAAGGTTAGCGTTTTCTATCTTTTGTTTTGTTATTTTTAACATCTAAATACCAACGTTTGAATTGCAGATTTATATTCCCCATAATAAAGCCATCACTCACCTCGAATTTGGCAAGCCGATATGGATATCTTTTTCAAACACATTGATAGCCCATTAGGGAAAATGACTCTCACGGCAAACGATAATGCACTGCTTTCTGTTTGGTTTGAAAGCCATACTATCCCCTCTTTACATCACGCCATACTTAAACCAGACCATGCTATCTTGCTGCAATGTGAGGAACAATTAGCTGAATACTTTTCAGGTGATAGAAAACAATTTTCAGTACCTTTATCGTTTCAAGGCACACAATTTCAAGAACGTGTATGGCAAACATTAACGACAATTCCCTATGGTCAGACATGGCACTATCAACAATTAGCAAATGCTATTGATAATCCAAACGCGTGTCGTGCTGTCGGTAGCGCTAACGGTAAAAATACCTTATCCGTTATTGTACCGTGCCACCGAGTGATCACTAAAAGTGGTAATTTAGGAGGATATGCGGGAGGAAATCATATTAAGCAACAGTTACTCGCACTAGAAAGTCAGTTTAAATAATAAAATGCACCCACTCTGACTATATTTTTCTATTGATAAACTCATCTACAACAGCAGATACCTGCCATACTTACTGTTAAATGTCGCGTTTATGAGTAGCATATAAGTAAAAGAGAATCGGCGTTTTAAAATAAACCAAGGCGAAGATATGAGGAGGCAATGATGGCCACAGCAATCTCTGTCGAACAATATTTATCACACCATAATATTGAACTTAAACTAACTCACCATCGTCCTACCGACTCATCCTTTAATTCCGCAATGTCAGCACACGTTCCCACAACGAAGGTGGCTAAATCTGTCATCTTAAAAGATCAACAACACAACTACCTCATGGCTGTAATACCGGCAAATCGTCGCGTTATGTTAGATAAGGTGAGTAAAATTACGGGTAAAAAGTACTATTTAGTTGGTGAACACGAACTGTCATCGCTATTCCAAGACTGTAGCCCCGGCGCGATCCCCAATCTAGGGCAGATCTATCATCTGGATATGATCGTCGATAACATACTGTTTGATATCGACGACATTTACCTTGAAGCGGGTGATCATGAAAATCTTATTCACCTCACCACCGAGCAATTTAAAAAAGTCATGACCAACATCAGTCATCATACAATTAGTGGCTACAGAATGTTATTTACTCAACAGCATGAAAGTAGTTATTGGGATTGGGACTAGCCCTATCATGCTTCGTTTGACTAGATATAATAAAGCACATCATCACATTGGGTTTTATGATGATGCTTTGCGAATGCTGTTAGATACAACAGTGTTCGTATTTCCTACCTATTCATCAATCATTTCACACCAAGATGTTCCTGTGGGGATCTGCATGGCTTTACGCTCTGGGGTAGAGCTAACGGAGAGATCTCGCTGCAATATTGCTCCAGCCGCTAACACCATTCGCTCATAGACTAACGGATCAAACATACGCCCTGTTTGTCCCCATTCCACGGTATAACGACCACAACCCAGTGCTATACCCTCATTTTGTGAAAGAAATAAAAACCTATCCTGCAAGCCAAAGTGCTCATACATCATGTAAGACTGAAATAACATTGCCATATCTTCTTTGCGGTTACTGTAACCATATAAATCACTTGCACCTTCTACCTCAAAATGCGCACCAGCTTGTAAAGCAGTGAGTGTACTAACCTCATAGCTTGGCGTAACACCGTCATACAGTACATTGGCTGCATCAAACAAAAGCCCATCTTGCAGTGGAAACCGATCATAGAGAGTCTGATTTAATGGGGTCATCGCGTTGATGTTTTGATAAATAGTCCGATGAGGATCGAGTGATGTTAGGGAAGCAGGTGGAATCGCATCCACCGCATGCGCCAATTCATGCACCAATAGCCTAAATAAGGCGGGTAATAACTGATCAGTAGTACGCATCGTATTATTTTCTGCATACTCATTGCTCACCCAAGGCGCATAATTTCCCTCACTATCGACACTTTGCCTTACCGCCAAAAACGGTACATTAACCTGAAATTGATCACGAAAGTCCGGCTTAGCAATAATTGTTAGCCACTCCTGCTCGTTGCGCCATAAATAACGAGGATCAATATAAATGGTTGCAGTATTAGCACTATAAAAAGAAGGACGAATATCATCAGCAATGACGATAGCACTGACGGAGCGAAATAAAGGCAAGACGTCAGACGAAAGCAACGCTAAAGCAGATAAAAATTGCTCGGCCATCCAAGGGTGAGAAACAAAGATTCGTTGCTCAATATCCGTCAATGTCACTGCAGTGTTGAACGTTAACCCTATCGGTGGGAATTGGCTGACTAAACAGCTATTTCGATAATTTTTAGCGCACGCAAGGTACTGTTTTGGTGTCGTAGCAGAGTGTGCGGCAACCCTATTGAGATCAGGGTACCCTTCCGCATGTAGCTCTATCTCTTGGTGATTATCATCACAAGCGGTAAGTAATAGCGAAAAAGCCACGATAAAAAGAAAAGAAGACAGATATCTACAGTTCGAACTCAACCACATTTCGCACCTCCTTATCCCACTATTTTTCTAAGTGTAGCGGAAGGAAAATACTGATAAGTATTACCACTAATGCAAAGTTTCAAATATCGTGATCAAGCTTCACTATCGGAGATATTCCCGCTAACAAATATTGACTAAAAAGCGAATAAATCTATTCTGGAATAGAGCAACAGAGATGCATGTCGCACAGATTACTGTTGCCAATTTTTGACTATGGAAGGTGTTAAATGGATTTACTTCGTGGCTTATATTCACTACTTGAATCATTCTTTGAATAACGCAAGCAATACAATCATCTCGAGTATCAAGCCGTAATTCAGTATTACGGCTTTTCTTTTTCAGATGTATTCATAATTATTTATTAAGAAAAACTCCTATAGATGTATAAGCCTGCTCACACTCTCTTTTTACTATGTTTTCCATATTTAAGAAGGCATGGATCATTTGGTCAAAATGGATATGCTCTGCTTCTACACCTTGCTTTTTTAACGCTTCGACATACGCGATACCTTCATCTTTTAATGGGCAAAACTCAGCCGTGATCACTAAGCTTTCAGGCAGCGCCATACTATAGGGTCCCCACACAGGTGATGCTTTACGTCTATCTTCATTATGCTGAAAGTAATTCGAGAAATACCATTCAATACGAGACTGTTGTAGCAAATACCCCATACCGTTTTGATTAACAGATGGAAAACTTAAAGTGTAATCAAGGCTTGGGTAAATGAGTACTTGCTTGGTAATTTCAACCTCATCATCAAATTGTGCCATTCGTGCTAACGTGGCACAAATAGCACCACCCGCTGAATCTCCAGCAATAGAAAGTTGCGGTACAAAATTTAACTCAGCACGGATCAAAGTTTGAAACAGCGATTGTAAAACCAAATAACCATCATCAATCGCGGCAGGATAAGGGTGTTCGGGAGCAAGAGGATATTCAACCGATACAACAATAAATTGACTATGTTGTGCTAATTTCCGACAAATAGGATCGTAAACCTCGACACTACCCGACATATGCCCACCACCATGAAAAAAAACTAATACGGGGAGTGCCGTCTCTGGTTGAGGATGATAAATGCGAATAGGCACTTTATCTTTAATCGTTAAGTTCTCAATTAACGCAATATCGGGAATCTCGGTGACTAGCTCACGAGTAATGGCAGCAAGACCTTCTCTCACCGTTGGTACGGTAAACGGAATACCACTGGCAATGGTTTCATCCATCACTTTATTAAAGCTATTAAGCCATTGTTCTAATAAAGTCGTTAATTGGCGCATATCTATCCTTTATATAGGCATTGACCGTTACCCTACAATAATTAGGGCGTTAATTTTGATAACTCTTCAATATCAACAGGCTGAGTATAATCAACAGATGATAAACCAAAGCCATTAAGGGCTAAAAAAGCTGACTTGTATCCAGCATAGTCGCCAACCTGTCTAAAGTTGTCAGCGTTCATTTCTGCCATTAATTTGTTTACTTGCAACTGTACTTCAGGTTTTAGTTCCCAATCGTCCATTCTGATCAGAGCCTGATCTGATTGCTCGTCTGAATCATTACGCTGTTTTGTTTCAGTATCAGCCGATGAATAAATTTTTTGTGCAAAAAGACGCTGCATTTGCTCAATACACCCTTCATGATTTCCCATTTGCTTCATCACTTTAAATAACGCCAATATATAGGGCGAAAATGTCGGTATAAAGACACTGGCTTTTGTCACTAATGCTTTGCACACCACTACGTTAGCTTGACCATTGATCATCTGAACTAATTGTTGATTAATTGCGTGCGCGGTTTGATGTAAATGCTGCTTGGCAATACCAAGCGTCCCATGATGATAAATAGGATATGTCGACTCAGGACCGATATATGAGTAAGCCAAAGTTTTAGCTTTTGGAGCTAACAGGTTTTCAGATAATAAAAAGTTTATCCATTGTTGCCAATCTTCACCGCCCATCACTTTTGTTGTAGCGAAAATTTCCTCGTCACTAGCAGCAGTTAGTTCCGCAGGGACTAATTTATCTTTTTCTAAATCAACACTATAACCAGAAAAATTTTCACCCACGGTTTTTAAACATGAACGCCATACCTTACCCGTTTCAGGATCGGGACGAATACCGGTTGCTAGGCTATAAATCACTAAATCAACATGTCCGCCAAACTCATCACGTATTGTTTGCGCTACGTGTTGACGCACTTCATCTGAAAAAGCATCACCCACAATATTTTTGGCAGTATAGCCTTGCTGCTCAGCCGCTTGCTTAAAGAAAATATTGTTATACCAACCCGCAGAGCCTACCCCCTTATCACTTGGACCTCGTTCATAAGAGACACCCAAGGTTTTCGCTTGCGCACCACCAAAGGTCAACGCAATACGTGATGCCAACCCAAATCCAGATGATGCTCCTAAAATTAATACTCGGAGAGGACCTTGTGTGATCGGCGCAGCAGACTGTACATAATCAATCTGCTGTAGTACTGCTTGCTGGCAACCATAAGGATGTGCTGTTCGTGCCACAACACCTTGAATTTCAGGTTGAATCACCATTGAACCATTCCTCTTATCGATTAATACATCATCGTTTACTGATCAGCATGCCATACATGCCAATAATAAAACCTGATGATTAACTGATAACGTCATATTTACATCACCGATAAGTCAAAATTTAAACATTTTATAGATTTCACCATTAAAAATGATTCATATTTGCATCAAAAAATATTAACCAAAGTATTTTTTTGTCTTATTGAGCCAAAAATCAATAGCCATAGCTTTATTTAAAATCCGATCAAATATCAAACTGACGGTCGCACTTTAAATTTTTGCAGGAAGCAATGATGAAGGTATGGACGAGTGTTTTTATAGTTTTACTGTTAAGTTTTAGTTCTAGCGGATATGCAAAGATCTCATTACAACAGCAAGCCAAAGTTATTTATGAAGAAACAAAACTTAAGAAGCACTTAGACTTCAATATTTTTATGACGGCTTATAAAGAACATATTCGTGTTGCAGATAAACCGATTATGTCGATTATTGATTACAGCCAGCCATCGAATAACCGCCGATTTTTTATTATTGATACCGATAAGAAAAAACTGCTTTACCGTACTTTTGTTTCACACGGCATCAATAGCGGCAATCTTTATGCTACACAATTCTCTAATATTGTTGACAGTAAACAAACCAGCTTAGGCACCTATCGTGTTGCTGAGGCCTATCATGGTAAGTATGGACTTTCTTTACGTCTTGATGGGATGAGTCCATCAAATTCTAATGCAAGAAAACGTGCGATTGTGCTGCATGGGGCAAAATACGCAGAGCCAAGTACCATTAAAAAATTAGGTATGCTTGGACGTAGCTGGGGGTGTCCAGCCATTCCAATGAAGTTAACCAAAAAAGTCGTCAACTTGTTAAAGGAAGGCGGTTCAATTTACGCTCATGCGCGATCATAATTCGCTTTATTGTTTGCAAAATGCCATTTAGAAAGCTCGTTTTAGCACGAGTTTTCTTTATTCACTTCTGAGATATCTCTTCTTTTCGACCATCACATACTGCAACCAAGCCCACGCTGAGTCGTGTAAACAATGTATTGTCTTTTAGATAATTGGCACAGAATATTCATACATCTCTTCTATATACCATCACCGATCTAATAAGCACGTTCAATATGGGAGGGGGTTATGATGTTTTCACTTTTTTTCCGTCTAAAACTCAAATATCTCATTATCGCATCTTTACTTTTTAGTAGTCCTTACGCTAACGCAATGAGAGCAACACACGCTTGGAAGGTTTACGACCATGCTCAGCTCCAAAATTACGTTGAGTTTGATATATTTCTCAATGCTTATCGTGAGCATTTACGGGTTGCCAACAAACCTATAATGTCGATTATTGATTACTCTCAACCTTCTGACTCTAAAAGATTTTTAATCATAGATATCGAGAAAAGAGCCCTACTCCATCGAACTTTTGTCACTCACGGTATAAACAGCGGCAAACTGTATGCTACCCAATTTTCCAACACGGTGAACAGTAGGCAAACCAGCTTAGGTACTTACCGTGTTGGTGAAGCTTATTATGGTAAATACGGTATTTCTTTACGATTAGATGGCATGAGCCCTAGTAATTCAAATGCGCGAAAACGTGCAATTGTATTACACGGTGCAAGCTACGCTGAGCCAAATGTTATTCATGCTATTGGGATGCTAGGCCGCAGTTGGGGATGTCCGGCGATATCACGAGAGATCACGCCAGAAATCGTAGACCTACTTAAAGAAGGGGGCTCTATTTATGCTCACGCCCATAACAACAGACACAATAAATAAACGGTTCTATCATGCTAGTGACTGAAACACGCAACCACCAGTAACAATAAAAAAATAACGCCAATAAATTTCAGTAATAAACCTAAAGAAGCGCCACCTTTAGGGGCTTTGTTACAACAACTCATACATTGTCTATTCATAAAATAATAAGAGTCATGAGCATAAAGGTTCCAGTAAAGGGAAGGTCAATACCTCGTCTAATAAAACTAAGCCCATACATATAAAATCTATGTATGGGCTTAGTCTAATAAATCATCACATTCATTTATAAATATAACTGAATCTTACTTAGCGCTAGAGAATAACACGATTGCATCGTGAACCCCTTGGATCCCCATCTGCATCCCAATCACGGCTAAAATTAATCCCATTAAGCGCGTAATAATACTGATCCCACTTTGACCAATTTTTTCTATCAGTTTAGGGCCATAAATAAAGCAAAAAAACGTGATAACACACAGTAAAGCAAAGGCAGAAACCGTCACAAGAATATGAAACATCCCCCCTGCTGCAGAGTAGTTCATAGCTGTCGCAATCGTACCAGGGCCTGCAAGTAACGGTAGAGCCAATGGAGAAATCGCAATATCAGCCCCACTACCAGATGTTTCTTCTTCCTTTGTTTCATGCATACTTGATGTATTACCTTGCAGCATGTGATAACCAACAAGAAAGACTAAAACTCCCCCCGCTAAACGTAATGCAGGTAACGTAATACCAAATACACTAAAGATCCCTTTTCCTAAAAAACAGAACGTTGTGATAATACAAAAAGCCGTAACCAGAGCCTTAACGGCAATTGCTCTTGTTTGTTTTGCTGGCATTCCACCTGTCATTCCCACAAATACTGCCGTATTCGCAAAGGGATTCATCATCGCGAAAAAACCCATGAATACAGTAATAGCGACTGTTATTAAGTCGTGCATGCAACCTCTCTCTCTATAAGATTTATAATTAAAACAACACATTCCTGAATGAATCATATTTAATAAAAATAAAATAGCAAAAACAACACAGCAACAAAAACAAACAATTTCTCAACCTTTGAGGTATTTTCGCTCACATTACCAACAATAATGCTTAAAACTCATCATTAAAAACACAACTAATTACCGATAGAACAGATTGCAACATAAATATAACTACATGATTTAAATCACATTTAATATTTTCAGATGTGAAATGAAATAGAAATAAGACAAAAACAACTCATTGCATATAAAAGCGTGATAAAGATATTGTGCGCTCTCAAAATTTTGCTTTCATTCTGCTGCAATATCACTCGCAATTGATATTATCTTTATACGGTTGAAGACAACGGAATTCCCCATGGAGGGGACAACCTCAGTAGGCTGATATAGGGATGGTAGCCACATATCTATGGATGGCACAGCTTCAGTAGGTTGTTGAAAGGATTTGTTCAGGAAGAACCAACCGTACAATTCCCCCAGCAAAATTGCTCCCAGGAATTGGAGTGATTGCATAATCTTATTTTTTATAGATTTGTTTAAAATTGCAGAAATAAAAAAGCCCGCAACCAATTGCGGGCTTTTTTATTTGGCTCCTCCTGCTGGACTTGAACCAGCGACATACGGATTAACAGTCCGCCGTTCTACCGACTGAACTAAGGAGGAATTGTCATGGTGGTGGGGGAAGGATTCGAACCTTCGAAGGCAGTGCCGGCAGATTTACAATCTGCTCCCTTTGGCCACTCGGGAACCCCACCGAAATTTAATGGTGCCGACTACCGGAGTCGAACTGGTGACCTACTGATTACAAGTCAGTTGCTCTACCTACTGAGCTAAGTCGGCACTAAAATTTCGCTTTATCATCAAGCCTAAGCTTAACAACTAAATATGGCGGAGAGATAGGGATTTGAACCCTAGATACGCTATAAACGTATGCCGGTTTTCAAGACCGGTGCTTTCAACCACTCAGCCATCTCTCCGTAAGTGCGGCGTATGATAGCGATCACATTTTACATTGTAAAGTGCCGTATAAACCATATGCGTAACTTTTATACATTCAAACGATAGCGCGAAGAATTACACATCAGCTCATAAGAATTAGTGCAATTTGCTGTTTAAACGCATACTAAAAGCTCGTCGCTATTTTCTATAACTCACTATTAAAATACGCCTGAATTTCAGTTTGAACACGCTCAAACTCAGCTTCAGCGAGATAATAAGCTTGGTCTGATGAAAAATGTAGCTCATCTTGCTTTAGACAAATATTAATAACCGTTTGATCTGCGAAGAACAACATAATAAATGAACTATCAAATTCAACACGCAAGATCGCTGCTTTATTCACTGTAAGATTATTATCAATTATCAATCCACGTTTCATGATAAATACCGATTCAAAAATTCTGCTGTTACCATAACGAATTAATAAAATTTAAACAGAGAGACAAAATAATATTGAGTTTTTCAAGCAATTGACACTATGCACTTACATCGTAAAAATACTAACGAGTCGTTTCATCAACCACGTTTTTATCAGCAGTTTTCTCTTTAGCGGGCTCATCTTTAACCGCATTTTGAAAACCTTTTAATGCATAACCTAAATCTCTGCCTAAGTTTTTCAATTTTTTTGTACCAAATAACAATACGAAAATAACAGCAACAATAAGTAGTTTGCCAATACTGATTTCACCCATGATGTTGGTTCCTATTATTTCGTCGTGGTGTCGGGTTGGTGATTAGGTAAGCATCTGATTCATAGTGTTCTTTTAACCCTGAAAGGATAAATACCATAGAAAAGCACACACTAATCACATTTTTCGCAAACAAAAATTCAGGATAAACATGGGTTAAAAATAGATGGATCAGACACCACACAGAAATAACTTGTAGCGCAACAGTCGTCAGTTGCTGCCACGTTGATTTTAAAAAACAAGTACGAGTTAGCATAGCTATAAAAAAGACCACTGCTGCTGTCATTTCAATATAAAAAAACATATATCCACCTTATCTTCAACGCTTTATCCCATGGTATAAAGTTTGATCTAAGGTTTATGTAATAAATACATTACGTCATATAAAGTTTTTATAAAGAACGATATTCAGCAAAATCGACCCCATTTAATTATCAACTATCTCTCCATTGATCAAGCGATACCCCACCCCATTTTCAGTGATGATATATTGAGGCTGAGCCGGTGATTTTTCTATTTTATGACGCAGTTGAGCGATATGAATACGAACATAATGGGCATGTTCAGTATAATTACCGCCCCATACTTCTTTTAATATTTGCTTATGAGTCAAAACCTTACCCATATTTTTTGCCAGTAATATTAGTATTTTATATTCTTTAGGCGTGAGCTTAATACTCTCACCGTTATACATTACTGTTTGCATTGCCATATCAAGTAATACATCACCAAAACGGTATTGACATCGCCGGAGTAATAAGACTTCACCAAAAAAGAAACCAGCCGCCAACAGACCTAAAACCTTTTTTAAAATGCGGTGGCGCTACGTTATGCGCTAGAGAGGTTAATGTTAAAACACCACCTTCACCTTTATTCGAAGCGCGTGTGACTAACGCTAAACATTTTATACATACCGTTATCACTAAGGTCCAAAAGACTAATGAAAGAAAAACATTTGCTTGGTTAATGGCTATTGAGTGTTCACCTTCAAACATACCTTTAAAGGTATACAGTGAACTGGTACCAATATCACCATACACAGCCCCAATAGATAGGCACGTCAGTCCCCATAAAGACTGTTTTTACTTTTGTATCGTTGACTATCATGTACATCCCATATTGGGGAAACACTGTACCTTATGACGAAATAGAGGCACACAGGTTAACAAGGCGAAGGGAAATAAAGGGGAATATTTACGAAGAAAAATATAAAGAAAACATAAACTTTGTTTATATTTAAAGCTAAAAATACAGTATTCGTAAATAAAAAAAAGAGCGTAAGAAATATTCTTACGCTCTTTTTCAATATCTATTTTTAATGATTATCCAGTTTTAGTAATCAATCTAAATATTTTCGATATTTTTTCCTGATGTTTCAAATCTATATTTATATGTTACCCATGCACCAAATAGTGATGTAGCAACAAGACAAAGTAATAAATTAAACACCCCTATTTCATGCATTAAGATAGGGAATAAGAACGCAGCTAAAATCGCACCCAACTTTGCAATTGATGCAGCAAAACCAGCGCCTTTAGCACGAATTTTAACCGGAAATACTTCGCCTGAAATTAAATAAGTCTGTGCATTAGGGCCAAGATTATTCATAAAATTGAACAACATAAAGCCTAAAAACAGCAGATATATTTGATAATCATTACTTAGCTTTATCGACACAGCAGCTAAAGCCAAACCGACCGCACAGCCAATAAAGCCATAAATTTGCAACTTCATACGACCAATCGATTCAGAATAAATAATTGCGCAGATCACCCCAATAATAAGCAAGGAGTCAATCAATGCCGTACCTTTCGCTGAATATACAATGCTTGCTATCGTACTATGAAGCACATCTCCCGTAACAACGACATGTGGGTCAAGCACCGACGCTAAAATAACAGGAGTAAAAATACCAATACCATATGTGCCTAAATCTTGGATAAACCAAGGAGCAGAAGCCAAAATCGTTTTTGCACGGTACTTTTGCTTAAATAATTTCTTGTAACCGCCTAACCATGAATGGTGCTCTTCACCTTCAGGGCATGGCACAACCGTCAATGTCATATCAGATTGAGGATCACGATTTAATAATTGTTTCAGTGATTTTTCAGCCTCTTTCTCACGTTTTTTCGACAGTAGCCAGTGTGCACTTTCAGGAATAAAGAAACGTGCAACCGTTATTGCCAATGACGGAACCAATGCCAATATGTACATTAAGCGCCATGCATTAATATCTTCAGCATAAGTCAGTACGATAATGCCTGTGAGGATCCCTACCAAAACACCAATCGACTGAAAAGCAAAAGCACCAAGTACCAACTTACCGCGATTTTTAGTCGGAATACTTTCCGAGATCATTAAATGCGCGGTCGGGTAATCACACCCTAATGCTAATCCGATACCAAAGTTAAACAGTAAGATAGTAAAGTAAGATTGGCTACATGCCATACCGACTAAACAAACAGAAAGTAATGCCATCTCAATGATAAACATTTTCTTTCGTCCGTAGAGATCAGATAACCCCCCTAACGCACTTGCACCAATTAATATGCCGAACAGTATTGAAGAGCTCAGGGTACCTTTTTGAAATTCTGTTAAATGAAATTGCAGCGTGATCAAGGGCAAAGTTAGCCCCATCATAAACACGATCATTCCTTCGAAAAACTTTCCAAATGTCGCCAATAACCAAATTCGCCACTGTACCTTTGTCATTGACAGGCAAAAGCGGTTTGACCCTTTTCCCCATATTGATGTGTCATCAATATAGTTTTGAATAGTTTTTTGACATTGAATATCTAGATTTTGATTCATGTTAAAAATCAGCAATGCTTATAGTCTTACGACCAATATAAGTATTAAAGGTGCGCGTATATAAACACAGACGAGAGTAAAAATATAAGATATATTTTTCTCTTGACTTAATGGATGAAATCACAATATAAAAATGAATATATCGATATATTTCAGTTAAATAAGAAAAATGACCAGTATTGATATAGTAATCATACAGTTAAAGTTATTAAGATTATTAATAACACTAAGTCCACACTGTTTTTTATTTTAAAGTTGCCGTTATGTATCAAATATAAAATCTAACTTTTAAATTATGACACTCTATCTGTTATTAAATAGCGTTACATCAGCCAAAAAATAGACACCTCTGTTTAATGAGAATAAATATCAAAAACAAAGCCCACATTAAAAATGCGGGCTAATGTTCAAAAAACCATCAAAAAAATGTTACATAAAATGACTAACTAGAAAGATACTTATCAATATCAACTTCATCAATTTGCTTAGAAGGTAAAAACTTTTCAGCATATTGCATATAAACGCCACTTGATAAAAACAATTTAAATAGATCCATATCAATATGCTCATCTAATGCCATTTTGTGCAAAATATCTATCGCAACACTTAACGGTTTTGCCTTCTTATATGGGCGATCTGCCGCTGTTAGAGCTTCAAAAATATCAGATATCACTAAAATACGTTCAGGAGTACTGAGATCTTTTGCAGATAGCTTACGAGGGTATCCTGTGCCTTTCATTGTTTCATGGTGGGTTGAGGCGTAACGCGGTACACGCGCGAGATCATCAGGGAACGGTAGACTTTCTAACATCTTAATTGTACTGATCATATGTTCATTGATCTTAAAGCGATCTTCTGCTGTTAACGTACCACGTTTAATCGTTAGGTTATAAATCTCGCCCAGGTTGTATTGAAGCTCAGGTACCTGCATTTTTATTCCAAACGCTGGATCAAAATTTAGCTCATTAATACGCTTGATACAGTGTTCTCGCTTATCGACCAACAAATGTTCTTCAACAGGTAACGTTTCCGATTTTGCTGATACACTCAATTCTTCTAATGGCGATAAACCCAAGTGATCATCAAAGTGGCGTAACCATGTTTTATTGGCGATTTCATGTATACGAGCAATATGCTCATCACTCATAAACTCCCCTCCAACATTGGCGTTAGCCACAAATTTATAGTCATCCTGTAACTGTGTTTGCGTCTGTTTTAATGTCGCCAATGCTATTTCTTGTTCATGCGGATTATCAATAATATGTTGTAAATACTTAAGTTCCGCATCACGCCATAACACTTCAAAACGCATTCTAATTTCATGAATACGATTATAGTTTGCTTCTAATTTCGTTCCTTTATCAACAATATGCTCAGGCGTTGTGATCTTACCGCAGTCATGTAGCCACGCTGCAATTTTAAACTCTCGACGTTCTGCTGCATTTTTAAAACGGAAATCGGCGAATTGACCTTGGTTTGATTTTTCCACTTCACGGGCAAACATCAACGCAATTTCAGGCACGCGATTACAGTGCCCTGCGGTATAAGGGGATTTATCATCGATTGCTTGAGCAATTAACTGAATAAACGATTCGACAAATTCATCTTGACGTTTTTCATGCTCTTGAAGAGATTCAGCGGTAGTGTAAATTGACATCGAAAGATCATGAAATTCTTTGATTCGAGTCGGGATCACAGCGACATCACTATAATGTCGCAGCTTCACTTTTTTATTTTCTTTACGAAGCAGTAAAATTGGCTTAACTATGGGTTTTGCGCAAAATCCTGCTAGCGGAAGTAACACTAGTAATAATAGTGCTGATGTATAAATAGATGTACGAATTCTTTCTTCACTGGCAGCATAAACCGATGCTTTAGGTACCATCGAAGCAAAAAATATTTGATCATGTCCACCACGTCTTACATCGCGTACATAATAAAAATAGTCATCGTCATTACTATTCTTTTCTATCAGTTGGTTCTGGTAAGACTCATCAGCCGCAAAGTCGATTAATTCTACATAAGGTACGACACCCGTGCGATTCACTTCCACATCAGAATTTAACCATCTCTGCTGTAAATAATGTTGCTGCTGAGGCGTCAATGATTCAATCGCGCGATTAATAATATCTAAAAGTGGCTTTTTTTCAGGAGCCAGAACCAATGATAACGGAAAGCTGTTTTCAATATTTAATGTATGATAAGTCAGATCATTAATCATAAATTGTTCAGAAACATAGCTAAGTACAGCTTCTAAATCAATGAAAGCATCAACCTCTCCCTTTTTTACTGCTCTTAAAGCTTGATCAACATGTGAGTACGTCACAATATCAATTAAAGGGTATTTTTCTTTGATCACTGAGATAATTGGCCAGTTGCTTAATAATGCTAAGCGTTTGCCATTTAGATCTTGTAACTTTTCGTAATGCTTACTATCTGAAACCGCTATGGCAAAGGGAGATTTAAATAAAGGTTTACTAAAAATACCTAATCCCTGATTACTTGGAATATCAGGTACAGACGTAAGAATATCTAACCCTCCACTGGAATATGCCTGTTGTAATCCTAGTGATCCCGCACCGTTAAAAAAATCAAACTCAAGTCCTGTAGATTGACCCACCATATAAAGTAAATCAGGGATCAATCCGGCAGGACGCCCCGATATAGTAAAATCTATTGGTGCCCAGTTTTCTTTATTTGATACGCGCAATATAGGGGTATTTTTAATTAATTTTTGCTCTTCTGGCGTTAGTACTAAAGGTTTAGATTTGGGTAATGGCTGTTGTCTAAAAGAAGGCTCACTACTTGCTACTAACTCTCCTGATGGTAAATAAAGGAAATTATGACTAACATCGCTAACACTATTTTCTTGTAATAATTTATTAAAATGCGACAGTGTAAAATCGATACCAACAACAACCTTGCCTTTATCAGTAGGCACTTCTGTTGAGTAAGTTATGCCTGTAACCTCTTCAGGTAAAAATAAATAAGGCTCAGTACGGAAAACTGAACCACGTGTCGCATTTATATACCAAGAGCGTAATGTTGGTGAAAAAACATTTTTACGTTTTATTTTTTTTCGTAAATTAAAATTGGCATCATAAAAAGAATCATATTGTGTCATACCATTTGAATCAGCACTTCGTTCTATAATCAGCCAGCGATCTTGCTTTAATGCATTATTTTTGCGTCTTACTTCAGACATAGAATCTAAATTAATAATGATATAGGCATAGTTTTTATCCGTTCCAATAAAGGCACTATAAAAACTTGGATTGTCTTTTAAAACATTAGTGAAAATACGACGAATAACATCTTTAGATGGCGAATCAAGAATAGTGCCTAAGTGTGAGAGGTACTTTACCGTTGCTACGGCATCATCACTAACATCTGTTACAGCATCAGAGACAGACTCGGCTAACATTTGATACTTAACCTTTGCCTGATCTCGCGCCATTTGCTTACTATGGTAATATTGTAAACCAATCGCGATCGATGAAGTAATAAGTGCAACTAGTATAAAAAGAAAAATAACAATTGATTTAATGCTTATTGTTCTATTTTTGAAAAACGTCCATCCCTGCATACCTACACTATCCCATACGTTTTCTTGCGGTTACATAAATCATACAAACAACTAAATATATCAATAACAATTATTCGGCATATTTAAGAAGAAGATAACAAATATATGTAAAAATCGTTAGGAATGGCAAAAAATAGTAAAGATATTTGTAAAAATAAGAAGTACAAGAGATAGGACAGCTAAAAGCAAAAATACTTAATACGAATAATGTGAAAATTCTGCTTAAGTAAAGACTTAAGCAAAAAAGAGGTATATTTAACGTTTCTCAAATTACGAACAACGGCATCTTATCTTCAATAATGATTTCGACTCAGCTGTTTTCACAATCTCAATTTTATTATCTTTTATATCAGCCCATTGAGATAGTAGTCTCGATAGCTCATCTTTCATCATTTGAACATTGTACGGAATGCGATTAGTACGCAGTTCACCAAGTAAGCGTTGCTTAGCGATAGATGCGGTACCTAATACAGGCTTATCAATTTGTTGCTTTTTCCATAAATTAAACATAACCAGTATCCCTATACACCTAGTGCTTTTCTTAGATTATAGTTGAAATTTAAATTTAGTTACATTTTTTCGATAATTTCAAGATCTATATCAAATAAGTTCAAATAACGATCTTTATTAACCGAATACCTAAACTATATCGGCCGATCATCAAAAACTTTAACAAATAAAAAAGCCGTAAATAATAGTTACGGCTTATATATATTTATGGCCTTAAACGCTTATTACGCTATCGCGGGCTCATCAAACGCTGTCAGTGGCAATACTGGTCCAGTGTATTTTTCAATCTTCACAACAGAAGAGTTACCTGCACAGCCGTTGGCTAAGCGTGAAGTCGGAATATCTCCCGTCAATACGTTGCAGCCACCATTTTTACAAATCCCAGTTATAGGATCTAAATCAGGCCATGCCCCTTCATGAATACAGACTGAGCCTTGCTTAATGCCATCTGTAATGTAAGCGCCTACTAGTACTTGACCACGTTGATTGTAAGCACGCACTAAGTCTCCCTGCTTTATCCCTCGCTGTTTTGCATCTTCAGGATGAATTGAGATCGGTTCACGATCAGCAATCGCGTATTCTTTACGAAGTTCTGCATAATTTAATTGGCTATGAAGACGGTGCGCAGCATGAGAGGTCATTAACTGTAATTCGCCATCTTTCGCATTACCTACCCACTCCGTTGGCGCAAGCCATGTTGGATGAGGGGGACAATCGGGATAGTTATAACCTTCAATGATTTTCGAGAAGATCTCAATTTTACCACTTGGTGTACCGAGTGGATTCATAATGGGATTTTCACGGAAAGCTTGATAACGAACAAACTTGGCGTTTTGCGCGTTGTACTTCATTTCAAGCAGTTGGTTTTGTTTCCAGAAATACGTGAAATTTGGCATTGCAACACGGTTTTGACGACCAATGGCTTGTGCTTCTTTGTAGAAGCCATTTAGCCATTCCATCTCTGTTTTATTTTCGCTATACACACCGCGACCGCCCGCTTTTAAACGCTCAGCCATATCAGCAAACACATCAAAATCATTGCGTGATTCAAATTGTGGCTCAACCACTTGTTTCATTGGCACGAGATGTTGATTGCTGTAATCCCCCGTCATGGTTAAATCATTACGCTCAAACGAGGTGGTGATAGGCAAAACAATATCGGCATGTTTTGCTGCAGCCGTCCAATACGGTTCTGAAATAACAATTAATTCAGGCTTCTGCCACGCATCAATTAAACGGTTAGTATCTTGGTGGTGAGTAAAGTTGGCACCACCAGCCCACCAGATCATTTTGATCTCAGGGAACACTTTTTCATGACCATTATGCTGATAAGTTTGTCCCGGATTTTCTAACGCTTCCACAATACGTGCAACAGGGAAACTGTTAATAGCCCCTGATACTGCCCAGTCGTTCCCCGCAGAAGAGGCACCATCAATGGCTGCAGATATAGCAGGTAATACACCAGCATCACGCGTTGGGTTACCACCATTAGAATAGTGGTAAGAGAAACCAAATCCCCCACCCGGTAAACCAATTTGCCCCAACATTGCCGCTAACGTCACCAACATCCAATGACGTTGTTCACCGTATTGCTGACGCTGAATCCCCCACCCAGCCATTAGCATAGTGCGATTTTTACTAAAGATATCGGCCAAAATCGTTAACTGTTTTGCTGGTACACCACAAATATCAGATGCCCATTGCGGTGTTTTAGCAATACCATCTGACTTACCTAAGAGGTAATCTTCAAACTTGTCATATCCTGCGGTGTATTTATCTAAGAAAGCTTTATCGTACTGACCGCTATCAACCAATGCATAAGCGATACCTAACATCATAGCCACATCAGTACTTGGGTGCGGTGCAATCCACTCAGCGCGATCACCGAAGAACTCAATGGTTTCAGAACGCATAGGATCAATCGCAATAATGGTCTTGTTTGATTTTTTCAGTTGGTGGAAAAACTCAAGCCCCGCACCATCAGTCGCACTCCACGCGATCTTTAAGGTATTAAGCGGATTCAAACCCCAAAACACCACCACATCACTGGTTTCTAACACCACAGGATAAGTCGTTTGCTGCTCATACACTTCAATCGAGCCCACCACGTGCGGCATGATCACCTGTGCAGCACCTGTTGAGTAATCCCCCATATGGCCTGAGTAACCGCCAGCCATACTCATATAACGTTGCAATAGCGTTTGGGCTTTATGTAATACACCACTTGAACGCCAACCGTAAGCCCCAGCAAAGACGGATTCAGGGCCATAAGTTTGGCGAATTCGCATATGTTGGGCGTGAATCAAATCTAATGCTTGATCCCAGCTCACACGTACAAACTCATCACTGCCACGTTTACCTTGTGGCGCTGTTGGATTGTCTAAATAGCCTTTACGTACCATTGGGTATTTCACACGAGCTTTGGTGTGAACATAATCTTTCGCTGTGGTTTGTAAGCTGTTTTCAACTGTTGCTGGCAATGCGCCTTTCGATGACACAATCTTGCCATCTTGCACTTCAATCAGCATTGCGCCCCAGTGAGCTGCCGATAACACCGCTTTTCCTTGTGGTTCGGTGGTCGTTGCACAAACAGGCATCGCTTTAGCAATCGTCAATGCCCCAATCGAAGCCGTCGCGCCTTTTAAAAAATGGCGGCGTGATAATGACATCATGGTAATTTCCTTATTCATGCTTAGTGACCTACCACATCTTTGGCGTTGTACTGGAAGAACTTCGTTAATATTTCAAGATCTTCTGCTGAAATAGACGTGCGATCGCCCATGCCTTTCGCTATTGAAGGCCATGCGTTTACGGTAAAGTGGTTTGCAGGGATCTTAGCGTGACAGGTTGAACAGAACACGTTATCGAGCTGCTCTGCGTAATCCCAAAGCGGTTGTTGGCTATCAAGCACTGGCGCTTCAATCGTCGCCACAAGCGATACTGGACGCCATTGATTACCATAATCATCGGTTTTAAATTCACCCGTTTTTAATGCTGATTCACCGTCTTTGGTTAAGGTCGCAATAATGGCACGTTGACCTTCGCCCATGTACAGCACTTGCTCGGCACCTTGCATTTGGTAGCCCGAGAGCTCAACTTGGCGCTTACCATTTTCATCTTTAAGGTTTTTCAGTGGTGTCGCTGGGTTAATAGAACCTAAATCCCCCATCGCAATGGTTTGTACTGGATACACCACTTTTGCATCTGCTGGGGTTGTCTGCGCTTCATCTAACAGGTGATCAAGCGCGGTTGAATCCATTTTGGCTTCAGGTGGAAGGTGTGCAACGCCTTTGTGACAATCGATACAGGTTTGATCATTTTCCGCCGCATACAAGTGCATTTTCTGTGCATCTTCCGACTGATCATAAGTTTCCATTGCATCTTCATCATGACAGCTACGGCAAGTCGCAGAATCATTACCGCGCATCTGTTCCCATACCGTTTCCGCCATGGCTGCACGGTGCTGCTCATACTTCTCGTCAGTATCAATCTTACCGGTCACAAACTCATGATAAACATCTTTGGTCGCGCGGATCTTAGTCCATAAATATTCCATTGGTTCTTGTGGAATATGGCAATCAGAACACTCAGCTCGGATGCCTTTCGCGTTACTGAAGTGCACAGAGCCTAAATACTCTTTGTATGGGGTTTCCATTGAATGACAAGAAAGGCAGAACTCAGTGCTAGATGTTTTATCAAGGATGACTTGTGTTCCCCCTAGCGTCAGCCAGCCAATACCGATGCTAGATGCCACAATTACGGCAAGGGTTGTTTTATTTAGTTTCATGATACTCGCATATCCATATAAGCAATAGACACTCAAAGACCGAATGCGAGCGAGAAATTACGCTATTGTGAGATTTTTAAATTTGATTAAGACCACATTTTATTAAAGGTTATGAAGGGAATATTTCAAAATCACCATTAATTTCACATTTTTACATATTTTACAATTGACTGGCTGTCTATAAAAAACTTAATCTGATTAAAATAAAACCAACAGCGACAACCTTGCTGTTGGTTTTCACTATTTTATTGGATCACACCACAGGCAACACGTGCACCGCCGCCACCTAATGCTTTTGGCGTATCAGAGTAATTATCGCTACCCGCATGGATCATAATTGCGTGACCTTTTAGTTCTTTCAACGTTAAACGTGGCGCTAAAACAGGGTTAGTTGCTAAACCATTTGCACTCACAAACAGTGCTGGCAGATCACCTTTATGATTATCATCAGTCCATGGAAAACCGTGTTTATTCGTGTGCTCCGGATCGTAATGCCCACCTGCTGCACCACCTAAAATAACTTTGCCGTCTTTTTCTGATGAAGCACAGCTACCATTTTGATGAATATGGAAACCATGCATTCCTGGTGTTAAATCTGCCAGTTCAGGTGTAAATACTACCCCATATTTATTTTGGCTTAGTTCAATCGTACCAACAGGTTTACCTGTTTGTAGATCAGTCATTTTAACCGTGAGATCTTGTGCTAACACTTGGTGAGATACCCCCAAAGCGAGAGCGGTGAAGAGTAAAGTTTTTGTCTTATTCATCATTTTGTCCCTCTTGTTTTTTATTTCCTAAAAACATCAAACATACCTATAACAAAAAGTTATAAATTATATTTACAATTCTAGTTATAGACTACGCTTGAAAAATTCCATAAGGAGATTAAATGCAGTGTACGTACTTTTTACTCTTACGATTACATCAACACGGCTATCTTAAACAACCGATTCGTTGGCAGATTACGGACACAGATATTGTTCATACCGCGCGTAACTCTCCTAACGTCATTGAAGATAAGAAGCGTTTTTTCCTCGTTCGCTCAGCTAGCTCAAATACCAGTCCTCACTCACAAATGCTTAAACTGAGATACTCCAGCTTGGCGAATACTAATTATTCACTAATTGATAAACCACTTTTTCTAATTTTTCAGCTGATATTTGTTCTGCCGGTATCGGTGTAGAAGCAACAACTTCAAGCTCAGAGCGAAAACGTTTTATCGCGCGCATAATCGTAAATCGTCCGCTACGACTAAAGATAGAACCCCATACCCCTTTTAATCCCATCGGAATAACAGGGACAGGATTACGTTTTACTATATGTTCAATACCACGTTTAAACTCATTTATTTCACCTGTACGTGTAATTTTCCCCTCGGGAAAGATACAAATAATTTCGCCAGATGAAAGCTCTTTATCAATTTGATCAAAAGCTTGTTGATAAATTTCAGTTGATACTTTTGGTGAACAAATAGGGATCGTTTTCGCCCATTTAAAGAAATACTTCATCACAGGTAAATTCGCGATATTTTTATCCATGACAAAACGAACAGGTCGACGACTGGCTGCACCCACTAAGATTGCATCAACAAAGCTAACATGATTACACACTAAAACAGCAGGTCCCGTTTCAGGAATATTATCAAGCCCCGTTGATTTCACTCGATAGAGAACGCGGGAAATAATCCACACGATAAAGCGTATTAAAAATTCTTGAACTTGACTAAATACGTAAATAGATACAATCACATTAAGTAACGCGATAGAAAGAAACAGCTCGAGAACTGATAAATGAACGACTGTTAACATCACAATTGAGAATAACGCACTGCCAACCATAAACAATGCATTAAGAACATTATTACCAGCAATCACTTGAGCACGGTGTTCTTTTTCGCTTCGTTGCTGAATTAACGCATTTAACGGCACAACAAAGATACTTCCTGAAGCACTAAGTAACATTAAATCAAGCAGTAAACGATAATTGTTAAGCGTAAAATCAACCACAGTCATTGAATTTGAGGTGATGATAGTTTGGCTTGAAAAATACAGATCAAAGCCAAACACACTCATGCCTAAAGCCCCAAGCGGGAGAATACCTAATTCAATTTTATCGCCAGATAACTTCTCACAAACAATCGCTCCTAGCGCAATGCCAACTGAAAAAATAGTCAGTAGCATTGTGACATATTGAGGATCATCACTAATAAATGTTTTCGCAAAGTGTGGAAGTTGAGTTAAATAGGTCGCTCCCACAAACCAGAACCAACTAATGGCTAAAATTGATAAAAAGACGGTGCGGTTTTGTTTAGTAATACGGATTGTTTTTACAACCTGTTTAATAGGGTTCCAATTAATCGCTAATTCAGCGTTATTCGGCAATGCTTTTGGAATAAAAAGACTACTGACAAAGCCAAGAAGAGATAGTACAACAACGCAAACAGAGGCTGTAAATGCGCGGTCTTCAGTATGAAAAATAAAGCCAGCACATAAGGTCCCACCAAGGATCGCAAGAAACGTCCCCATCTCAACTAATGCATTACCAGCAAGTAACTCTTTTTGTTTTAAGTGTTGCGGCATCAATGCAAACTTTACCGGTCCGAAAAAAGCAGACTGGGCCCCCATCAAAAATAATAGACCCAAGAGCAAAGGGATCGATTGCATTTGTATCGCCCATGCACCTAATGCCATTACGCCTACTTCGATCAATTTTAGCGTCTGAATTAACCGTGTTTTTTCATATTTATCCGCTAACTGCCCACCTAACGGTGAAAAAATAAAGAAAGGAAAAATAAACAAACCAGCGGCAAGATTCACCAGCATGGCACTTTCAGCTTGGTTGTACAGTGATGAAAATACAATCACGAGTAATAGAAAATTTTTGAATAGATTATCATTGAAAGCACCCAGTGCCTGCGTAATAAAGTACGGCAGGAAGGATTGCTTTTTTAATAAAGATAATTGACTCATACACACCTCGTGTCATTGCATAATTTTATTTTTATTTACCATACAACACAATCGAACACTGTGCAATTAATTGTTTAAAATATGAATAGAGGATCTTATTACATAGATTAATTTTAGTTGCTTTGAATTTAGTCTCACTTCTAAAAGTATATAAAG
>NZ_PYOB01000016.1:0-95506 GCF_003026165.1 Photobacterium sp. GB-1 | reverse complement strand
TCAATCTGAGCCATGATCAAACTCTTCAATTAAAGTTTTTGTGGTCTTTCGACCGGCTCAATGAATACTGTTAAAATACCGCTAACTAGAAGCTAGTTAGGATATTTGAATTGACTGTGCCAAATAACCGAAGTTATTTGTATTGGTCACTAGTATCATTGATAAATCTTTCGACTTAACTTTTCAACGAGTGCCCACACAGATTGCATGGTCAAATTGTTAAAGAACGTTGACTCAATACTTAATATTGGTCAGGGATGCGTATTTTACTCAGCCCTTAACTGTAGTCAAGAAGAAATTCTAACTTTAAACTTTCTTATTAACTACCCTTGGCAAAACCAAAGATTTAATCGTTATTCGATATTAATAATTCAAAAAGTTTGAACTCGATCATTTGTTTGTTCGTGTTCCCTTTCGATGGAGCGGCATTATAGAGACTTCGATCACTCTGACAAGTCTTTTTTGAAAAAAATAATGTATTTGCTCGTTATTTCATCTACTGTGGTTGATACGCTTGTAATTACAACATTTGATGAACTGATGGTTCACTCGCTAGTAATTACAACTCAATGAAAGTAATATCATTGTGAGTTCGATGTTAAAAGAAACATTACGCATTCTTCCTTCCATTTTGACGATGTAGTTTAATTAAATATGAAATCAAATAATCCAACCATAATAACCGCTCTAGCTATTGCTATTATCGGTGCATTAATTCTTAGCCTTATTCCTACTCTTCATTCTTCTATTAGCTTTGCTTTAGGTGCAATTGCTGTCGGTGCTGCACTTTACTTCATGCAAAAACCTAAAGAAGTGACCCCTGTCGATAATACTGAAACCTCTCAAAGCAGCAAAACCCTTTATGTTGGTAACCTTCCTTATCGCGCTAATGAGACTGATGTTAAAAATCTATTTGCTGAGCATGGCGATGTTTTTGCTGTACGCCTAATGAAGGATAAACGTACAGGCAAGCGCAGAGGCTTTGGCTTTGTTGTAATGAGTAGCTTAGATGCAGATAGTGCTATCGAGCAATTAAACAATAAAGAATACGGTCAACGTACGTTAAAAGTACGTGAAGCTAATGAGCCTAAAAACGCAGATACGGATATTGTAGAGACTGAATAGTACCCAGCTCTATTTGACGTAAACTTTTATTCAGCGCCGCTACACTTTGTGTAGCGGCGCTGCTATATGTAAGGTTATTTATTTTATTATGGGGTTGTTTTTCTTGTGCAGATAATCCTAACAAGGACGATACGCGTAGCGCTATCGCTTTACCGGAATCCACAACATTCACTTCATTATTAAGAACGGCTTTTATTTCTTCTTTAATTAATGGGAAATGTGTACAACCTAAAATAATGCTATCTACTTGCTGTTGCCATGGCGCTAAAATCTCACTGAGTTCATGAAGAGAAATAGATTCACCACGTAGCTTTTGCTCAGCCATTTCTACTAATCGGGTTGAACCAATCATTTTAACTTCGCAATCACTAGCAAATTGGTTAATTAACTGATGCGTATATTCACGCTTAACCGTTGCAGGCGTTGCTAATAAGCCAATGACTTTGGTATTACTTAACTTCGCAGCAGGTTTAATCGCTGGAACAACGCCTACAATAGGAATGTTAAGATTTTGGCGCAGGGTCGGTAATACAATTGTACTTGCGGTATTACACGCAATAACAACTAAGTCTGCTTGATATTGCTCAACTAATGTCGAGACAATATGATTGGTACGCTCAATAAGTATATTATCGGGTAACTCACCATACGGGAAGGCGGCGTTATCGAAGGCATAGATATATTGCACTTGCGGTAAAAGATCGTAGATTTCTTTATAAACAGATAAACCACCTACACCAGAATCAAAAATAACAATCTTTTTCACTCGTACCATACCTAATAAACATTACTCACCTTATGATACTGCGATCTTCAGTTCTCGCAAACAGCCCAGTTAGCTAACTGATACCGCTGATAATAAAATCGTTCAGTTCTCTCTATATTTTCCATGTAATATCTAGAGATCGTTGGAAAAACTGATCATCAACCACAAAGGTTAGTACTGAATCTTCCCGTTATGTACAAGCTTTATTAAAAAGGCCGCTATATTAGCGGCCTTAATCTTGCGTTTTCGATTAGAATTGGTAGTTAATACTGGTGTAATAAGTACGGCCAGGCATTTGATAACCACCAGCAGTCTCATAATCTTCATTTAGAAGGTTCGCTACTCGCCCTTTTAAGGCAAGTTTTGGCTGTAGCCAATATGTTAATGCCAGATCCCAAGTATCATAAGCCGGTAACTCACCCGTTGGACCATATTGATCTGGACGTTTGCCATGGTATTGATACGTTAGTGCGCTATCGAGATCACCAACACTTGCTGTACCTACCCACTTAAACGAGAATTTCTCGCGGCGATCTAAACGCTGCCCTTGGCTATTACGGGGATCTTTAAAGTCAAAGTTGAGCTGGTGAGATAAAAAGCCCGTATCAAAGTCTGCTTCAACTTCAATACCTTTGATTTTGCTTTTTCCTGATTCGTTATAATACTTCCAAGACGTGTTATTAAAACCAATAAGGTTATCAATCTCCATGCGATAACCTGTAACAGCTAAATCAATCACGTTGTAGTTAGCTTCAATAGCCACTTCCGCATTTTTTGATTTCTCAGGGTTTAATGTTTCAGTGCCGTAAAATGGTGAATATAGTTGGAATAAATTCGGCGCTTTGAATGCACTGCCGTAAGATGTACGTAGTTGCACTTCATCAGTGATATACCAACCACCAGCCACGTTATAAGTAAACTGAGAACCATACTGCTGGTTATCGTCTAAACGTAAGCTAGACTCTAATGAAAAATCATTAACATTCACTAAACCAATACCATAAATACCCGTATTGTTTCTGCTAACGGCATCTGAAGATAGCTTGTCTTGCCATGACTCTTTACGCCAATCAACACCACCGACTAATTGTAGATTGTCGTTAACGGTAAAATGGTTATTCCACTGTAGATTGCGTTGAGTGAATTTCTCATCCTGACTGGCAACAACAGGCGTCGTGGTCGCCGCTTTATTGTAATCGTAATTCGTTTGATGTTGGTAATCTGCAATTAACTTAGATTGGTAACGCCCTAAATCTAAATCCAATCCTGCGCTATAGTCAAATAACTCAGGCTCTGACTGCATATATTGATGTACTGGTTCACCAGAAAAGAAATCAACGAATGAGCTGTCATACTGGTACTGATTTTTATACCAACGTGTAGAGACAAACCCTTTTAAGGTATCGCTAAAACGTTGATGATAAGCAATCATGGCATTACGACTAGCAAAGCCATGTTTATCACCATCATTTAATCCAGGCTGTGGCTTAACGTTATAGCCTTCATCATATTCATAACCTACAGCAAGTTGCAGCAAACCATTTTCACCAACTTTATACGCGCCTGATGCACTCGCCTCTTGATAGTTATGACTACCAATACCTACATTCAGCTTCGTTTTTGATGGTGAATCAACATCAGCCAATGTAATGATATTGATTACACCACCAATCGCTTCTGAACCATAGATTGCAGCACGAGCGCCGCGAGTAAATTCAATGCGCTCAACTTGAGTCAAAGGAACTTGGTTAAAATCAACCGCACCTTTTGCTGCTCGTGCCATACGAATACCATCAACGAGAACGAGTACCTGATCGGAATTAGTACCACGTACCATAATACTGGCTAGCTGGCCGCGCCCACCATTTTGCGTCACCTGCACACCCGGTAATAAACTAATCACTTCTGTGAGTGTTTTGGCTTGTATCTTATCGATATCTTGGCGGGTCACGACATTAAATGGCGCAAGTACTGAAGTCACAGGTTGTTCAAAACGGTTGGCAGTGACGACCATCACATCATCGGTTTGGGTGTTATCTTCTGCTGCTATTATAGAAAAAGAAGGGAAATACACCGACGTGACCGCCAGCGCTAAAAGTGTTTTTTTCATTTGAGGATCCTAAGTCGCGTATATAACAAAGCAAAAGTGCTTTACCGCTGGTTGGTATTCGGACTTAAGAGCATGACCTGAAGAAGGTCGCCTAGGCATCAACTTCCCATCTCAACAATACATCATTCCATATCTATTGATTAATCATATTGTTAAAACAGTGTTTGGAATACATCCGTGTGCGTTCGTTCTCTATTACCGCTGCGCGTCAGTTACGGATTTTCACCGTATTCCCGTACCATCCCATGGTTAACCAGCGCAGTGCAGATGCTAGTGATGTATCGCTTTTATGTCTAGTTTTGTTTGCTATTAGTTATAAATAAATTACGCAATAAAAGACTTTTTCTCGGCGTAACACTGGACATCACTGTGCAATGCAATAAAATCTGCGCTCTTATTTTGAGCAGTCGAGGCATACACTATGACATCCACCATCCTTAACACCGCTGATTATCAGCAACAGTTGGATGAAAAGGCAGAGCGTATTCAAAACATTTGTGCTGATTTTGATACCCCTGAACTCGAGGTGTTTGCCTCTCCTGCAGAGCATTACCGCATGCGTGCAGAATTCCGTGTTTGGCATGAGGGTGAAGATCTTTTCTATATCATGTTTAACCAAGAAACACGTGAAAAATACCGCGTTGATCAATTTCCTGCGGCAAGCCGTCTGATCAATGATTTGATGCCGATGCTGGTTGATGCGATCAAACCCATTAAAGCGCTACGTCATAAATTATTCCAAGTCGATTTCTTATCAACCCTTAGTGGGGAAATCCTTGTTTCTATGCTTTACCACCGCCAACTTGATGATGAGTGGACAGCAGAAGCTAAGCAGCTAAAACAGCGCCTAAATGATGAAGGTTTTAAGCTAAATCTTATCGGCCGTGCTCGTAAGATGAAAATCGTACTGGATCAAGACTATGTTATCGAACAATTAAAAGTGCACGATCGCACCCTAACCTACAAGCAAGTTGAAAACAGCTTTACCCAACCGAATGGTGAAGTTGCACAAAAGATGCTTGAATGGGCTGTTGACTGCACTCAAGACAGCGAGGGTGATTTGCTTGAACTTTACTGTGGTAACGGTAACTTTTCACTGGCACTAGCACAAAACTTCGAACGCGTATTAGCAACAGAATTAGCAAAACCATCTGTAGATTCTGCGCAATACAACATTGCGGTTAATAACATTAATAACGTACAAATCATTCGCATGTCTGCAGAAGATTTTACTGATGCAATGGAAGGTAAGCGTGAGTTCCGCCGCTTAAAAGATCAAAATGTGGATCTTCAAAGCTACAACTGCAATACGATCTTTGTCGATCCTCCACGATCGGGGATGGATGAGGGAACCTGCCGTATGGTGCAAGGTTATGAGCGTATCATGTATATCTCTTGTAACCCTGAAACACTCAAAGAGAATTTAGACATCCTGTGTGAAACACACAAAATCACACGTTTTGCCTTATTTGATCAATTCCCATATACCCATCATATGGAAGCTGGTGTATTACTTGAACGTAAATAATATTACCAAGTAGCCCGTAATAAAAAAGGCGCTGAAGGCGCCTTTTTTATTCTTGATCTTAATGAAATTATTTCGATTCAACTTCTGGCTTGGCTTTTTTATTCATTATACCCATTTTGTAGCTCACCCAGAATAGCAGCGCTAGTGCAATCATTAATGGTAAGAAGTTCGAGCCCATTTCTGGAATTGCTGCACGAAGACATGCAGAGTAACCAAATGCGCCGACAAAAAAGCATGCCGTTGCAATCGCAGGCGTACCTTCTGTCATTGGCTTACGTAGGTATTCTTGGTACAGGCAGTACACCGCCAATACAAATGCAAGCACAGGGAAAATAGAGAATGCCACGCTGCTTGACGTTAGTACTGCTAATGTTGCGTTACCGCATACACCCGCTAGTAATGATAGAACTAGAGTTTTACGTTCTGCTTTAACTTGTTGCTTGTCCATATCCTTCACCACAAAATCGAAATAAGGTTATAGTTTTTGCCTGAGCTCTCGACGCTCACGCTCTTTTCGGTACCAATAAGCACCCTTTGCAATCATTCTTAATTGCATAATCAATCTTTCTGCATGCTCAGCACGAGCATGGCTATCCAGATCTAACGCTTCCGCTCCTGAACTAAAGACTAAAGTAACAGACGCCTCTGCTTGGGTATACGCTTCTTCGTGCGCCACCCCAGTTTTGGCCTCAAGATACTCACTTAGTTCAGCAACAAAGTGTTGTATTTCACGGACAACAGCAGCACGAAATGCTGTTGATGTGCCTGAACGTTCACGTAATAGTAGACGAAAGACATTAGGACTACTTTCGATAAACTCCATAAACGTCTCAACCGAGGTGCGGATCACACTCCCTTCGGTCGCAATACGTTGACGAGCTTGCCGCATTAGCTGACGAAGGATCAATCCACCTTCATCCACCATAGTTAAACCTAATTCGTCCATATCTTTAAAATGACGATAAAACGATGTTGGGGCAATCCCAGCTTCACGAGCAACTTCTCGTAAACTTAAATTAGAAAAACTTCTGTCTGCACTTAACTGGCTAAACGCAGCATCGATAAGCGAGCGACGGGTTTTTTCTTTCTGTTGAGCCCTGATCCCCATGGACATCTGCTTCTCTATAGTTTTCTGACCATAATACGCAACTAAATGAAGATAAACCATCGCGTAAGAATAGTCCTATACTACTGGCTCAACCGCCTTCACGCAAAGCCAGATTAACATCATTTATTCACACACTTCACAATCTACCACCTCACCGTTTAGGGTAATTATTCGCATTTATTCTTCCAACTCAGCGATAGAGCGTGATCCCTCGCCAGCTCTGACCATCTATTGATTCTCCTATTGATTACAAATCGTTACACTTACGATGCAAAAATGTTACCAATACAGATAGGAATAATGTGATGACGGATACGCAGTGCAGTAATAACAGTCATTTTGATGTGATTATTATTGGTAGTGGCCCTGGCGGTGAAGGTGCTGCTATGGGATTAACTAAAGCCGGTTTCAACGTTGCGATTATTGAACGCGAAGACAGTGTTGGTGGGGGCTGTACGCACTGGGGAACGATTCCATCGAAGGCTCTGCGTCATGCTGTTAGTCGTATTATTGAATTTAATCAAAACCCGCTTTATTGCAAAAACAACTCAACACTTCACAGCACCTTTAGCCAAATCCTCGGTCATGCTGAAGTCGTTGTAAATAAGCAAACACGGATGCGCCAGGGATTTTATGACCGTAACCAATGCCAAATTATTCATGGTGAGGCACGCTTTATTGCCAGTCACAATGTTGAAGTAAAAAGCAATGATGGCAGCCTTGAGCGCTACAGTGCTGATAAATTTATTATTGCAACAGGCTCTCGTCCTTACCATCCTGACGGTGTCGATTTTGATCACCCCCGCGTGTATGACAGTGATTCAATTTTACGTTTAGAGCACGATCCTCGCCATATTATTATTTACGGCGCAGGTGTGATTGGTTGTGAATACGCGTCTATTTTCCGGGGCCTTGGCGTTAAAGTTGACTTAATTAACACCCGTCAACGCTTACTGGAATTTCTTGATAATGAAATATCAGACTCCCTGTCTTATCACCTCTGGAACAACGGGGTGATGATACGTAATGATGAGATATTTGAAGAGATTGAAGGGACTGATGACGGGGTGATCCTACATCTACAATCTGGCAAGAAAATGCGTGCAGATTGTATTTTATATGCGAATGGCCGTACTGGTAATACCGATAAACTCGCGCTCGAACATGTTGGCTTAACCCCTGACTCTCGTGGACAGCTCAAGGTTAACCGCAGTTATCAAACCGAAGTCGATCATGTTTATGCGGTGGGGGATGTAATTGGTTATCCAAGCCTTGCTAGTGCAGCCTATGACCAAGGTCGATTTGCAGCACAAGCGATCAGTAAAGGACAAGCTCAAGGTCAGCTAATTGATCATATTCCAACGGGTATTTACACCATTCCTGAGATCAGCTCGGTAGGTAAGACAGAGCAGCAACTAACCGCAGAGAAAGTGCCATATGAAGTGGGACGTTCCCAATTTAAGCATCTTGCTCGTGCGCAAATTGCTGGCACAGAAGTGGGAAGCTTAAAGATTTTATTCCATCGAGAAACCAAAGAGATCTTAGGCATTCATTGTTTTGGTGAGCGCGCTGCAGAAATTATTCACATCGGACAGGCGATCATGGAGCAAAAAGGCGAAGGGAATACGATTGATTATTTCGTCAATACCACCTTTAACTACCCGACAATGGCAGAAGCTTATCGAGTGGCGGCTCTCAATGGTTTAAACCGTTTGTTCTAACCCTATAGCTAAAACTATTAGCCAATAAAAAACGGAGCTTATCTGCTCCGTTTTTATCCTGCATCCTAATCGACATTCATCATCCGATCATCCGGCTCTAAGATATCAGCCCAAGGCAAGCCTTCATCACCTAAGGTAATAAAATTTGGATTCTCTAATGTATTACGCTCGTTATAAGACAGCGGTGTCAAATGGGTATTAAGAATACGACCGCCCGCCTCTTCTACAATACACTGGGTTGCTGCGGTATCCCACTCACCTGTCGGTCCCAAGCGTAAGTAACAATCTACCGCACCTTCTGCCACCAAACATGATTTTAATGCTGCAGATCCTAATGGTACGAGTTCATAGTTGTAGCTTGGATCTAATCGCGATGTGATAGAACTGATTTCTTGGCGACGGCTAATGGCCACAACAATAGACTTCGTATTCTCTTCATGATGATGAGTTGCAATTTTGACACTTTCACCTTCAGCGGTAATCTTATGCGCGCCTTTCCCTGCATAGGCATAATATGACACCCCAGATACGGGCGCATAAACCACTCCCATGATCGGACGGTTATCTTCAACTAACGCAATGATTGTCGCAAAATCACCGCTACCAGCGATAAATTCTTGCGTACCATCTAATGGATCAACTAACCAATAACGTTTCCACTGGCTCCGCTCTGTTAATGGTACGCTAGCATCTTCTTCAGATAACACGGGGATATCAGGCGTTAATTGGGTCAATCGCTCCATCACTAACTTATGAGCCGCAAGATCAGCACTTGTCACTGGCGTATTATCATCTTTGATCTGTTTCTCAAACTGACCACGTTGATAAATATCTAAAATCAATTGACCTGATGCTCGAGCGATCTCAACCACATCAGGCAGTAAATGCGAATAGGCCATTGGTTACTCCTTTTGTGCTAATTGCTTCAATGCTAAAAACAATGCGGTAATACTCCGCGCTTCGGCAAAATCAACATGCGTCAGAAGCTCTTCTGCTTGTGCTAATGGCCAACGAATAATGTCTAACGGCTCAGGCTCATCACCTTCAAGTTTCTCAGGATACAGATCTTGCGCTAAAAACAATGTCATGCGACTGGAAAAATAAGACGGGGCTAATATCACTTCTTTTAATGGTTGTAGTTGATGGGCACCAAAACCAATTTCTTCTTTTAATTCACGATTGGCCGCTTCAGTAGGTGTTTCCCCCTCATCAATTAAGCCTTTAGGAAAGCCTAATTCATAACGTTCAGTACCTGCTGAATATTCGCGGATCAACAATAAATCACCTTGCTCCGTCACAGGGACAATCAGCACCGCATTGCGACCACTTGGCTTCATACGTTCATAGGTACGCTCAACACCGTTAGAAAAACGCAAATCCAATGATTCAATTTTAAACAGTCGTGATTGAGCAACAACCTCTGCAGATAAGATTTGAGGTTTATCTTTACTGATCGCCATCTTAAAGCCCTATGTCATGTTATCGCGAAGAAAAATTTTGTTTGTGCCTATGCTTCATTAAAAGCTAATCGCGCAGATAAATAAAGAGGCAGTCTACTTAGACTGCCTCTTACTATTCAGTTTGTGATTAATAACCACTCACATCGCGACGATTAGATAATTACAAACGCCCTGAGTAATTAATTTTATATTGCCCTTTTGAATCAGGATCGCCTAACCATTTTAATTGTTGAGACAATTGCTCAGGGAATGTAGCCCCCGGTTTAAACCATCCTGATAAGCTGTAACTATTATTTTTAGCTAAGTTTGCTTGCCAATCACTACTAACATCATCAGACGACTGTGAGGCTTTTGCTAAAATAGCACCTTCTTGACAACTTAAATCGGCAAAAACAGGGCCTAGATTAATATTTCCCATGGGTGTTGACGCCTTACCTTGTGCCCAAGCCAACGTTGCATTCAAGGTTTTACAATACGGCGCAGCATACAGATAATCACGTACCGTAAGTTCAATATTACCTGTTAATGTCAACGGCACAGGTAACTTGGCATACTGCATGGCATTCGCTGCTGGTACAGAGACTAAGAGCTTTTCAGCAAACGGTCCCGAGGTGCTATAACCGACAATACCACTACCTTGTAGTTGCATATCACTGCCACGGCCAAATCGGACATCAAACGCGAGTTTACCTGTAAATAGACTACCCAGTTTCATGTCCCATTGAATTTGACCTAAACTTTGATTTTGCCACACAACGGTCTTAGCAGAGCCTTGCCATAGGGTTCCTTGAATACCACTTAATGATAAACCATTAACTTTTGGTGCTTGTTGCCATGCCCAATTAGCCGGTAAATGGACAATAGTGCTGGCAATAAATACCACCCCAAATGTTGCGCCGATAGCGAGTTTAAATTTCACCTTTAACCTCGTCCTAACTGTAATCGGTTTACTTCAACCATGCCATTTTGATCAGTTTTCGAGATATCAATAAATTGCGTTTCAATCCCAAAGTTATCTTGCAGGTAAGAGAGCCAATTAAGTAATGCATTGAACGGTACAGGCTTCACCCATACTTGAATCGCATCATTACGTGGTTGCATACGGATCAATTCAATCTTAAAACGTTCCGTCGTTTCATTTACCACTTGGTTAAGTCCTTTGTCACTGACATTTACCGTACCACCAGCACGCTTAAACGCCGTGATCTTATTTGCTTTACCTTCAACCCATGACAATAGCTGACGTTCACTTTGAATACGTGTTTGTGCTAATTCAGTGCGTTGATTTAATGGTTGCCATAGTCCCCAGTATAAGATAGCTAGCAATAAAGCACCGCCAGCACCCATAACAAGATACTGCTCTCGCTGGCTTAATGCTTTCCACCATGCTTTAATTTCTGCCATTATGCTTTTCTCCTTAGCACGACGGCACCACTGACTAAGCCATCTTCTTTGCTTAATTGACCTTGCTCAACGGTAAAGTCTTTCGTCAACACACTACGTAACTTCTCAAAATCTTGGAAGTCAGAAGCCGTTGCTTGTAAACGCAGTTCGCCCCGCTTTTGATCGTATTTTAGATTAACAATTTTCACGCTCGGTGCTTTTGATAATGCCGGCTTTAACTCACTTAACCACATTAAAATACCGTTATCCGCTCCCTGCCCACCTAAGCTTTTCAATGCTGCGTTCATTTGATTTTTCAAATAACTCTGTGACGGAATACGTTTAAACTGAGGTAAAACCTGACGGAAGATCCGCTCACTTTCAGCACGGTACGCTTTGGCTTGATGCTCTAGCTGTTGTAACGCCATCACGTGTTCTCCGACTACAGCTACAAGTACTAAACTTGCGGCAATCGCGACTTTACGCCATGGTTTTAAATGCTTACGCCAAGCAGCTTGTGGTTTATAAGCCCCTGATAGTAAATTAACTTTACTTCCCGCAGCCCCTAACGCTAACAGTTGCATCACGAGCTCCGGTGCATGTGCTTGCCAACGCCCACTGACACCTTGAGGTGCTGATGTATAGTGGTGTATGACAACTTGACTTGGATTCGATTCAACATCCGCCACCGCAGATTCAATGGCAGCTTGCTCTGCCTCTTCGTCGTTGTCCTCGTCATCATCACTTGCAGCTAACATAATTGGCGCTTTTTGGGCACTGAACCATGCATCTAACCAACTCGTTTCCGCACAAATCCCCATAAACTCTGATTGACGGATCAACCATTGCCCTTCAATTTCAGCAGCACTATAACCATCATCAAACAACGGCAAACACAAACAGTCTGGAATAACTTTTTTTAGCTCTAAACCACATTCTTTAAATGCTGATAACCATTGCAGCATCTTTTGATGCTCAATAAGCGCTACCGTTGCAACATCATCTTCCCGATGCAGCAACTGAACATGTAAACTTTCAACATCCTGCGCCAATTCTTCTTCTAAGAGATAAGGTAAAACAGCGGTCAATTGGCGGCTACTGCCTGCAGGAATAGTAACTTGTGTTAATAGCATCTCACTGGTAGGCACTAAACCATATACCGGCCGAGTACCCGCATATTCCACTAGCTGATCTAATTGCGTGATATCAGCTAACTGACCTGATGCAATCACTTCGTTCTGCTGTGGCGACCAGACAAGCCATTGCACCGGCACCTCAGGCCGACTACTCAGTCTTATCGTCAGAAATTCGCTCACGGATTCCTCCATACTGGCGACGTACTACCGTCACCTTGTTATTATCATCTCGTTTAAATAGCGTTACCGCTCGTAATCTGGCGTTATCTATTTGTATTTCAGCATCTAATGAAAAATAGTTACTGCTGACCGTTAAGTACTTTTTCTGTTGTTCTTGTTTATCAGCTTGATCGCCTTGTGGTAGCTCTTTCATGAAATCATCAACGCTATCCCACCCTTTACGACGGGCATCGCGATCTTTAATAATTTTTTTTGCAGCGTCCAATGAAAGCTCTGGCGAAAATAAAGCTGACAGTAATACAGCCTGTCTTTGAGTGATCGTATTTACATTGAGTTTAAAGTCATCGGTTGGCAATGCACACACCAAGCCTTTTACTTTCTCATAAATATCAGCCGTCACCCCGTTAATCGCACGTAATTCACTGCGATCCGCTAACCAACCATTAGGGGGTAAGTAAGGTGGTTGAAATGCTTCATACGTGCTGTCTTCACCACCGTAGCTTGATTGCACCGTGGTATTCTTATCAATAAATTCCCAGCTAGAATCTGCGATTTGTTCTGCAGAATAATCATCAACACCACTGTCGATCATGATGTTTTGAAAGTAGGTCACCAAAAATGGCTGCTTACTGCCATCAGCGACGGGTTTTACAGCACCAAGCGCATTAATGTTAAAGCAAGCTTGCTTATCAAACATGCTACCGGTGACTACCGCACCATCAATCGGATAGGTTTGATCTTCTATCGCCCATGGCTGAGTTAAGTCGATGATCTTGCTGTCTTTAAACGTTAAAGCGAGACCTTTTTCAGCTAACGCTTCAACCCCTAAACTGTACCAATACGCCTGCTGATGCTGAATTTGATTCTCAACACGATGAAAATTATGTTGTAAACGTCCCGTCATTTGCACAGCGATCAAGCTCATTAACGCGACGAGCAAGAGCACCACAATTAACGCGACACCGCGCTGTTTTTTCATCATTGTGATTGCTCCGAATCAGCAGAAGCAGATAATGCAGATAATGCAGATGTAGGTACGAGATAAATACGCTCAATTTCACCAAAATCTTTCAGTGTCATCGTCACTTTAATACCTTCTGGTAACTTATCTGCGGTATCCCATTTATCTTGCCATTTTTTATCGGTGAAAAAGGAAAACTGCAATTTAGTCACACCATCTAATAACACCTTAACCAGTGGCTTTTCACCAATAACATTATCTGGGTAGCGAAACCAAACACGCTCTAATTGATCGTCAACCACACGATAGCCAACGCGGGTAACATCACCGCGTGGAAACATGGCTTGGGGATTTTGCCAGCCTGTTCGCACGAACATGATCCCATCGCTACTCGAATCCAAAAGGTACTCACCAGCTTGTAACACTTTATCGTTAGGCTCTTCGCCATTAAGCCTGCTTTTACGGGCAACAATTTGACGAAAGTCGTTATCCATCATAATCGTGGCACGCTGTATTTCTTTTAATCTTTGGTTATGATCTTTTGATTGCGCATCACTACGCATCACGTTATTCATGACTTGATAAGCGGATAAACTCAGCATGGCAAAAACAGCTATTGCAACAAGTACTTCCAGTAACGTAAAACCGCGCTGGCGGGAATGATTAATTGACGACATAAGTCTTTACCGTTATTACCGAATGTTCACGCTGTGGATCGCTTGCTACCGAAATCTCAATTTGGCGTAATAAGCTCTGCTGCGTTTTGACACTTTTTACCGTCCAATACCATTCACGATCGGCTAATGTCGACTTACCTGTCTTACTTGAGGTTGGATACTGACCGCTTAAATGTAATTGCGCGAGTTCATTATCAGCCACCATCGCAGCAAAGGTTTTTTCTTCTAAATAGCCCAGCGTATTTAAGTGTTGGCTAACCGCTTTCATAATACCCAGCGCAGCAACAGCGAAAATGGCTAAGGCAACTAACACTTCTAATAAGGTAAAACCTTGTTTACTTCTCACGTTTTGTTGCCTGTTCTAAGGTTTCACCTGGCTTAAGCAAGACTAAATTACCCACCTCATCGGCGCTGACTCGCCAAAATTGATTTTCACCGTCGACTTCAAAACGTAAAGTAAACGGTGTGTATTCACCACTCGCCATAACCACAATTTGAGGTTTGATCTTTTTCTTTTCTTCGTCTGACTTTGTAAATAAGTCTTCATCTTTAAACAGTGAATCTGATTTAAAAAGTCGGTCTTTATCTTTCCACGCTCCGCCAATCTCAACCTGAGTTGTAATCGCGTTATCTAACTTCACATCAGTATAAAATTTGGCACCTTCTAGCGGTTGCCAGCCATCTTGAGTTAATTGCAAAAAATTATATTGGTGTGGCTCAACACGAATGCCGTAGTCCACACCATTAAGCATTGCATCCTCACCCAATAGCTGGGCAAGGTGATGAAAACGTACTGCTTGCTCTTTTACCTCATCTCGTTTGTTATCCGGTAAAGTTGAGATCACCGCAACTGCGCTGGTTGCGAGTAACACCAGCACCAACATCATTTCAATGAGAGTAAAACCTGCACTACGCTTCATCATAAAGACTTATTACTTCTTGTTGTAATCCAACATATTCCAGTTACCGATGTCGGTATTCACACCATCACCACCTTCTTGACCATCTGCGCCTAAGCTAAAAATATCAATCGCGCCATGTTCACCTGGTGCCACATAATGGTACTCATAACCCCAAGGATCTTTAGGTAGACGCTTAATATAACCACCATCACGGTAATTACGCGGCTCAGGAGAAGAAGACGGCTTTGTCACCAATGCCTCTAAACCTTGATCGGTTGTTGGATATACGCTGTTATCTAACTTGTACATTTCTAAAGACTGTTCAAGCGCACTAATATCTGTCACAACTTTTTGTTGGTCAGCTTTTTCTTTGTTACCTAATAGATTGGGAACGACTAAACTCGCCAATACGCCCAAAATAACAATTACCACCATTACTTCTAATAGGGTAAAACCACGTTGTTTTTGTTGCATTAAAACCTCCGAAGAAAAACTACATCCCAACCATGTTGTTCAGTTCAATAATTGGCATTAAGGTTGCGATAACAATAAACATTACCACCCCAGCCATAGCGACAATTAATAATGGCTCAAAGACCCCTAGTGCCATATTAACAAGTGATTCAAAATCACGATCTTGGTTATCTGCTGCACGGGTTAGCATTTGCTCTAACTCGCCACTTCGTTCACCACTCGCGATCATGTGTAGCATCATCGGTGGGAACAATTTGGTTTGCTCAAGGGATACTCGTAGACTTCCCCCCTCACGTACATTATCTGCGGCAGATAAAATTTTCTTATTCACATACGTATTGGTCATAACATCAGAAGCGACCTTCATCCCATCCAGTAATGGAATCGCACTGGATGTACAAATCGATAATGTTCGCGCAAAACGTGAGGTATTTAACCCTCGTGCGACTTTACCAATCACTGGTACATGTAAGATCCCGCGATCCCACTTCATCCGATACTTAGGCTGCTTGAGGGCTGTCTTGATCAAAGCAATGATTGATACAATCACCACAACGACCACTAATCCCCAATGCTGAACAAAATTACTTGCTGCCAATAACACTTCGGTAATGGTGGGTAATTGTTGCCCCATTTGTACAAATTGATCGACAATTTTAGGCACAACCGTTGCTAGCAAAAATGCCACCACAGACACAGCGACAAGCGTTAACATGATGGGATAGATCATCGCTTGCTGTAATTTACTGCGCATTTGTTGACGGTTTTCGGTGTAGTCTGCCAAACGATTTAAAATCGTATCAAGGTGGCCCGATTTTTCTCCCGCCGCCACCATGGCGCGAAAGAGTTGGTCAAAAATATGAGGATATTCCGCCATACTGTCAGCTAAGGTATATCCTTCTACTACCCGAGAACGCACCGCCAATAAAATGTTTTTTAGACGTGGCTTTTCGTTTTGCTCAGCAACCGCCTTGATACATTCTTCTAATGGCATTGAGGCTTGTACCAGTGTTGCTAACTGACGGGTGATCAGGGCAAGTTCATTGGTACTGATTCCACGTTTAAAGCTGAACTGTTTACGCGTCGGGGTTTTACTGCGACTTTGACCTGAGGTTTGAGTAACCTCTATCGGCACCATGCCTTTTTCACGTAATTGTTGGCGTACTTGACGGGCAGTATCCCCCTCAATCACCCCTTTTTTCTGTCGGCCTTTGGCATCTAAGGCTTTATATTCAAATGCCGCCATTAGCCCTCCTTCGTCACACGCATCACTTCTTCAAGTGTGGTGATCCCTTGACGTGCTTTCGCTAAACCATCATCACGAATACTCGGTGTATATTGACGCACGTATTTCTCAATCGCTTGCTCACCTGCCTCGCCATGGATCAACTCTTGTACTTGTTCATCCACCAGCAATAGTTCATGAATACCCGTACGACCACGATAACCTTTTTGGTTACAGTGCTCACAACCAGATGGGCGATATAATGTCAGTGGTTCAGATTCAGCTAAATTAAATAGCTTTTTCTGCTGGCTATCGGCTTCATAAGGCTGACGACAATCTTGACATAGCGTACGCACTAATCGCTGGGCTAACACCCCAAGCAATGACGATGACACTAAGAAAGGTTCAATACCCATATCACGTAAACGGGTGATCGCCCCGACCGCAGTATTAGTGTGGAGGGTAGATAACACCATATGGCCTGTCAGTGATGCTTGAACAGCAATAGCTGCAGTTTCTAAATCACGGATCTCACCGATCATCACCACATCGGGATCTTGACGAAGAATGGCACGCAAACCTCGCGCAAACGTCATATCAACTTTGCTATTAACTTGAGTTTGTCCAATGCCATCAATATCAAATTCAATCGGATCTTCGACGGTTAAGATATTGCGCTCAGCACTGTTTAGCTCTTGCAAACCCGCATACAACGTAGTGGACTTACCCGAACCTGTCGGACCTGTGACCAAGATAATACCGTGTGGACGCTCGATAATTTTTCTAAACGCTTGATGATTTTCCGACGTCATACCTAAGCTATGCAAATCAAGGCGTGTCGCGTTTTTATCTAATAAACGCAATACGACTCGCTCACCATGAGAAGAAGGCATGGTTGATACACGTACATCAACCGCACGACCACCAATTCGCAGTGAAATACGACCATCTTGAGGAATACGTTTTTCTGCAATATCAAGCTTTGCCATAACCTTAATACGTGAAACAAGCAGCGGTGCCAATTTACGACTTGGCTGTAAGACTTCACGTAACATGCCATCAATACGAAAACGGATTGACAGTACTTTTTCAAAGGTTTCGATGTGGATATCAGATGCACCTTCTTTGATCGCTTCGGCCAACATGGCATTGATCAATTTGATAATAGGTGCATCATCTTCCGATTCCAGCAAATCTTCTGTTTCAGGTAAGTCTTCAGCAAGCGCAAAGAAATCATCGCTATCAGAGCCCAAATCTTGCATTAACTGGCGCGCTTCTGATGAATCACGTTGGTATGCTTGTGTTAACTTTTGCTCAAACTCACTGTCATTTAATGCGATGGGCGTAAAACAGCAACCTAGCACTCGACGCACTTCAGCAAGTACTGCAGCAGACAGTTGCCCACTGAAATAGAGTTGCCATCCTTGCTCACCAGCCTCTACCACCACATGATGGCGTTTGGCAAAAGAGAAAGGTAATCGAAACGTTACCATTGATTCTGTTTCTAAAAACCCATCAGCCATTAGTGTTGCTCCAACTGAGAAACAAAGGCACGCACTTCAGCTGGTAAATCCATGTCTTCACCGTATTTTGGTAATACCGGCATATCTGCGTCCATCAAGCGCATACCTTGCTCTGCTTTGTATAACTGCTGCGCACGAATATAGTTGTACTTACGCTGAGTCAAACCGTCAGCACTCATCCCATCACGTAAAATAGTTGGGCGAATGAAAACCATTAGGTTGGTTTTTTCAGTTTGGTTATTGGTAGAGCGGAATAACGCACCAAGCACAGGAATATCACCTAAAATCGGTACTCTTTGCTCAGATTCAAGGGTCTTCTCTTGCATTAAGCCACCTAAAGCGATCATGTTACCGTCTTTAACCAATACCGATGTGGTTAGCTCTCGCTTATCAAAACGAATATCAACGGCACCATTAGCATCAGCCACTTGCGAGACAACCTGTTCAATCTTCATTTGAACCGAGTCCCCTTCGTTGATCTGCGGGGTGACTTTAAGTCGAATACCGACATCCTTACGCTCAACCGTAGTAAACGGATTATCGTTATTAGAGCCGGTTTGTGAACCAGTCGTCACAGGGACTTCCTGACCAACCGATAAATTCGCTTCTTGGTTATCCAATACCGTGATATTCGGTGTCGATAATACATTCACATTTCGGTTTGCTTGAACGGCTGTCACTAACGCCGTCCAATCACCCAATGCAATTGCAGCTGCAGCCCCTTTCACACCACCAAGGAAAGCAGCCATTGGTGCTAAATCACCACTTTCTGTCGTCACGATAGGGGGTAATTCCGCACCGGTATCAGGATCGTAACGTTTTTGTGTTGTCGTTTTGTCTTTCGCTGCTTCTTGCGCAGATAGCAAACCACCAATTGGTGCACCACTGTTACCAAACTGGATAACACCGCCGTCTTGTGAGCCCCACTGCACACCGAAATCGACACCATCACCTTCTTGTACTTCAACAATCATGGCTTCGATATGGACTTGGGCACGACGAATATCTAATTGAGAGATAATCGACTCAAGTTTATTCATCACATCACTTGGCGCAGAGATAATCAGAGAGTTAGTCGCGTCATGCGCAGAAATCATGACTTCATCTTTACTCGATTGACTCACTTGTGGCGTGTTACTCTTATTTGCCGCTTGGATATTTTCAGACACGCCTTTTAACACATCAACCATATCAGCGGCTTTGGCGTATTTTAAGTAAATAACGCGACTGTTGCCGCTTGCTGCCATTTCTTTGTCAAGCTTATGAATCAAGGCTTTTAAACGTTCCCGAACTTTAGGATCGCCTGAAATTAATACTGAGTTGGTACGCTCATCTGCTACCGCTTTCGGGATCAAAAATCCTGGGGTTGATTTCGCATCAGCACTTTTATTTAACGCCTCAACGATACGCACCATCTCAGGTGCTGAAGCATTATTCAGCGACACGACGGTCACGTCTTTATTACCAGCACGATCGACACGCTCAATAATATCCGCTAAGCGGTTAACCACCGCAGCACGACCAGTGATCATAATGATATTGGCAGGATCGTAGTGAACAACGTTACCCGCACCCGCATTATCGTTAAGTTGGCGTAATAATGGGGAGAGCTCTCGCACTGACACGTTTTTTACTGCAATCACACGCGTAACCACAGCATCACCAGGCACATTACTGTCATTCGCGCCCACAACTGGGATCGCTGAGGTTTTGGCATCTTTATCACGAATAACTTTGAGTACGCCATCTTCCATTTCCACAACAGCAAAACCATAGACTTCCAATACGTTAAGGAAGAAACGGTAATACTGCTCATCATTAAGAAGATCATAACTGCGCACATTTACCTGACCACGAACCGCAGGATCAATAATGATCGTCTTATGTAATGAACGTCCAACAATATTGATGAACTCTTGAATATCTGTCCCTTTGAAATTAGCACTTAGCTCATCAGCCATTGCCGAACTACAAAGCAAGCTACTTGCTAACCATAGGGCACTTTTACCCATTAATTTTTTCACAAAAAACTCCTGCGTTTTCGTCTTTTTTTGTCACGCAATGCACTGCTATTATTGCAGTTCAATGTGAATATCATGAACTTGACCGCCGCGTTCAACCGTCAAAGTAAAATCAGTCGCTGAAGAAAGCTCAGCCCAGAGCTTTGCCATCACACTTGGATCGGTCAGGCTATTTCCGTTAATCGCCACCGCTAAATCATTCGCTTTCAGGCCAACAGAATCAAATAAAATTCGGTCTTTACCCGGATTCACTCGATATCCCTGTACTTCGCCATCCTTCTTCACTTGAGATAAACGGATATAACTAAATAGAGATTGAGGTTGAGCTAAAATTTTCTTTTTGATCTCAGCTAATTTCGAGCTGTCGACATTCGGTTTAGTCGCGTTATTCGAGGTTGATTTTTGCGTAGCTGGCTGGGCTGATTTAGAGAATTTTAATCCCTCAAGCATCACGGTTTCATCACGACCACTATTGCTAATAATAACGCGATCGTTATACACCGCTTTTAATGTCACACGGGTACCATCAACAACTTCATTGACACCATAAGTATTCTGCTTACCGTTGTTTGTGATCACGGCAAAGGCGGATTGAGGATCACTGCTCGCGACAACCCCAACCAACTTTAAATTCAATCGCGTTTGTGGCGCGTCTTTTTTAACCGTGGCTTCAACCGGCTTTGGCTGCGCGTTATATTGCCCAAATAGATTCATGGACAATAAGTTACCGACATTAATATCAGATCCTGATGTAGCCACTTTTACTGACTTCGCTTGCCAAGGTGCCACTGTCGCTGGCGGCGCTAATAACATCCACACCATACGACCAGAAATCCACGCTAAAATAACCACTAGTAGCCACGTTAGTAGTCGTGTAAGTGTACGCTGAGATAGCGGGCGCTTTGTGATTATCATGGGCAGCCATGTAGATACTTGCATAGTGGAAATCCATTCAATGAATATCGGGAGGTATATTATCGCTCCCTATATAAACAAGGGGTATTGTAATCAATTTTTATGATCTCTTTTTAACACATTGAATGCTATTCATTATTGTAAAAAAGAAGCAAATTACTCAAAAGACTAACGATAATTTGTAATAAATTCTTGCTTGATGATTGAAAACCCCGATTAACATCACCATTTATTAGAAATAGGTGATAGCTGACGCTATTAAAACAATATGATATTTTATCGCCCCTTTGAATAAAGGAACCGTTATGGGTCAAGCGACATCCGAACTAAAACAGGTTCGTCTTGATAAATGGTTATGGGCTGCACGTTTTTATAAAACACGTTCTGTTGCTCGCACGATGATAGATGGCGGCAAAGTGCAATATAACGGACAACGCTCAAAACCAAGTAAGATGGTTGAAGTTGGCGCAGAAGTAAAATTGCGCCAAGGTAACGATGAAAAGACCGTTACCATCGAAAAAATCTCTGATACCCGCCGTGGTGCACCGGAAGCACAATTGCTATATCAAGAAACAGCACAAAGTATTGAATTACGGGAACGCCATGCACAAATGCGCAAACTCAATGCTTTTGATAGTCCGAGTCCGATCAAACGACCAGATAAAAAACAGCGTCGTGACATCATGAGATTCAAAAACATCAATACATCAGAATAAAAGGTTGCCAGCCTTAATCAATTCATCGTTGGTAATAGCAGAGTACTTTATATCAAGTAAGCCAAATGCTGAGCCACATGAGTTCATTGAAATACTGGGTATAACGCACTTAGATGCACTACCAAATATGATGCAGGGTTGGCACCACAGCTGGAGAGAAAGAGAAAATGACACAAGATTTTTTAAACCGTTACCTATTTGATGGCGTTTCAGTACGTGGTGAGTTAGTACAGTTAGGTGATACTTACCAACAAATTCTTTCAACCACTGAGTACCCAGCACCAATCAAAACACTACTTGGTGAATTGTTAGTCGCAACCAGTCTATTAACAGCAACGCTAAAATTTGAAGGCTCAATCACGGTACAATTACAAGGTGATGGTCCTGTTAGCCTCGCTGTGATTAATGGCGATCAGAACCAAAAGCTACGTGGTGTAGCTCGTTGGGAAGGTGACATTAAAGACGGTAGCACTATCCATGATCTAATGGGCAAAGGCTACATGGTGATCACAATCCTTCCTACCAAAGGTGAGCGTTACCAAGGTGTCGTTGGTCTTGAAGGTGAAACCATGGCGGAATGTTTAGAGACTTACTTTAAAAACTCTGAGCAGCTAAAAACACGTATCTGGCTACGTACCGGTGAGTTTGAAGGCCAACCTAAAGCTGCGGGTATGCTATTACAAGTAATGCCCGATGGTCAGGGCGGTGAAAGCGATTTTGAGCACTTAGAAACAATTACTGATACGGTAAAAGATGACGAACTATTTAGCTTAGATGCACAAGATCTACTGTACCGTTTATACCACCAAGAAGAAGTAAAAGTATTCGAACCACAAGCCGTCAGCTTTGAATGTAGCTGCTCTCGTGATCGTAGTGGTTCAGCAGTTATTAGCCTTCACCCTGACGAGATTGAAAAAATCTTAGCGGAAGATGGAAAAGTATCACTGCATTGTGATTACTGTGGTACCGACTATGACTTCGATAGCATTGATATTGCAGCACTTCGTGAAAATGCAGGCAATGCTGACGATAGCAAGGTTCATTAATTCTCGCTTCGTATTAAGCCTGAAATATAATTACAAAGCCGGCATATATGCCGGCTTTCTCATATTGCAAAACAACATTCCAGCTAAAACTTGAAAGTGAATCACTAAAAAGCGCTTCTTTTTTCACCAGAAATAATAATTCAACCCCCTAGATTTCTGCTTTAACCGCCCTGTAAACTAAATAAAAACATCTAATTCACACGCCCGTTAGCCTTTGCAAAAGCTAGGGTTATTTATGATGTATATCCCTGATTTAGCCCGTTATGGTTAATAGTTAAACAACATCTTACCCAAGGAGCGCCAATGAGCACAATGTGTGTCGATAATAAGGTTGCAACGAACATGGATTTGTCCCAATACGGAATACTCAATGTTACAGATGTGATTCGTAATCCTTCTTACGAAATACTGTTCGCAGAAGAGACGAAAACAGAGTTAAAAGGGTTTGAAAAAGGCATTGTCACCGAGCTCGGTGCAATTGCTGTTGATACAGGGATATTTACTGGTCGTTCACCACAAGATAAATTTATTGTCAAAGACGACACCACCCAAGATACCTTGTGGTGGTCAGATCAAGGCAAAAACGATAATAAACCACTTAGCCAACAAGCATGGCATGATCTTAAATCTCTCGTAACAGCTCAACTCTCTAACAAACGTCTTTTTGTGGTAGATGGCTATTGTGGCGCTAACCCTGATACACGTATATGTATTCGAGTGATCACTGAAGTCGCTTGGCAAGCACACTTCGTTAAAAACATGTTTATTCGCCCAACAGAAGCTGAGTTAGCAACATTTGAGCCCGACTTTGTGATCATGAATGGCTCGAAGTGTACTAATCCTAAATGGCAAGAGCACGGCATGAACTCAGAGAACTTCACGGTATTTAACCTCTCTGAAAAAATGCAACTTATTGGCGGTACATGGTATGGCGGTGAGATGAAAAAAGGGATGTTCGCGATGATGAACTACTTTTTACCTCTCAAAGGCATTGCCTCTATGCATTGCTCTGCCAATATAGGGGAAAATGGTGATACCGCTATCTTTTTTGGCTTATCTGGCACAGGTAAAACAACCTTATCAACGGATCCTAAACGGGCATTAATTGGTGATGATGAGCATGGTTGGGATGACAACGGTGTGTTTAACTTTGAAGGTGGATGTTATGCAAAAACCATTAACCTTTCAAAAGAAGCTGAACCTGATATCTACCATGCTATTCGTCGTGATGCGTTACTGGAGAACGTAACCGTACGTAATGATGGTTCTATCGATTTTAATAATAATTCAAAAACAGAAAACACTCGCGTGTCTTACCCGATTTATCATATCAATAATATCGTAAAACCTATCTCAAAAGGTGGCCATGCCAATAAGGTTATTTTCTTATCGGCAGATGCTTTTGGTGTATTACCTCCGGTATCAAAGCTAACCCCCGAGCAAACTAAATATCACTTCTTATCAGGTTTTACTGCAAAACTCGCGGGAACGGAACGTGGTATTACAGAGCCGACACCGACTTTCTCTGCATGTTTTGGTAATGCTTTTTTAACCCTCCACCCAACAAAATATGCTGAAGTGTTAGTGAAACGTATGGAAGCTGCGGGAGCTGAAGCCTACTTAGTCAATACAGGCTGGAATGGCACCGGTAAACGTATTTCGATCCAAGATACTCGTGGCATTATCGATGCGATTTTAGATGGCTCAATTGATAGCGCACCAACCAAACAAATTCCTATTTTCAATTTAACCGTACCAACGGCATTACCCGGTGTCGCCTCTGAAATTCTAGATCCTCGTGATACCTATACCGACCCACTACAATGGGAAAGTAAAGCCAAAGATCTTGCCAGTCGATTTATCGCAAACTTCGATAAATATACTGATACCGCAGAAGGCGAGTCTTTAGTCAAAGCAGGCCCGCAGCTCGATTAAGTGTCAAATAACCCAGCCCCTATCAGTAGGGGCTTTTTTATCTCTCACATCACTGATCTACTATAAATTCAAAACCATAGCGTGCCTCAAATCCGACTCACATATCTTGCCAAGTACTGATATTTGCGCCAATCTCATCATATAGATAATAAAATGTGTTAATGGCTTTCAGGGAATGAATTATGCGTTGGGTTGCCAAACTTATTGCTTCTGTATTACTGCTTGGCGGACTGAGTATTGTGGCACTGCTCGTATTGCTGCAAACCCGCTATGCCACTCCCATACTCAACCATACCCTCGCCTTTTTCTCCCACTATCAGTTAGCTGAAACACAATTACACTATGATATAAAACAACCACTACAAATAACGCTTCAACCACTCACTGTAAAAAAGGCGAATAAAACCTTATTGTCAGTTGACAGTATCTCTCTCGAACTTTCATCACGTTCATTACAAACGCAGCGTCTGGTGTTTTCCAATGTCATTATTGATGGGATCGATTTACATCATCAGCAATGGGATAAATTTGAACAACTCTCAGCCTTTTCTATTGATCGTTTAGCAATTAATAATCTCTCAATAGCCACTCCCGCGATAACAATCAACCATGCACAGCTTCAAGTCGATAATTGGCAATATATTGATCCTCAGCAACCTTGGTGGCTGCAATTTAGCGGGCAGTTTCAATTAAGCGTTCCGCAAATAACATGGCACAATCAAACGCTAGAAAATCTGTTATTAAACGGGACAAAACAGAAGCAACAGTGGCAACTGACAGGATTTTCAGGGAGATGGCAACAAGCGAACTTTAATGGTACGGCAAACTATAACAGTGACACCCAGTTATTAACGTTAGATCAACTCACGCTAACCAACCTTCGGATCCAACAATCACAACCATTAGCCGCATGGCCGCAATGGTTAGCAGATGCCACACCCGTTCGTCATATCATGATTAAACGCGCTGACGTTTTAGATAGTAGTATTGAACAACCTATTTGGGCTGCTGATAATATTAGTTTGTCATTAGAAAACTGGTCATGGCCTAACAGTTACTGGCAACAAGATAACGCCCATTTATCTGTCAGTGCCAGTAATGCGAAATGGCACGATATCGTATTTGAACAACCGATCGTTGAGCTGAATTTCATGCCGGAAAAGATCAACAGTCAGGGTATTTCGGCTCAGTTACTCAATGGTTATATACGTATGGATGGTGACATTTCACCTGACAAGATCAAACTAAAAAAATTGTTGGCCTCAGGAATAAAAGGCTTTCTTCCTCCACACTGGTTCCATACAACAAAAACATTAACCTCAAGGCTATCAGAGCTAACTATCGATAAGCTTGATATCAATAATATACAGTTAACATCAACAGACACTCAGCTACCGTTTCAACTCGCAGGGATCAATATTGATGGTAATGGTGTAGTAGTAAAGCATCAGCATCAATGGGGCTTATGGCAAGGCAACCTTGATACCAGCCTTGGCTTTGCCAGCATCAACCAAATTGTTTTTATCGATCCGATTGTAGAAATGAGCAGCTCCAATGGCGATTGGGCGATCAATAAATTTGTCTTACCTTTTACTGATGGCATGCTAACAGCGAATGCGGATATTCAATTAGCACAACAAGGTCAGCCTTGGTCTCTTTCTATCTCTAGCGATAGTGTTCCCGCTGCTCTCATTTATCGTTGGTTCAAATTACCACTGCCATTAAACGGTAAAATTGACGGAACATTACACGCACAAGGATTAGCAAATAATCGCCAAAGCTTCAATTACAGTTTATCTGGACAAACCGCTCTCACCTTTAGAGATATTCATTTAGATAATATTGCACCAACCCAATTACTCACTCATTGGAAAACAAAAGGGAATTTACTCGGTACGGTATTAGGTAGCAGCAATGAAAATAGCGATAGTAATGCTCAAGCATTAATACTATCGCCACTGAATATCACGGCTGAAAGGGGAAGAATTACCATTCCTACTTGGCTCGCAAGCAATGATAATTTTAGCCTATCACTCACCAGTCAATGGGATCTGGCGATCCCAACACAGCAACAACTGGAGTGGGTATTAAAGGAAAACTGCCAACAAGTCGATCGTCGTTGGCATGCCGATCAAATAGAAGTGAATTCGTTTTCAACGTGTAGCGGCAAGATCAAATAAGTACCGGTAAAACTGGAAGCAACTTTACCACCGCTATACACATTCACATCGACACTGATACGACCTTTACGACCTTTCGCTAAGCGATCAATATCACCACGTAAGTTTTCTATGGTGCTCACCGCTTTAGGTCGTTCAGTCACAGGTGCTGAATAGCGGATATGGCTATCAACCAAAATGATATTGCCCTCTAATCCACGTTCTTTCAGCAATAACCAAATAAAACCCCAGCCCGCTAAGGTTGCCATGGTAAAAATGCTCCCCGCAAACATAAACTCATTGGGGTTTAAATTAGCATTAAACAGCGCACTCACTTCAAAGCGATAACCTGTGTATTGGTTGATTTTTATCCCCATTTTATCGCTGATCGGGATCTGTTGTTGCCACAGTGTTTGTAACTCCTGACACCATTCAGGATGACGCACAACTTCATTTAATGGCTCTAGATGTTTCAGCATTTGTTGGTGACGAACAGGACCTCGCTCATCACTCAATTCACCTTCACTGGCAAAACCATTTTTTAAATAAAAAGGAATAGCATCTTCACGGGCATTACACACCATCCGCTTAGCACCGTCTTGCCTTGCGAGTGACTCTAAAGCCATTAAAATTAAGCCACCTAAACCATGGCGACGAACATTAGGATCCACCGCCATGTAACGCACTTGTCCCTCATTATCAGGCGTTAAATATAAACGCCCAATCGCCACCACCTGATCACGATTATTGATGATCATACGATGTTCACTCAATTCATCATACGCATCACGCTCAGAGCCTTGTGGCATCTGCCAAGGTTCACGCAACATCCGCCAACGAAAATGGTAATAGCTCGCCAACTGCTCATCTGTTTGAGGCGTCACTAATCGAAACATGAATTCCCTCTCTTTCCATTCTCGGTTTATGGTGTATATCTGATACTAATGTGATTTTCTAGACTTGTAGCCAGAACGTCACTGGACCATCGTTATTTAGTGCTACTTGCATATCGGCAGCAAAGATACCCGTTTCTGTCTGAATTTCTTTTACCTTACATTGTTCGACAAAATATTCATAAAGACGTTCAGCATCAACAGGTGCAGCCCCACTCGAAAAACCTGGCCGCATACCCTTTTTAGTATCCGCCGCTAACGTAAATTGTGAAACCACCAACACACTGCCACCCGCCTGCTGCACGTTTAAATTCATTTTGCCATCGTCATCACTAAAGACACGGTAACCGAGCACTTTATCACGCAGCTTTTGTGCTTTTGCTTCGTCATCACCTTTTTCAACGCCTAACAGCACTAACAAGCCTTTGCCAATCGCGCCAGTGATCTGTCCATCCACCGTCACGCTAGCCTCAGTAACTCGTTGGATCAGTGCAATCATTTTTCTTCCTCTTTCATATTCTGCGACGTGTCATCCGATTTTTGCTCTGCCGGTAATGATAACTGATTCGCCTGATCCCAAAAACCACGCTCACCTAAACTAGCGGTGATCTCTGCGCCCAGTAAAACAATGCACCAACATAAATAAATCCAAACAAATAAGATAGGAATTGCAGCTAAGGCGCCGTAAATCATCTGATAAGAATGAAAATGCGCGAGGTAAATCGCAAAACCTTTCTTACTTAGCTCAAATAAAATACTCGCACTTAGACTACCAATCAGTGCATGGCGGAACGTGACTTTACCATTCGGCACTAATAAGTAGAGCAATAAAAATGCCAAGCTAGACATAAGAGAAGGAAACCAGCGTAAGGACTGCTGTAAAAGGCCGTGTAATGCTTGATGTTCAAGCAATGCCAGTGAACCAAGGTAAGAGCTTACCGCAATACTAGAACCCAACAGAATCGGTCCTAACGTTAAAATCATCCAATAGATTGAAAATGAAATAACCCAACGACGTTTCTGTTTAATTCGCCAGATATAATTTAACGAGGTATCTATTGATGAAATCAACATCATGGCAACCACAAACAAAGCCGCAATACCGACAGCCGTCATTTTGCCAGCATTAGAAACGAACTCATTTAAGTAGGTTTTCACGACCGCGCCAGCCGCTGGTACGAAATTCTCGATCACAAAGTTTTGTAATTGCTCACCGAGTCCTGCAAATACTGGCACTGCTGATAACGCCGAAATAACAACAGTAATGAGCGGCACCAGTGATAATAAAGTGACATAAGCCATTGAGCCTGCGGTAACCGTTAAACGATCATGATTCACTCGCTGGATTAAATACGAAAAATAATCCATCATCAGATGGATTTTGGGACCTAATTGCAACTTCGCCATTGGTTTGTTGTCAGCCTTATAACTTTGTTCTATTAATCTTATACACATTGTGAAAAGGCTTTCATTTTTTTGCCTTCTCTCAACTCTTTATTTGCGTCTTATCAATCAATTCTCTCTTGTTAGAACAAACGTTAAGATTGATTTATTTCAACGCAGCATGCCTTACTAGGAGCATAACATGCCTTATTTTCTTGCTATTTTACTTAGCGTTAGCTTACTTTCAGGCTGTCAATCAGCCTATTACTCAGCGATGGAGCAAGTTGGCGTCCACAAACGTGACATCATGGTTGATCGGGTAGAAGACGCCAACGCAGCACAAAAAGATGCACAACAGCAATTTACCAGTGCGCTTGAAGGGCTTAAAGCATTAAATAATTTCAATGGTGGTGAGTTAGAAGCCGCATACAATGACGTTAATGATCAATACAAAGACAGTGAAGCAGCAGTAAATAAAGTCAAAGATCGTATCGCTGCTATTGAAGATGTAGCTGATGCATTGTTTGAAGAATGGAATGACGAGCTTGCGCTTTATAAGAGTGCAACACTGAAACGTGATAGTGCAAACAAGCTACGCGCTACCAAAGTACAGTATCAAAAAATGCTATCTGCGATGAAACGTGCAGAGCAAAAAATGGAGCCAGTGTTAGATACTTTGCGTGATAACACATTATACCTAAAGCATAACCTAAATGCTGCCGCCATTGGCTCACTACAAGGTGAGTTCAACTCACTGCAACGCGAGATCCAACAAGCAATCCGCGATATGAACAGCGCTATTGCAGAATCTAACCGCTTTATTGGTCATCTAAAGAAATAAGCTATCGACAAGGTGAGTCAGCGCCAGCGGCTCACCATTGCTTTACCCTAATGTCCCAGTCCGACACTTATCTTCAGCCATTCGCCACAATCCCCCCATATTTCCACCCTTCAGATACAACAATCCCCCGATTGTTACCAACCGAGGGATTGCTTAATAACTAATGAAATTAATCAGTAATTACTTTGTACGACCAGCACGCTTACGATCGTTTTCAGTAAGAAGTTTCTTACGAATACGGATGCTTAAAGGTGTCACTTCTACTAGTTCATCGTTATCGATGAATTCTAGTGCTTGCTCAAGTGTGTACTTGATAGCAGGAGAAAGAGTTTGCGCTTCGTCAGTACCAGAAGCACGAACGTTTGTAAGCTGCTTACCTTTCAGGCAGTTAACTGTAAGGTCATTAGAACGGTTATGAATACCGATGATCTGACCTTCGTAAACTTCGTCTGCGTGCTCAGCAAATAGACGACCACGCTCTTGTAGGTTAAACAATGCATAAGTCAGTGCTTTACCTGTTGCGTTAGAAATCAATACACCGTTGTTACGTTGACCGATAGTACCGCCCTTGTGAGGACCGTAGTGATCAAACGTATGGTAAAGAAGACCTGAACCTGAAGTCAGTGTCATGAACTCAGTTTGGAAACCGATAAGACCACGAGAAGGCATCATGAAGTCCATGCGAACACGGCCTTTACCATCTGGTGCCATATCAGTTAGCTCACCTTTACGAAGACCGATATTTTCCATGATACCGCCTTGGTGCTCTTCCACCACGTCGATTGTCACAGTTTCAAACGGTTCCATTAGCTGGCCGTCTTCTTCTTTGATGATAACTTCTGGACGTGATACTGCTAGCTCGTAGCCTTCACGACGCATATTTTCGATCAGGATAGATAGGTGAAGTTCACCACGGCCTGATACGCGGAATTTATCTGGGTCAGCTGTTTCTTCAACACGTAGTGCAACGTTGTGTACTAGTTCTTTTTGAAGACGCTCTAGGATGTTACGTGAAGTAACGAACTTACCTTCTTTACCAGCAAACGGAGAGTTGTTTACTTGGAAAGTCATAGTAACTGTTGGCTCATCAACAGAAAGAGGCGTTAGCGCTTCAACACAGTTCTGATCACAAATAGTGTCAGAAATCTTAAGCTCGCCAAGACCTGTGATTGCAATGATGTCGCCCGCTTTCGCTTCTTCAACTTCATGACGCTCAAGACCTAGGTAACCTAGAACTGTACCTACTTTACCGTTACGCTTAGAACCGTCAGCACTTACGATAGTGACTTGTTGGTTAGCTTTCACTGTACCACGAGTAATACGCGCAACACCGATAACACCAACGTAAGAGCTGTAATCTAGCTGAGAGATTTGCATCTGTAGTGGGCCATCAACATCTACTGAAGGCGCTGCAACGTTATCAACGATAGATTGGAACAATGGTTCCATGTTCTCGCCAGTTTCGCCTTCTTCTAGTGTTGCCCAACCGTTTAGTGCTGATGCGTAAACCACTTGGAAGTCTAGTTGTTCGTCAGTTGCACCAAGGTTATCGAATAGGTCAAATACTTGATCCATAACCCACTCAGGACGTGCACCTGGACGGTCAATCTTGTTGATAACAACGATTGGCTTAAGACCGTATGCAAACGCTTTTTGCGTTACGAAACGAGTTTGAGGCATCGGGCCGTCAACTGCATCAACGATAAGCAATACAGAGTCAACCATAGACATGATACGCTCTACTTCACCACCGAAATCGGCGTGTCCAGGGGTATCTACGATGTTGATGCGGTAGTCATTCCAGTTGATTGCTGTGTTCTTAGCAAGAATGGTAATGCCACGCTCTTTCTCGATATCGTTAGAATCCATCACACGTTCTTCGGCTTCGCCGCGACCCTCTAACGTGCCAGACTGCTGTAGAAGTTTATCAACCAAGGTAGTTTTACCATGGTCAACGTGAGCAATAATTGCGATATTTCTTAATTTATCGATCGATTGATTAGACATTAGTTTCACATTCACTCAGAACATGCAGCATCTTCACTAGAGGCTACTTGATTAAAAAAACGGCTCATAATTTAACAGATTTTACGCCAAAACCCACGAAATATGTGATTTATATCACCAGCTTTTTTATGACCATGCTCTAGAGCCGCATTTTTACTCGCTTTTTGGCCTGATTTTATTTTTTTGAACCCTTCTATTCAGACCATAAATCCCCACTTAACCCTGTTTTCTCACTCCCTACGGATAAAAACATCATTAGAGGTACACAGTTCTCCTTTAATAATAAAAACTCTTTTTTAAGGAGATTATGAATTGACAATAATTTTTAACATCGCGATAGTAAGCATGTTCTATTATTGTTAATGACACATCGATGCACCAAAACAGTGCACCAATGCATCAATATAGTGCAAAAATGGATTAATTAAGCTTTAGCAATGCGTAAAAACCGCATTCTTAAAGCTTTTAAAAATTGGCATGGTTTTCGCTTAAGAACATTCAGAACTGCTCATTCTCAGAAATGAGCAACACTAGATTTGCGGCCATGCCCTTATATAACACCGGAGGTTACTCAAGATGTCAGTAGAAAACGTACTAGCGCTGATCCAGGAAAATGAAGTTAAGTTTATTGACCTACGTTTTACCGATACAAAAGGTAAAGAACAGCATATCTCGATCCCATCTCATCAAATTGATGCTGATTTCTTCGAAGAAGGTAAAATGTTTGATGGCTCTTCAGTTGCAGGTTGGAAGGGTATCAACGAATCAGACATGGTAATGATGCCTGACGCATCAAGCGCGGTACTAGACCCATTCACTGAAGACGCTACGCTAAATATCCGTTGTGATATTTTAGAGCCAGCAACAATGCAAGGTTACGACCGTGATCCTCGCTCTATCGCGAAGCGTGCAGAAGAGTTCATGCGTTCAACAGGTATCGCAGACACGGTTCTTATCGGCCCTGAGCCAGAATTCTTCCTATTTGACGATGTTAAGTTTAACACTGACATGTCTGGCTCTTTCTTCAAAATTGATGACGTAGAAGCTGCATGGAATACCGGTTCTGATTTCGAAGGCGGTAACAAAGGTCACCGTCCAGGTGTTAAAGGCGGTTACTTCCCAGTAGCACCTGTTGATTCATCACAAGACATCCGTTCTGCTATGTGTTTAATCATGGAAGAAATGGGTCTAGTTGTTGAAGCTCACCACCACGAAGTAGCAACAGCAGGTCAAAACGAAATCGCAACACGTTTCAACACGCTAACAACAAAAGCGGATGAAATTCAGATCTACAAGTATGTTGTTCATAACGTTGCACACGCATTCGGTAAAACAGCAACCTTTATGCCTAAGCCACTAGTAGGTGATAACGGTTCTGGTATGCACGTTCACCAATCACTAGCAAAAGATGGTGTAAACCTATTCTCTGGTGATAAGTACGGCGGCCTTTCTGAAATGGCACTTTACTACATCGGTGGTATCATCAAGCATGCGCGTGCAATCAACGCATTTGCTAACCCTGCTACGAACTCATACAAGCGTCTAGTTCCAGGCTTTGAAGCTCCAGTAATGCTAGCTTACTCTGCGCGTAACCGTTCAGCGTCTATCCGTATTCCTGTAGTACCAAGCCCTAAAGCACGTCGTATCGAAGTACGTTTCGGTGATCCAGCGGCTAACCCATACCTAGCATTTGCTGCAATGCTAATGGCTGGCCTTGACGGTATCCAGAACAAGATCCACCCAGGCGAAGCGATGGATAAAGACTTGTACGACCTACCAGCAGAAGAAGCAGCTGAAATCCCAACAGTTGCAGAATCGCTACAAGGCGCATTACAAGCACTAAGCGACGACCGTGAGTTCCTAACGTCTGGCGGCGTATTCTCTGATGACTTCATCGATTCTTACATCGCACTGAAATCTCAAGACGTTGAGAAAGTAAACATGACAACTCACCCACTAGAGTTTGAACTTTACTACTCTGTTTAAGTAATCACTTAATTACTAAACATTAAATACTTAGGCCTGCTTCACAAGCAGGCCTTTTTGATCTTGTTGTCACCCGCAAACCAACGACAATAATGAATCTTATTCACGACCACTCTTGTTCGTGCAAACAAACTTGGAGTTAACGGATGAAACTCTCTCGTTTTTTTAATCTACTCAGCCCAATTTTTATTACCCTAATATGGACCGCTGCGAGTTCCGCCCAAGCCTCTACCATCTACTCATGGACAGATGAAAATGGCGTGGTGCACTTTACCGATCAACCTCAAACCCCCGATGCCACTGCTTACCCTTTAAGCGTGACAGAAGTCAGTGGCAATATTGAACAAACCGCAGATACTATTGACACTCAAACCACTGATATTACCGTGGTAGAAGAGCCAGCAAAAACCATTACAACCGTCAGTTTAGTTTCGCCTATGCATGAGCAAACCATCCGCAATAACGAAGGTATCATCAATATTCATGCGGTCACCAACAGCAAACTTAACAATCAAACCCAAGCGCAATTAGTATTAGATGGCGTGGTGAAAGGCGAGCCTCAAACAGAACTCACTTGGACATTAGATAACATTGATCGTGGCAGCCACCAATTACAAATTCAACTAGTTAAAGGCGGCAAGGTTATTGCATCGTCAGACAGTATTACCGTTTATCTGCATCGAGCCACAGTGAAGGCGAACAAGCCAATGCCAGTACAGCCTCGCTAATCCACAGTTTCACCAATTAACAGTGCCCGATCAGCAATAAACAGGTTACACTCAGATGCACCAATTTGGTGCATTTGACCTAAATAAGCCTATTGATGGTTTAGGTAATCAACAAGGATGCTGATTGTGACTACCGCTTTTACCCCTATAATTATTGACAACCTTGTTACTGCAATCATTTTACTGGATGAGCACTTAACGATTCGTTATGTCAATCCTGCCGCAGAACAACTGTTATCGTCGAGTAAGCGCCGTTTGCTGGGCATTACGTTACCAGAGTTATTACAGTATTCATCTCTTGATCTCGATTTAATCGCAGCCACACTGCAAAGTGGTCAAGGCCTAGCTGATAGCGATGTCGCTTTTGTGATTGATGAACAGCGTCAACTTCTCAGCTTGAATGCCAGCCCTATTTCGTGGCAAAAAAATCTTTTCGTGATGCTGGAGCTTAAACCTATCGATCAACAACGTCGTATTAGCCAAGAGCTCTCTCAATTAGCTCAGCAGCAAGCAGCGAAAGAATTAGTGCGAGGGTTAGCTCATGAGATAAAAAACCCACTAGGTGGCTTAAGAGGCGCTGCACAGCTACTTGAAAAAGCACTACCCGACCCTAGTTATGTCGAATATACCCAAATGATTATTGAGCAAGCCGACCGATTACGTAATTTGGTCGATAGGTTATTAGGCCCGCAACGGCCAGGCATCAGAAAGACCGATAATATTCATCTCGTATTAGAAAAAGTACGTCAGCTGGTCATACTGGAAAACGACAATAACCTTGTGATTGAGCGCGACTACGATCCAAGTCTGCCCGAGATAGAAATGGATACCGAACAACTCGAGCAAGCCTTACTCAACATTGTCAGTAACGCCGCTCATGTTCTAAAAAAACAAAATGGCGGGATCATTAAACTCAAAACTCGCACAGCCCATCAAGCCTTGATCCAAGGCAAATACGCCCGTATCGCCGCGAAAATTGAAATTATCGATAATGGTCCGGGGATCCCAGCAGAAATCCAAGACACCTTATTCTATCCAATGGTAACCGGTAATGCTGATGGCACAGGGTTAGGGCTATCGATCTCGCAAAACTTAATAGACCAACATAACGGCAAAATTGAAGTGATTAGCTGGCCAGGACACACCAACTTTACGATCTATTTACCAATACAATAATAACGATAGGAGAGTAACGTATGAGCAAAGGATTAATTTGGGTTGTCGATGACGACAGCTCTATTCGCTGGGTAATGGAAAAGACACTTATAACAGCAGGCATGAAGTGTGAAACCTTTGCCAATGCCGATAGTGTACTTGAAGCGCTAGAGCGCAATGTCCCAGATGTATTGGTCTCTGATATTAAAATGCCGGGAACAGATGGCTTAACGTTACTAAAACTCTTACAACAAGATTACCCACTCTTACCGGTGATAATCATGACGGCACATTCAGACTTAGATGCCGCTGTGAATGCCTATCAACGTGGGGCATTTGAATATCTCCCTAAGCCATTTGATATTGATGAAGCCGTAAGTTTGGTTGAGCGCGCGGTTAGTCATAGCCAAGAGCAGAAACGTCAACAGCAACCAGAAACAGAAATAAAAGCAGTACCTGAAATTATCGGTGAAGCCCCTGCTATGCAGGAAGTTTTCCGTGCTATTGGTCGCCTTTCTCGCTCATCCATCTCGGTGTTGATTAACGGCGAATCTGGCACAGGTAAAGAGCTTGTCGCTCACGCTTTACATCGCCATAGCCCACGCAGTAAAAATGCTTTTATTGCCCTGAATATGGCCGCTATTCCCAAAGACTTGATTGAATCAGAACTGTTTGGGCATGAGAAAGGCGCATTTACTGGCGCCAACAGTGTTCGTCAGGGGCGATTTGAGCAAGCCAACGGCGGAACACTGTTTCTCGATGAAATCGGTGACATGCCATTAGATATTCAAACCCGTTTACTGCGTGTCTTAGCGGATGGGCAGTTTTATCGTGTCGGTGGACACTCTCCCGTTAACGTCGATGTCCGTATTATTGCTGCAACGCACCAAAACCTAGAGCGTCTTGTCGCAAGTGGTGATTTTCGTGAGGATTTGTTTCACCGCTTAAACGTTATTCGGGTGCATTTACCGTCTCTAAAAGATCGTCGCCAAGATATCCCTCAACTGGCACGCCACTTCCTGCAACGCGCGTCGAACGAGTTAGGGGTCGAAGTCAAAACCCTGCACCCTGACACGACCGAACAACTAGCAGCACTGGATTGGCCGGGTAATGTTCGCCAACTAGAAAATATTTGTCGCTGGCTTACTGTCATGGCCAGCAGCAGTGAGGTTTTACCTAGCGATCTCCCCCCTGAGTTACTGGAAAATAATCAAACCACTTTATCAACTCAGCAAGAGAATCAACATTGGCAACAAGGCCTACAACAATGGGCAAAGCAAGAATTGCAGCAAGGTAATGAAAACCTATTGGCAGAAGCCCTACCTGAGTTTGAAAAGATCTTACTCGAGACGGCGCTACAACATAGCCACGGTCATAAACAAGAAGCGGCTCGATTATTAGGTTGGGGAAGAAATACCCTTACCAGAAAACTCAAAGAGCTAGGTATTAACGACTAATCATCGCTATATAATATCGAGTTGCAGGTGAAGGCGATCACATTTAGCTGCAACGATTATGTTCACGTTATACACTTTGCTTATACTTAACGCTCAGTTTTCATCGGAATAATCATAATGATCAACAAGCATCTTCCTTTAACGGATCTACACCGTCACCTTGATGGCAACATTCGCCCTCAAACTATCCTAGAACTTGGCCAGCAATTTAATATGGTGCTACCAGGCCATGATCTAGAAAGTTTACGCCCACACGTTCAGATCGTTGAAGCTGAACCTAGTCTTGTAGCCTTTTTGTCAAAGCTAGACTGGGGGGTTGCAGTATTAGGCGATCTCGATGCTTGTCGTCGTGTCGCTTATGAAAACGTTGAAGATGCCTTGCATGCACAAATTGATTATGCCGAACTACGTTTCTCACCTTACTACATGGCAATGAAGCACAACTTGCCGATCGCAGGTGTGGTTGAAGCCATTATTGATGGAGTAGAAGCTGGTTGTCGTGACTTTGGTATCAAAGCGAACTTAATCGGTATAATGAGTCGTACCTTTGGTGTTGAGGCTTGTCAGCAAGAGCTTGATGGCTTACTGGCCCACAAAGATAAATTGGTCGCTATTGATTTAGCCGGTGATGAATTAGGTCAGCCTGGCGCGCAATTTAACCCACACTTTAAACAAGTTCGTGATGCAGGCTTACGTGTAACCGTTCATGCTGGTGAAGCAGCCGGCTCTGAAAGTATGTGGCAAGCCATTAATGAGCTTGGCGCAGTACGTATTGGTCACGGTGTAAAGGCAATTCAAAATCCAAAACTGATGGATTATCTCGCAGAGCATAAAATTGGTATTGAATCGTGCATTACCTCAAACATTCAAACCAGTACTATTAGCAATATCAAAGATCACCCTATCAAGCCATTCCTCGAGCATGGCATTTTAGCCTGCCTCAACACTGACGACCCTGCCGTTGAAGGTATTGAATTACCTTACGAATATGAGGTAGCAGCACCCGCTGTTGGATTAAGCCAAGCGCAAATCGAACAAGCACAACGCAATGGCTTAGAGATCGCCTTCTTGAATGAAAGCGAGAAACAAGCACTTCGCGAGATGGCAGCACAACGTAGTTAATCACTCACGCGATAAAAATCAGATAACAAAAAGCCCCATTCCAGCATTGCTCGAATGGGGCTTATTATTTAATCCAAGAAGATTAAATCACTCGTGAAAACTGCTGTTGGCGAGCGCGATCACGTAAGTATTTATCGAAACACATACAAATATTACGGATCAATAAACGTCCCTTCAGCTCAACGAAGATATGTTGCTGATCCACCGCTACTAACTCATCATCAATAAAGGTCTTTAAAAGCTCTAAATCTTCAGCAAAATATTGATCAAAATTGATATTAAATTCCGCTTCAATCGCTTTCTTATCAAGCTGGAAATTACAAATGAGGGCTTTGATCACTTCACGACGCAGTAAGTCGTCCGCATCTAGCGAAACCCCTTTCCACAGTGCGTTTTGTTTTTCTTCAATATCGCGGTAGTAATGCTTTAACTCTTTTTGGTTCTGTGCGTAGCAATCACCAATCATAGAAATAGCGGATACACCCATACCTAATAAATCACACTCACCTTGAGTGGTGTAACCTTGGAAATTACGGTGCAGAATCCCTTCACGCTGGGCAATGGCTAATTCATCATCCGGTTTGGCAAAGTGATCCATACCAATAAATTGGTATCCTGCCCCCGTCAACGTCGCAATGGTATCTTGCAGAATACCTAATTTTTCTTTGGCACTCGGTAATAGCTCTTCGCTGATCTTGCGCTGTGCTGCAAACAATTTAGGCATGTGGGCGTAGTTAAACACCGATAAACGCCCCGGATTCATCGCCAGTACTTGCTCTAATGTTTTCGCAAACATTTCACGATTTTGTAGCGGTAAACCATAAATCAAATCAAGGTTCGTTGAACGGAATCCCAATTCACGTGCACGCTCAACCATCGCAAAGATAAACGCTTCATCTTGCTCACGGTTAACCAGTTTTTGCACGTCTTTATTGAAATCTTGCACCCCAATGCTTAAACGGTTAAAGCCTTCGCCACGTAAATGGTCAAGAATATCGAGTTCAATTTCACGCGGATCGACTTCTATGCTGATCTCAGCATCATCATCAAAATTAAACGCTGCACGCAAACTATTCATTAAACGACTGATCTGCGCTGCAGTAAGGAACGTCGGTGTACCACCGCCCCAGTGCAATTGACTCACTTGGCGATTGCCCAATAAAGTCGCACGTTGTTTAATTTCTTGTTCTAGCTTATCCAAGTAGTCATCCGCTTTATGCTGATGACGGGTAATGATTTTATTACAGCCACAGTAGTAACAAAGCTTATGACAAAATGGGATATGAATATAAAGCGATAGCTTACGATCAGGATATTGCTTACATGCCATCTCAAATTCAGCAGACGTGAACGCTTCATTAAACTCTAATGCAGTTGGGTAAGAGGTATAACGCGGGCCTGAGTAGTTATACTTTTCAATCAGGGCCTGATCCCAAATAATCTGCTCATTTGACATGACATATTTCCAATATTGTAGGGAGAATAAAGAGTTAAACGTGTAATGATAGTAAGACGAATAACACTTATAGTTTATAAGACAATACAGTCATCGCCTAATCAGATTAGACGATGACTGTAATCGTTCAGATCAAGTCATTAAGACTTCGTAGACAGGATGGCATCCAGTTCGATCGCAATAGCTTCTTGTAATCGAGTTTCAGCCTTCATTCGCTCCAGATCAAAGCGCATTCGAGCACGTTTCTCTGTTTGTTGACGCGCTTCACCGCGAGGCATATCTTTTACTACCTCATACAGCTCTGTAATAGCTGGATAAGTGGCTGCAAAATCAACACTCTTATCAGCCTGTAGCGCTTCCATCAACTTATACAAACGAATCGCCGCTTCAGACAAATCACATTGTCCTTGCTTGGTCGCTGCGGCAATCACATAAACGCTCTCTAAAATCGTATTATTACGCGTTTCTATCGCCTCTTTTTGCTGTTGTTCAGCACGGGCTAAAAAAACTTTATGGCGTTGATTTTGTTGGTATAGCTTAACAAGTAGCGTGCCCGCATAAATACCAAGCGCGGTTACAATTGTGCCACCAATAACAAGCAGAAGCGTCAAATCCTGCAACGGTTACTCCTTACCGAATTTATCTAAATCCATCTTTTCAAATTGATCGAGTAAATCATCATCAGACTTAACCGCTGGGCGGTACTCATCTTCCTCGAACAATTCAACTTCATCTTCTTCCATCAAACCAAGCTGCTTCATAAGCTGCTCAATACGATCAAGTTTTTGGTCGACTTGTTTCTGTAAGCCTGCACCTAACTTTTCACCAGCATCTAAGCGATCAAGAAGAACCATCAGCTGCGCATCATTTTCAAGCATTGCTAATTCTTGCTCTGCTGACATACGGCGTTGCTGTTTGGTCATTGGCTTTTTCGGCTCAACAATCAAAGGAATTGGTTTTTTACTACCAAGACGTGGGTCTTTTTTCTGCGCGGCATTACGCTGCTTAGTTTCTTCAACGGCAGAATGGCGACTACCAGTTTTTAAGCCTTTACGCTTTTTCGCTTTCTGGCGCTGGCGAGATTCGATCTCTAATTGGTTCGGCGTTTTATCGCGGTATACCGCTGGGCCTTCAGAGCCAATCTTACGGCCTCTTTTTTTACGGGTCATTACTGGGTTTTCCTCAGCAAAATCACATCATTTCCAACAAACTCAACTTCTAAGCCATCACGTTGCGCTAAAAAGCGGAACGTATCGCGACTAAAGAAACTAACGTGGGTTGGATCGTTCTTGTAATGCCAACGTGTAAACGCTTCGGCATCGGTTGCTAGCTTTGTCATCAACCCCAGCCATCCGCCAGGTTTAATCATACTCAGCAGCAGCCCCCATTCCTTCGCAGGCTGATTAAAATGTTCTATGGCTTCGGTACACGTAACAAAGTCATATTGACGCGTTAATACACTAGGATCAGGTGCAAAATATGGATCATAAATCGCCATATTATATCCCATTTCGTCCAACATAATGGAAAGTGTTGGACCAGGACCGCTGCCAAAGTCTAAACCATCTAATGGCCCAGCCGGTAAACGCTCCACTAATGGTGTCGCTAAACGACCTAAAAATTGGCGATAACCCATATCATCTGGATTATTTTGATGTTGATCATAAACGGCTTTTTCTTGCTCTGGCGATAACTGAGCCTCAGGATCAGCAAAAATTAACGCGCATTGCTGACAACGAAAATAGCAGCGATTTTTATCTTCAACAAATACTCCATGCTGTTCACTATGGCACAGTGGACATGGCTGCATGATCACTTCTCCGGTGTTGCCGATTATTAGCAAAATCGGAACTGGTGTAAAATCGAGCGGGCTATTCTATACCCAATCGCGGTCAAGATGTAGTTTTGCCGACAAATTGTGCAAGTTTATCTGTAAATACGATAATGATAGATAAAAGATCAACAAGTTAACTTGTTTATAATGCAGATAGAAAAAGAGGGGAAAAGAAAAAAGCGATAGGCTTGCACCTATCGCTCTATATGTAAGCCACTGGCTTATATTCTGTCTAGTCATCCTAACTAGCGTGTAACGTCCCGGTTAAGCAACGTTCCCTTTGTTATTAGTGCTTTCCTTGCGAACTTGTTGTTCGTCATCATCCTGATGAGTTTTACTCTTCCGTGTCCTGTCCATAGTAATTCAACTCGTCCTGAGTTGGCGTTCCATTTCGCTTACTATCATCCTGATAATAATGCCACCATCCTTGTGAGCACGTTATCCATAACGTACCACTTATTGCGACGACATCATGTCGTTGCAAAATCTTATCCGTAAGTGTCTTCCTGACAATCCAATACGCTTCTTGCGTCAACCCTAGTCATCCTAACTAGACGTCCTGTGATCCTTTGAGCTCCTGCTCATGCCATCCTAGCGTTTCCATCCCTTGTCGCTTTCCCTGTCGACACGAGATAATTTACAGTAACCAAAAACTGAAACAATGTACCGATATCACACTTTTAAAAGCACAAACCACTGAAAAAACGCAAACCATTGTTATTTAAGGATAATGTATTTTTATCTGCAAAATTTCGAGCTAAAACAACCCTCACAAATGGCAGATCTCTTACAAGCTGTTGAGCAAATAAGACAGAAGTAAAAATAGTCTTGCTGAATGAAGCACTAAAAGATATAAAACGATAACTATCAGGCAATAAAAAAGCAGCCTTTAGGCTGCTTTTTTTCAATTCGGATCAAGCGATTTTAGTGCAAGCCGCCGACATATTGTGACAACGCATTAATTTCATCATCACTTAATTTTGCAGCAACCGAACGCATCATCGCGTTCATATCATTAGCACGGACACCTGAACGGAACTCTTCCAGTTGAAGTTTTACGTATTCTGCATTTTGACCAGAGATCTTAGGGAATCCAGATAAGCTCGTACCATTGCCACGAGGACCATGACACGCAATACAGGCAGCAATACCACGTTCAGTATCGCCAAAACGATAAAGTTGTTGCGCGACTTCAACGGATTCTTTGGGGGAAGTATTATCTGAGATAGGCAGAGAAGCATAATATACTGCGATATCTGCGATATCTTGATCAGAAAGGGCCATGGCCATTCCTCCCATAACAGGATTATTACGTCCCTGTTTTCCGCCGGTAGCCATTGCCTGTTTGTATTCTTTTAATTGCTTTTCAAGATATTTAGGATGCTGTCCAGCAAGCTTCGGGGATTGCTGCATCAACGCTGCATTGCCATCTGTACCATGGCAGGCGGCACACGTTACAGCTTTCAGTTTACCTGCTTCGATGTTGCCTTCTTCAGCCGTGGTCGAATAACTAGCAAGAAGGCTTAATATTAATATTAATTTCTTCATGACATTCCGTTTATAATTATAGGGCTTCCACTACCACAAGTAATGCTCACTTACATAGTATACAATACGATCACAAACCAAGCTCGGTTTCACATATTTTACACATCTTCACATAAAAGCAATCAGTCGACTACATGAAGACTGGACGGAGTTAACAGTGAATCAACCTCTCAACTACAGAAATACAAGTTTTATCACAAGTGCGCCAGATATTCGTCACTTGCCGCAAGATGCAGGCGTTGAGATTGCATTTGCTGGTCGCTCTAACGCGGGCAAGTCGAGTGCGCTAAACCGCTTAACCGATCAAAAAGGGTTAGCGCGTACTTCAAAAACGCCTGGTCGTACTCAACTGATCAATATGTTTGAAGTGGTTCAAGGCTGTAACCTTATCGATTTACCGGGTTATGGTTTTGCACAAGTCCCTCTTGAAATGAAATTAAAATGGCAGAAGTCGCTAGGAGAATACCTTCAGCGTCGTGAGTGCTTACAAGGCCTTGTGGTATTGATGGATATCCGTCATCCGATGAAAGATCTTGACCAACAAATGATTAATTGGGCACTTGAAAGCCGTTTACCTGTGCTGGTCTTACTAACTAAAGCAGACAAGCTAAAAAGTGGTGCTCGTAAAGCACAGGTGCTAAAAATCCGCCAAATGACTAAAGAGTTAGAAGGTGACGTACAAGTTGAAGCTTTCTCTTCGTTAAAAGGTATTGGCGTCGATCAAGTTCGCCGTAAATTGGATGAGTGGTACGCACCAGAGCTAGAGCGCCAACGTGTGCTTGCCGGTGGTGATGATGCTTTCCCTGAGCAAGTAGAAGAAGACAACGAGTAAAATACGTTGTTTATATAGCTCTAAGGATTGGAGCTATAAAAGTTCCCCACCATCTCGGTGGGGCAAATTAAGAGAGAAACAGGAGGTATTTTAGTTTTGTGCAACAAACAATAATGATTTCCACTCTTAGTGCAATCCCTTCCCTTTATATGACTCAACTTACATGTTTTTTTGCGACTCTCGACCATATTCCCCTCTGAATTCCGATATAAATATTGCTTACCCGCCTCTACTTAGTACATTATTTTCTTAACAAAATAACAACATAAAATGTTAATAAACCATGTTTAGTTCTGGAAGTTTATTACAACCACATTTAACCAAAAAAAGAGCAAAAAAAAACCACTCCCAATAGTGTAGGAATGGTTATTTCATGGATTTGTTGAACGGCTGATAATGTCATCAGCACTGACAGCAAATATGAACAAGAAGCTGTTTTTAGTATAGCGACTGTTTTTATTTTTTAAAGTATTTACTCTAAAAAATAACAACTAAAAAGAAAATTTAAGAGAAAAAGGCGAACAAATAAGCCAAAAAGATCAAATAGACCAATGAACGACCATAATTTGATTAGTAATTAGCTAAATAGAGAGAAACGAGAAAGAAAGAGATAATCAACAGACAACAAAGAAAGGTATAAACGGAGAGAAAAAATTTTCGAGCGCACAATAAAAAACGCCCCGGTCCAAAGTGAGACCAGGGCGGCTGAATCAGCCAAATCCAATAACGTGAAACAAAAGGTCTGAAAGATAGAACATCTTACCTCTGTACCCTACACCTGTAACTGTATATCAAACGTGCAGTTTTTGGAACCCCTAAATGTAGTTTTTTTTCACTTTGTTGTAAGTAAATTTTACATATTGGTTTTTATTTGTCGCTTATTTTTAACAAAAAAATAGCCAGCATCGTGCTGACTATTTATTATTATTACCAATAAAAATTAGTGCGCTTGATCCCAGTTATCACCGTAACCAGTATCTGCGATAAGCGGTACATCCAGCGTCGCTGCTTGTTCCATTAATGCTTTAACTGATGCAGTTACCGCTTCAAGTGCTGATTCTTTCACTTCAAACACTAATTCATCGTGTACTTGCATTAATAAACGCACATCGCCTTCCGGTTGTTGTTGCACCCAACCATCAACCGCAATCATCGCCAACTTGATGATATCAGCTGCGGTTCCTTGCATTGGCGCATTGATTGCTGCACGCTCCGCTGCTTTTCGACGTAAACCATTACGTGATTTAATGTCTGGTAGATATAAGCGACGACCAAAGAGCGTTTCAACATAACCTTGCTCTGAAGCCGCATTACGCGTGCTTTCCATGTATTCTAAAACACCTGGATAACGCTCAAAATACACATTCATGTAGTTTTGTGCTTCATTACGTCCCATATCTAGCTGCTTCGCCAAACCAAATGCACTCATGCCATAGATCAAACCGAAGTTGATCGCTTTAGCACGGCGACGTTGCTCACTACTTACCTGCTCAATATCTAAGCCAAGGATTTCAGCGGCCGTTGCGGCGTGGATATCTTTACCATGACGGAAAGCATCTAATAATGCTTTATCACCGGATAAATGCGCCATAATACGTAATTCAATTTGGGAGTAATCGACCGCTAAGATCTTATACCCGCTTTGTGCGACAAACGCTTGGCGAATACGACGACCTTCTTCATTACGTACTGGAATATTCTGCAAATTTGGATCGCTTGATGATAGACGTCCGGTTGCAGTCACGGCCTGATGGTAAGAAGTATGCACTCGACCCGTTGCAGGATTCACCATCTTAGGCAACTTATCGGTGTAAGTAGATTTCAGTTTTGCAAGTCCACGATATTCTAAGAGTAACTTAGGCAGTGGGTAATCAAGCGCCAGCTCTTGCAATACTTCTTCATTGGTTGACGGTGTACCAGATGGCGTTTTCTTTAAAACAGGTAATCCCATTTTTTCAAATAGGATCGCTTGAAGCTGTTTTGGCGAGCTTAAATTAAATTCTTGCTCCGCAATTTCAAACGCTTTTTTCTCAATTTCATCAAGTCGAGCAGCGATCTCTGTTGATTGTGCGCCAAGCAACATACTGTCGACATAAACACCCGTGCGCTCCATACGTGAAAGTACTGGCACTAATGGCATTTCGATAGTTTCAAAGACATGCTTAAGTTTGTCGTCAGCTTCTACTTTAGGATACAACGTATTGTGCAAACGCAAAGTAATGTCAGCATCTTCAGCAGCATAAGGGCCCGCTTGCTCTAAATCGATTTGATTGAACGTTAGCTGCTTTTTACCTTTACCTGCAACTTCTTCAAAGCTGATATTCTTATGCTCTAAATAACGTAGGGCAAGGCTATCCATATCATGACGCCCAACAACGCTATTAAATACATAAGATTCAAGCATGGTATCGAACACAATACCCTGCATTTCAATGCCATAACGAGCAACAATACTGGCATCAAACTTAAGGTTTTGGCCAATTTTCGCTTGTTTTGGATCTTCAAGTAACGGTTTTAACTGCTCAAGTACCCAATCACGGTCAAGCTGCGCTGGCGCATCAAGATAATCGTGAGCCACAGGGACGTAAGCCGCTTTACCTTCTTCAATCGCAAAAGACACACCGACGACATTCGCCGTCATGTAATCTAAACCATCGGTTTCGGTATCAAAGGCAAACGCCTCTGCCGCTTTTAATTGTTCAAGCCATGTTGCAAAACTTTCTTTATCTAAAACCGTTTCATACCCACTACGATCAATCGTTGGTGCAACGACTTTTTTTTCAGCTGGCACATCACCTGATTTTTCGTCAGCAACAATACGGCCATCACTTCCATCAAGCATTTCAGTTAACCAACGACGGAACTGTAACTTACCAAACAGCTCGGTGAGAGCATCTGTATCTGGTACGCCCTTACGCAGTTCATCAGGTGTTACATCTAGCTCAACATCCAATTTGATGGTGGCAAGCTTATATGACATGTAAGCCGCTTCTTTATTATCAATCAGCTTTTTCGCCATGGTTTTTGAACCACGGAAACCGAGAGCAGCAATATCATCTAAATTATCGTATAAGGCATCTAACCCACCGATACCGGTAAGCAATGCTTTTGCTGTTTTCTCACCAACCCCAGGCACACCTGGAATGTTATCCACTTTATCGCCCATCAGAGCAAGGTAGTCGATGATCAATTCAGGACCAATCCCAAACTTATCCACAACACCGGCGGGATCCATCACAACATCAGTCATGGTATTGATCAAAGTAACATTTTGATCCACCAGCTGCGCCATATCTTTATCACCTGTACTGATAAGTACTGGCATACCTTGTTGTGATGCTTGTGTGGATAACGTGCCAATCACATCATCAGCTTCAACCCCAGAGATCGCGATCAATGGTAGCCCCATCGCTTTGATCACCGCATGCAATGGTTCGATCTGACTGCGAAGATCGTCCGGCATCGGTGGACGATTGGCTTTATATTCAGGATACATATCATCACGGAAGGTTTTCCCTTTCGCATCAAAGATCACTGCGATATGTTCGGTTGAAAATTGACGTAACATGCTACGTAGCATGTTTACAACACCATAAATTGCGCCCGTCGGCTCACCGTCAGAATTAGTGAAATTCGGTGCAGCATGGTAAGCGCGATACAGGTAAGAGGATCCATCAATCAGGATCAATGGATTTTCTGGAATAGTTGCCATAGGGTTATTCTTATATCCAAGCGTTTGTCGTTCAGGTTAGTAGCTCTATTATCGACCATATTAGGCGTTGAGCGACAGGAAAAATGCAATAACCATAGAATGCCACGCCCTGTCGCAAGTGTTAACCAATGTTTTATTCTATTCTCACTTTTTCTGTGGATAACTTTGTTAGTATTTAATTTACGCCAGTTGATCGTTTTTTGGGTAATTTGATAAATAAGAAACTATTACAAACACAATCAACAACTTAACTATGAACCTTAATTTCGATCCTCGATCCCTATTTGATCATTAATTGTGGAAAACCTCATAGTGATAAAGCCAAATTCGGTAATAACATCATAAAAATCAGACGATTTGTTTAGTATCAAAACCAAAAATAACTAAATTGCGGTAATTTTAGCCGCTTATACACTATTTAATGGCAGAGATACCTATCAGTGAAAATTTATCTTCGATAAAAAACTAAAGCATAGAAAGTTGATCTCTTTTTTATCTTAATAGTGATCAATAAAGACGCTTCGATCGTGGCACAGTAAAATCACACATAAAGACTATGCCATCGTGAATGCAATAGAAAAAAATAAACGGCTTAACGATAACGGATCAATGGAAGATAAGAATAGACTAGACAGATCTTAAAAAAGAAAAAGCGACGCTACGATGAGTAGCGTCGCTCAGCAGAAGTGGTGTTCGGTTATTAGCCCTACACTAATAACACGCAACCGGAGCTGTAGTACACTGGAAGCAATGTGAGCAATGTCGTGCCATCAAGACGATATGATTATGTTCCATCCCTATCGCCTGAGTGCATGTTAATAATAACCATTCTCACTTGAGATGCAAGTATTTTATTGAGAATAATTGTCATTTGACACGATATTTTTTAACCAGTGTCTTCACTGTATAAAAAAACCGATCTTAGGATCGGTTTCTTCTTTAACCCTTATCACTAGTAACAAAACTATTGATTAGTCTTTGCCGCCACTAACGTTTGCGGTGGTAACGTTGTCAGCTTATCAATTAAGTAATTAAGTAATACGCCATAAATAGGCACAAATAGTCCGAGACTAATAATTAACTTAAAGCTGTAATCCACCAACGCAATTTCCGTCCAATTTGCTGCCATAAACGGATCGGGACTGTGGTAAAACGCTATACCAAAGAACGCAATGGTATCAATCGCATTACCAAAAATAGTGGAGGCCGTAGGGGCTATCCACCATTGTTTTAATTGGCGTAGGCGGTTGAATACCGACACATCTAAAATTTGCCCTAACAAGTAAGCCATAAAACTGGCAATCGCAATACGAGCAACAAACAGATTAAATTCCGTTAAATGTCCTAGCCCTTGGTATTCGCCTTGGAAGAACAAGACCGATAATAAATACGATACGAGCAGTGCAGGCATCATGACACGGAAAATAATTTTACGCGCCATTCCAGCCCCAAAAATACGCACGGTAAGATCGGTAGCTAAAAAGATAAACGGAAAAGTAAACGCTCCCCAGGTGGTGTGATAACCAAATACGGTAAAAGGTAACTGCACTAAATAGTTACTCGATGCAATTACGAGTAAATGAAATAGCACTAAATAACCTAGGGCTTTACGTTGCTGTTGTGGAGTAAAAGAGGGTGAAGCTATAGCATTAGATTGAGATAAAGCAGTCGTCATGTGAGACCTTTTTGTCAATGGGGGGAGGGAACCCAAACATACTTTGCTGCCAGCGTTTTATCGCCAACAACGACCAGGTCGGCGATTATACAGAAACCAGCTTGCTTGCCTAGCTTTTGATCTTACCAGCGAGATTAATTTAATAAGCTCGCAATAAAAGTGAGTGTTTCTTCATCGTCATCACTCATGGCTTCAAGCCATAACGCACCGCTGTAATGCTCACCTTTTAACAGCAAACGACAACCTTCAAAATCAATCAACCAAATATGTAGATCTGCATTACTTTCTTTCTCTACCATCTTAGCATCAATGGCGAGTAAGAAAGATTCTGCGATCGTATCAAAACTATCGAAATCAAATGCCGGGCTTTTAATCGATAAAAAACGTGCGTCGCGTTCAAACTGACGAATACCGAATACGTGACTTATTACTGCTGTCATCATGACTCCTATTTATTGCTTTAAATAGCGGGCTTCAATCCTTGTTATCCCTTGATGTAACCAAGTGTTAATTAGCATTACAAAGGTTAAGGTTGCTCTAGTATTCCACTTATCATCGTGGTCTTATTGGGCTGCTGCTGGAGTACGTTATCGCGAGTCCCGTCGCATAACCTAGCAGCTCGGTGAAATGAATATTCCACCAAAAATACGCAAGCTGTTTTGTCGTGACCAAACACCCTATTAAGGCTGTTTCTTTAACGCATTCTAGCCGGGCTTACCATGAGCCCGGTTTTTTTATATCTATACTCAACTTGCTAGATTCGATATTTTAATGCGGCTCTTCAATTGCCAATAAATGATCACGGATCAAGCCTAAAAAAACCTCTCCGTATTTTTCTAGTTTACGCTGACCCACCCCGTTCACCGCAAGAAAGTCGCCATTTGACGTCGGTAATCGCTCTGCCATTTCCATTAAGCTGGCATCGTTAAACACCACATAAGGCGGTAGATCTTCTTCATCAGCAATCGCTTTTCGCAATTTACGTAACTTGGCAAACAATTTTTTATCGTACTGGCGATTCGCGAGTTTATTCACTTTCATGTTACGGGCAATATTATCCAGTCGCGGAACTGCAAGTTCTAAACCAATCTCAGCACGTAATAGTGGGCGGGCTTTTTCTGTTAATTGCAGTACGGAATTACGGCTAATATTCTGGGTTAAGTACCCCAAATGAATTAACTGGCGTAATACACTCACCCAATATTCATGGCTGTATTCACGCCCAATACCATAAGTACTTAATTTATCATGTCCATGCTCGCGGATTCGTTGGTTTTGCATCCCACGAAGCACTTCAACGATATAGGTAATACCGAAACTTTGGTTAACACGGTAGACACAAGACAAGGCTTTTTGCGCCACTTCGACCGCATTAAAACGCTGCGGCGGATCTAAACACACATCGCAATTACCACATGGCTCATCACGGTGCTCACCAAAGTAATGCAACAATACCTGACGACGACAAGTTTGTGCTTCAGCAAACGCGCCCATCGCATGCAGTTTATGACGCTCGACGTCCTTTTGCTGCCCTTCTTCTTTTTCATCTAAACAACGGCGAAGCCATGCTAAATCTGAAGGATCGTATAACATTACCGCTTCAGCAGGTAAACCATCACGCCCTGCTCGACCTGTTTCTTGGTAATAAGATTCAATGTTACGAGGAATATCAAAATGCACGACATAACGCACATTGGGTTTATTGATCCCCATACCAAAGGCAACAGTGGCAACCACGATATGAATATCATCCCGTTGAAACGCCTCTTGAACATTGGCTCGCTCAACATGATCTAACCCCGCATGATAGGCCTCTGCACGTATGCCTTTATCTCGCAGTTTTTCACTGATCTGTTCTACTTTCTTACGACTATTGCAATAAATAATGCCGCACTGCCCACGCATACCTTCAACATAGCGAATAATTTGTGTTAACGGTTTATGTTTTTCCCACAAAATATAACGAATATTCGGGCGATCAAAACTGCCTAGATACTCATGAGGACTCTGCAATCCTAGGCGGCTAACAATATCATGGCGGGTTGTTTCATCTGCCGTGGCAGTTAATGCCATTATCGGTAGGTTTTCAAACGACTGCTTCAATCGTCCGAGAGCGGCATATTCTGGTCTAAAATCATGTCCCCATTGCGAAATACAATGCGCTTCATCAACCGCGACCATCGCCAGCGGTACGTCACGTAAACGATCAATAAAATCATACGTTAATACGCGCTCTGGCGAGACATAGACTAGCTTTACAGTCGCATCTTTCATCGCATCAAACACGGCGAGGATCTCATCACGTTCCATCGTCGAATTGATATAAGCGGCAGCAACACCATTGGCTTTAAGCTGATCGACCTGATCTTTCATCAATGAAATAAGCGGTGAAATAACCAGCGTGATCCCTTCTTTTAATAAAGCAGGGATCTGATAACACAATGACTTACCACCACCCGTTGGCATAATCACCAAGCAATCTTCGTCACGATTGACGGCATCAATCACATCCAGTTGACCTACACGAAATTGCTGATAACCGAAAATTTCCTGTAAAACAGACTCGCTCGTAGATGCTGATAATGCAGAACTGGGTCCATGATGGCAGACGGATGACATGATAAGTCTCTTGGCTAAACGGGGCGTTCATTCTATACCTAAAGCCCCCTTTGATGCGAGGTAGTAACTTGGCTATCAATTAAAAACTCGATGCTCTGGTTTTCCATCATCTTTTCAGCAATAAAATAAATACTGGTATATCAAGCGATCTTATTTATATACTGCTATAGAATAAAAGTTAACCAATGTTAGATTTGGAGTTTCATGGAAGATAACAACAATCTCGCTAAGCGTGGGATCATTCTCGCTATTTCTGCCTATACCATGTGGGGAATAGCGCCGATCTACTTCAAATCCATTACCAGCGTTCCTCCGCTCGAAATACTGAGTCATCGCGTGATTTGGTCGTTCTTCTTCCTTGCACTCATTATTGCATTCAGCCGCCAGTGGGTGCGTGTCAAAGCCGTTCTCACTCAACCGAAAACGCTTTTCCTACTCACAATATCTGCGTTACTTGTCGGTTGTAATTGGCTTATTTTCATCTGGGCGGTCAATAACAATCATCTTTTAGATGCCAGTTTAGGCTACTACATTAATCCACTGTTAAATGTGCTACTCGGCATGTTGTTACTGGGTGAGAGGTTACGTCGCTTACAGTGGGCGGCAGTTTTAATCGCTGCGATCGGTGTTATTGCCGAGCTCATTCAATTTGGGTCATTACCTTGGATTGCCTTTGCACTTGCGACCAGCTTTGGGTTTTATGGCCTATTACGAAAAAAAATCAATATTGATGCTCAAACTGGCTTATTTATTGAAACCTTTGTGTTGTTACCGTTAGCCGCTATTTATCTCTTTTTTATCAGTAGCAGCCCAACGGCTAACCTGACGGATAATTCCTTCAATCTCAATTTACTGTTAGTCGCTGCCGGTATTGTCACTACCTTGCCTTTACTGTGTTTTACCGGTGCCGCAACGAAATTAAAGCTGTCTACCTTAGGTTTTCTACAATATATCGGCCCTAGTTTGATGTTCATATTAGCGACTTTTATTTATCAAGAGCCGTTTAAATTAGAACATGGCATTACCTTTGGCTGTATTTGGTTGGCGCTGTTGTTATTTAGTATTGATGGGATCCGATCTCATCAACAATCATCGAATAATAAAAATTAGCGACGAGCTTGTTTGCTTTTAGATAATCATTCGACATGTATGATAGAACTCTCATTTTTATTATCTAACTCAAGCAAATAAAAGTATAAAATAGCGTTCAGTTAACGACATTACTCCACTCATAAGGATTGAAGATGCCAAGGTTCACCTCAGCTACAGCCTTTTTATTGAGTGTTTGTTGTTTTTCATTTCCAGCATTAGCCAATGAAGTTCAACAAGCCTCTGATCACATTGAACCTGAGCCGAGTACTAACCAACAATCACAACCGTTGGTTTCAGGTAAAGAGTGGATGATCGCCACGGCCAATCCTTATGCCAGTCAAGCAGGAGCTGATATTTTACGTCAGGGTGGCAGTGCTGTTGATGCAATGATCACCGCGCAACTAATATTAGGCTTAGTTGAGCCACAATCATCAGGGATCGGTGGTGGTGGATTTTTGGTGTATTGGGATAATGACAATAACCAAATGACGACATTTGATGGTCGAGAAACAGCCCCTTTTGCTGTGACTCCCCGTTTGTTTCAAGACAATCAAGGTCAGCCGCTAAAATTCTATGATGCCGTTGTCGGTGGACGATCTGTCGGTACACCGGGTACGATTAAACTGCTATGGCGCAGTCATCAGCAATACGGAAAATTGCCGTGGAAAACGCTGTTTCTTCCTGCGATCAAATTAGCCAAAGAAGGGTTCATCGTCAGCCCTCGGCTTGCTGCAATGGTTGAGAACGATGCAGAAAATCTTCGTCGCTACCCTACGACTAAGGCCTACTTTTTTGACTCACAAGGCAAACCACTTCAAGCAGGAAGTAAGTTAGTTAATAACGCTTATTCAAATACCTTACGTCAAATTGCTGATTATGGCCCAAGAGCCTTTTATCAAGGCGATATTGCACGAGATATTGTTAATACCGTCCAAAACGCAGAAGGTAATCCAGGGGTATTAAACACGATGGATCTCGCCAGCTACAGCGTTAAACAACGTGAGCCTATTTGTGCCCCCTACCGTCAATATCAAATTTGTGGAATGGGGCCACCCAGCTCTGGCGCATTAACCTTGGGGCAAATATTGGCCATGCTCAATCATTATCCCTTGGATAAGCTCGGTGCCGATAACGTCAAAAGTTGGCAGTTAATTGGTGATGCCTCGCGTTTAGCTTTTGCTGATCGCGGTCGCTATATGGCAGACAGTGATTATGTGCCAATGCCTGTTCGTGGCTTACTCGATCCGAACTACCTTGCCGAGCGTGCTAAATTACTCGAGGGAAATAAAGCATTACCCCAAGTAAAACCGGGAATGCCACCTTGGAATCATGCCAATAACCGCGCCAGTGATGAAGCGATCGAACTGCCTTCCACCAGCCATTTATCGATTGTAGATAAAGAAGGTAATGTGGTCTCACTCACCTCGACGATTGAAAACAGTTTTGGTTCACGGTTAATGGTCAGGGGATTTTTACTCAATAATGAATTAACGGACTTTTCATTCCGCAGCCAAATTGAGGGAGTTCCTGTTGCTAACCGAATAGAGCCAGGTAAACGACCTCGCTCGTCAATGACACCCACGATTGTGATGAAAAACAACCAGCCAGTGCTAACCATCGGCTCACCCGGAGGAAGTCAGATCATTGGTTATCTCACAAAAACCTTAGTCGCGTATATTGATTGGGGGATGGATTTACAACAAGCGATCAACTTACCGAATATGAATAATCGCTTCGGTACCTTTGAACTTGAAAAAAACACGCCCGCGGCAGAGTGGACGCCAAAGCTTGAGAAGCTGGGCTATAAAATCCAAATCAAAGATCTGAATTCAGGTATTCAAGCGATAAGTATTGCGCCAAATCAGCTTATTGGGGCAGCCGATCCTCGTCGAGAAGGTAAAGTGATCAGTCAATAACCGCGCTAATACGCAGATAAAAGCAAAAAGCCCAGCACTCAAAAGATGATTGCTGGGCTTTATTTTTTGGTGTTACGAACAATTAAAAACGCATACTATTACATTGGTGTAAGCTTGGCGTACTGAGTCACCAACCACTTAATACCTTCACCATTAAACGCCACTTGCACACGGCTTTGTGCGCCACTGCCTTCAAAGTTAATGATGGTGCCTTCACCAAATTTTGGATGTTCAACACGCTGACCTAGGTTAAAACCTGTCTCATTAAAGTTGTTATTCACCTGTGTTTGGCTAAAACGACCACTGCTTGCCGGACGTGACACTTGCGCTTTCATGCGGACTTCTTCGACGAACTGGTCGGGAATTTCGCGGATAAAGCGTGAAGGTTTGTGGAAGTTATCTTTACCGTATAAACGACGCATTTCAGCATACGTGATATACAGTTTTTGCATTGCACGGGTCATCCCCACGTAACACAAACGACGCTCTTCTTCTAAACGTCCCACTTCCTCTGTGGTACGTGAGCTAGGGAACATCCCCTCTTCTACACCCACCATAAATACTACTGGGAATTCTAGACCTTTAGCACTGTGCATCGTCATCAGCTGCACCGCATCTTCAAAGTCATCCGCCTGGCCATCACCGGCTTCTAATGCCGCATGGGCTAAGAAGGCCGCCAGTGGCGTCATGCTTTCTGCTTCTTCTGGGATTTCAAACTGGCGAGTTGCTGTGACCAATTCTTCTAAGTTTTCAATACGCGCTTGAGCTTTTTCGCCTTTTTCTTGCTCGTACATTGCACGTAAACCAGAATGTCGAATGACTTCATCGGTCTGCTGATACATTGGCAAGTCGGCGGTATCATCTTCAAGAGCATTAATCAGCTCGATAAAACGACGTAATGAATTCGCCGCACGACCTGCTAAAACTTGCTCTTCAAGCAAGGCAATACTCGATTGCCACATGGTTAAACCACGATCGCGAGCAGCTAAACGAATCGTCTCTAACGTGCGATCGCCCAAGCCACGCGTCGGGGTATTTACCACACGCTCAAACGAGGCATCATCATTACGATTGGAGATTAAACGCATGTAAGACAACGCATCTTTGATCTCTTGGCGTTCGAAGAATCGCATACCACCGTAGATACGGTACGGCAGTCCAGCTTGAATTAATGCTTCTTCTAATACCCGTGATTGGGCGTTACTACGGTACAAGAAAGCCGTTTCGTTGAGGCTGCCACCTTGATCGCGCCATTCTTTGATTTTCCCCACCGCAAAACGCGCTTCATCGAGTTCGTTAAACGCAGAATAAAGCGAAATCGGCTCACCTTCACCACCGTCAGTCCAAAGTTTCTTGCCCATACGTTCGTTGTTATTGGCAATCAACTCATTGGCAGCATTTAGAATATTGCCGGTCGAACGGTAGTTTTGTTCAAGGAAAATCGACGACGCATCTTTAAATTCATTTAAGAAACGCTGAATATTTTCAATTTTTGCACCACGCCAACCATAAATAGACTGGTCGTCATCACCTACGATCATCACATGGCAATCAGGTCCCGCCATTAAGCGTAACCACGCAAACTGAATGCTGTTGGTATCTTGGAACTCGTCAACCAGAATGTGCTTAAAGCGTGCTTGGTAATGTTCACGGATATGCTTGTTATCGCGCAATAACTCGTAAGATCGCAGCAATAGTTCAGCAAAATCGACCATACCCGCACGATCGCACGCTTCTTGGTAAGCGGTGTAAATACGTAGCCAAGTTTGCTCTACAGGATCGCTATAGGTTTCAACGTGTTTAGGACGTAAGCCTTCATCTTTCTTGGCATTGATATACCAAGCAGCCTGACGAGCAGGCCAATGCTTTTCATCTAGATTCTGCGCTTTGATCAAGCGACGCAATAAACGCATCTGATCATCAGAATCCAAAATATTAAAATCTTCCGGCAAACGCGCATCAAGGTAATGAGCACGCAGCATGCGGTGACATAGTCCGTGGAAAGTACCATTCCACATCCCCGCACTTGAGCCGTGCATTAACTCATTAATACGCCCACGCATTTCTGCGGCCGCTTTGTTGGTAAAGGTCACCGACATAATCGAATACGGTGATGCTTGCTCTACCGATAACAACCAAGCAATGCGATGAACCAGCACTCGTGTCTTACCACTACCGGCGCCAGCCAGTACGAGGTGGTTACCCAACGGCGCTGCCACCGCTTCTCTTTGTTTATCATTGAGCCCGTCTAATAGGAGTGAAACGTCCATCGCTATCTACTGGTTATTTATACAATGGTGATGATTATAACAGCACGAAAAAAGATTGCCTCGATATCTTCATCTTTCCTTGGTGCAGAAAATTGTTTTAATTTTAATCATTTTTTTTCGCAATAAATATCAGCCATCCCCTTTCCTATTAAACAGAGCGTGTTAACGCCACATAAAAACTAGCCAACTAAGTTATATCTCAAGAGGGTTTCATCATGAACAACGTAAACAAGCTTGCACTCGCATCAACCATGACAGGTCTTATCGCATTAGCAGGTACAGTAGCCTCAACTTCTGCCGTTGCTGGCGAAGCAAAAGAAAAATGTTATGGGGTGGCGAAAGCAGGAAAAAATGACTGCGCAACGAAAACCACATCATGTGCAGGCTCAGCGAAAGAAGATGGTCAAAAAGATGCCTTCATTGCGATGCCTAAAGGGCTTTGCGATCGCCTTCATGGTGGTTCAACAGAGTCCGCATAATGAGCTATCCATTATTAACGGATATGGTTGGGGTGGGTTTACGCTCACCTCATCACCAACCGATTATCGCGCAACGTCCAGATATTGGCTGGCTTGAAATTCACAGTGAAAACTATTTCAACCGCTATACGCCTCAATATCAACAACTGTTAGCCATCATCGAGCATTACCCGATGAGTTGTCATGGTATTGGGTTATCCCTTGGCTCAGCCGATCCAATTAACCGTGAGCATTTAAAGCAACTGAAACAAGTCATTGACGTTGTTAATCCTTTTGCGGTTTCAGATCACCTCAGTTGGAGTTCAGTTAACGGTCAATACTTTAACGATTTACTGCCTCTACCTTATACCGAGCAAGCACTTGATGTTTTCTGTACGCATGTCGAACAAGTGCAAGATTACCTCAACAGACAATTATTAATTGAAAACCCATCGAGCTATCTCAGTTTTAAGCACTCCGTTATACCGGAATGGGAGTTTCTAACTGCCGTTCAACAACGCACAGGATGTGGCTTGTTATTAGATTTAAACAATCTTTACGTCAATAGCTTTAACCATCAGTTTGATTGCCAAACTTATTTAGATGCCATCAATCCCGATACGGTAAAAGAGATCCACCTTGCAGGCTTTACGGTGAAACAATTCCCTGAAGGGGAAATATGGATTGATACCCATAGTAAGCCGGTAAGTGAGCCTGTATGGCAACTTTATCGTCAATGGATACAGCAAAATGGTAAGCATACTCCAACCTTAATAGAGTGGGATGCAGAGTTACCATCATTAGAGATACTCCTTGCTGAAGCGGCTAAAGCGAACGCGTTCCTTCAACGAGAACATCACCATGAAATATGCCGTCAACAATGAACTGCACCAGCTCCAAAGCGCCTTTTCCGATGCGCTGCAATACAAACACAGTCATGCATCTACAACGATAAAAGCCACCAGCTTTAGTGCCGAGCAACACCTACAAATTTATCGAAATAATTTTATTTTGAGTTTAACCGATATTCTTTCGGCAACGTATCCCGCAGTCCTAGCGATGATCGGCCATGACTGTTTTGTTCAACTGGCGCGATTACACATACTGCATTCTCCCTTAACCCAAGGCGATGTGAGCCATTACGGTGAAGGGTTTCATCGCACCATTGCAAATAATGAAACCATCAACAAAGCCTTACCGTATTTATCGGATCTCGCTCAACTCGAATGGTACCGAGATATTGTCAGCCGCATGCCATCACAACAACACGGTTTTCCATTTGAAAAATTACAACACCTTCAAAATTCAGAAAATGCCGATGCCTTTGGACAAAGCTATTTTCATATTCCTGCGGCAACCTATGTTTTGACCAGCCAGTATAGTGTCGGAGATTTGTGGCATATTGTAGAGGGTGAAAGACTCAACCATCACGCATCAGCGTTTTCTAGCGCTGATGATCCATTGGCAGCACTTGATATCGATCAGCCACAAACCGTGGTTATTCAATTACGTGGCAACGAAATATTAACGCAGGTTATCTCTTCAGATCTCAAGGCGTTAATCATTCACTGCCAACAACAAAAATCACTTCAAAAAGCCTCGCCACAGATGCTTGAACAACTACCTTTATTATTTGAATATCAACTCACCGACGATATCGTGGAGGCAAACGATGGATAGTTTTATTCGCAGTATCGACCCTTTTTTCTCACGGCTAACCACCCCTTTTATCCCACTTGTGCTGCTATTTACTCGTCTCTGGGTTGCATGGGTATTTTTTCAATCTGGCATGATCAAATACTCAAGCTGGGACAGCACCTTATACCTTTTTGAATACGAGTATCATGTGCCCTTATTACCATGGCACTGGGCGGCATATATTGGTACTGCGGTTGAAGTTTTTATCCCTATTTTTCTCACGCTGGGGCTATTTACTCGCCCGATGGCATTCGTACTTTTTGGATTTAACGTCATGGCAGTCATTTCCTATCCCGCACTTTGGGAAAAAGGATTTTATGATCACCAACTGTGGGGAATGATGCTACTCACCAATGTGATCTGGGGGGCGGGAAGTCTCTCTTTTGATCACTTATTTAATCGTGGCCACCTTCACCATTCTTTCTAAATATCGATCGTGTTTTAATATGCTATACGCAATAAAAAAGCGACCCATGGTCGCTTTTTTTACTGCTCTAATCCGACAATCTCAAGCAGCTGCGCCAATTGCGTAATTTCTACATCAGGTAGGATCAACGCTTGCGATTGCTGCTGAATCAATTTTTGTTGATCGTTAAACCAACACGCTTGAAAGCCATGCTGTTTCGCGCCTTTTACATCGGTAATAAGATGATCACCAACATGTAAGATTGTCGCGGCTGGTACATTTAGGGTATTAACCGCAAGGTTAAATAAATCTGCCTCAGGTTTTGCTAAACCATCTTTGCCCGCTTGAAACACCTCGACAAAATATGGCGCTAAGCCAATTTTTTCTGCATCAACATTACCATTTGTTAGCCCGACTAGCGGAAAATGGTCACTTAATTGTTGTAATACTCGATGCGTTTCTGCAGGAACATCGACTTGGTTGCGAATAGCCAGTACAGTATCTAATCCCTGCTGCGCTAAAATTTCTGCCTCTGATAGACGAAACCCTAGCTGCATTAAACCTATTTTAATGGTTTCATATCGCCACAAACTGACATCATGTTTGAGCATTGGATCTAGCATCGCTAATTGCGATTTAAGCGATGACCAAACGGTTTTATCAATTATGATACGTGACGGTAAGATCTGCGTTAACCAGTCAAGCATTGCTTGTTCAGCACGAACAATCACCGGACGGTTATCGTATAAGGTATCGTCAAGATCAAAAGTTAAGGCACTAATTGGCGTTAATTGGCGGTAAAAATGCATAATTTCTCTGTATTGATACGTAGCAGTCAATGTTATTTATTACGCTTAGCACGAGGATGTGCTTCATCATACACTTTCGCTAAATGCTGAAAATCCAAATGAGTATAGATTTGGGTTGTCGATAAATTTGCGTGACCTAAAAGCTCTTGTACTGCACGTAAATCGCCGCTCGATTCCAACATATGTGTCGCAAAACTGTGACGTAGTTTATGGGGGTTAATGTGGCTTGATACTGCCTGTTTTTTTCCCCATTCCGCCATTCTTTTCTGCACATTTCGAGTCGAAATACGCGTGCCTAATTTAGACACAAACAGTGCTGGCTCTTCTGCTTGAGCAAGATTATCACGCAACTTCAGCCATTTCGCTACCCATTCACGAGCAAGGCCAGAGAAAGGAACCACCCTTTCTTTATCGCCCTTACCAATTACCCGTAAGTCGCCTTTGCTTAAACTGATATGACGCACATCAATACCAACCAACTCGGCTAAACGTAACCCTGCACCGTACATCAATTCCATCATTGCGCGATCACGAATTGCTAATGGATCATCATCGTTAACATCCAACAATTGATTCATTTCATCCACATCCAAATTCTTGGGTAATGGACGTGCTTTTCGTGGCGCCGCAACGCCTTTTGCAGGGTTGGCTTTTAAAACATTTTGATGGACTAAAAAATCAAAAAAACTTCGCAAGGCTGATAAGCGCATCGCAAGGCTACTCGCCTTTAAGCCATCTCGCATCCCTTTACTGGCGATTTGACGAACCCAACCGGCATCCACTTGCTGCCAATTATCGACGCTCAATTCGACCAATTGTTCAGCAATACGCGTTAGCTGGCGCTTATAATTTTGCTGAGTATGTAAGCTTAGTTCACGTTCACTACGTAAATATTCGTAGAAACGTTCAAGTGGTTGTTCCAAGCTGCGGGGCAACATATTAGTCAATAACCTCACGGGTATATTGCCAATGCTCTATCAGGTAACTAATGGTTGTTGCTAACTGCTCAACAAACAAGGTGTCCATTTCGGGTTGAAAATGTCCACCATCTGCGCTCGCAAAACTCAATACACCATTGGCAGCCGATCGACCTAATGGCAACACAATAAACGATCCTAACTGCGGCGGATGGCTATATAACAATTCAGCTTCAGGACGACGTAAGCGGCCTAAATACGGACGATCTTGAATTAAACGAGAACGATAAAAATCGTTAAATTGGCGACGTTCGAGATATAACAACTTATCTTCGCTATCAAACAAGCGAAGACAAACAGAAAGATCCAATTGCGCCGCTAAGGTATCAATAATCGTCAGTACCTGATAAATATTATGGCATTGTAATAATTGTACTTGAGCATTAGAGAACAAGACCGATAACTCACCACTTTTGGTTGCATTGGCGAGTAACGTGGCATGTTGTTGCTCAAGCTCGGCGATCCGTAGTCGTAGTCGCTCTAATTGAATATCAACCAGAGAGACGGTACCACGCTCTTGATGAGGGATCCGCACCTCACTCAACCACTCCGATTGACGTGAAAAAAAAGTGGGATTATTGCGCAAGTAAGTTACAACTGCTTGCTCATTCAGCACCTCATTCAAGTCATCCCCTGATGAACAAGTTTGCTGAGAATGTGTTGTCATTGAATAAATTGTCCGTCAAAAACGTGAGCGGCAGGGCCGGTCATAAATAATGGTTTACCTTCCCCCGCCCAACGAATATATAAATCACCACCAGGTAGAGAAACTTTTACATTTTCATCCAGCAAACCTTGCACTCGCCCAATCGCAACCGCCGCACAGGCACCGCTACCACAAGCTTGCGTTTCACCCGCACCACGCTCATAAACGCGCAAACGCACGTTATTGCGATCAAGCACTTGCATAAAGCCAGCATTAACACGCTCAGGAAAACGTTCATGGGATTCTAATAACGGGCCTAATGTATCGACATCGGCAGTATCAACATCATCAACCATCGTTACACAATGCGGATTCCCCATACTTGCCGCGCCACAGAAAAGCGTGTGCTCACCTGCACGTAAAATATAGGTTTTTTCAGCCTGTTTAGCTTTCATCGGGATCTTGCTCGGTTCAAAGATCGGCACGCCCATATTCACTGTCACCTGATTATCATTTTCAAGTTTCAGCAACATTTTCCCTGCTTTTGTACTCACCGAAATATGGTATTTATTGGTTAACCCTTTCATTGAAACAAAACGGGCAAAGCAACGGGCACCGTTACCACATTGTTCGACTTCACTACCATCAGCATTAAAAATACGGTAATGAAAATCCGTTTCAGGATCATAAGGCGGTTCAACCACTAACAGTTGGTCAAAGCCGATACCACGATGTCGATCCGCCAAACGGCGGATCGCATCAGGTGAAAAAAATACATTTTGTGTCACGCAGTCAACAACAACAAAGTCATTGCCTAACCCATGCATTTTGGAAAAGTTAATCTGCATGATGTTCCTTAATTTTTTTCATTTCATCGCAGCCATGATTACTGAATAATCTGTTCTAGTTGCCACAGTTGCGCTAGCGTTTCACGCTCACGAACAACATGAGCCTGTTCACCGTCGACCATAATTTCAGCCGCACGAGCACGGGTATTGTAATTCGATGCCATCACAAAGCCATAAGCGCCTGCTGAACGAACTGCTAATAAATCACCTTGCGCTAAACATAAACTGCGATCTTTACCGATAAAGTCACCGGTTTCACAAATAGGTCCAACTAAATCGTAGACATGCGCTTCACCCTGACGCGGGCTAACCGGCACAATATCTTGCCACGCTGAATATAACGTCGGACGAATTAAATCATTCATTGCCGCATCAACAATGGCGAAGTTTTTATGTTCAGTATGCTTTAGAAACTCAACTTTTGTCAGTAATACACCCGCATTCGCAGCAATGGCGCGTCCTGGCTCAAAAATCAGCTCCAAATCAGGATAGTTTTCTAATCGGGCGAGTAATGCCGAAGCATAATCTGCAGGTTGTGGTGGTTGCTCATCATTGTAAGTCACCCCTAGACCACCACCTAAATCAAGGTGCTGAATATGAATGCCTTCGGCTTTTAACTCATCAACCAACGCCAATAAACGATCAGTAGCATCAATAAATGGAGTAATATCAGTTAACTGAGAGCCGATATGACAATCCATACCAACAACCTGTAAATGTGGCAGGCTATGCGCTAGGCGATACACTTCCACCGCGCGATCAAACACAATACCGAACTTATTATCACGTAATCCTGTTGAGATGTAAGGATGCGTTTTCGCATCAACATCAGGGTTAATACGCAATGAAATAGGCGCTGTAACGCCTAGCTCTTCAGCAACGCTATTTAGACGCTCTAATTCAGGTTCAGACTCAACATTGAAGCATTTGATCCCAAGCTCTAGTGCACGCTGCATTTCAGCCGCCGTTTTACCGACACCTGAGAACACCACTTTTGCCGGATCACCACCAGCGGCAATCACACGCTCTAATTCACCTTGTGACACAATATCAAAGCCAGAGCCAAGACGAGCAAGAACATTTAATACCCCAAGGTTAGAATTCGCTTTAACGGCATAACAAATTAAATGAGGGTGCGTCGCAACCGCCTCATCAAATGCTTTCCAGTGGCGCTCTAACGTTGCACGTGAATACACATACAAAGGTGTACCGTATTGCTCAGCCAATTGTGCTAATGGCACATTTTCAGCCCATAATTGATTATTTTGCTGGTAGTTAAAGTAATCCAATGTTTTTCTTCCCTGTTAAGTAGCTGCTTTCAATGGCGACACTGTTTAACTCAGTGTTTATTTATTTTTTACTTTGCTTGCTCTTGCTGTGGTGCATCTTTTGGCATGTAGAGAGCACCACTCTGTCCACATCCCGCTAATGTTAGGGTCGCTAACACAAAAATTGCTAATAAACCTTTACGCATAATTCAAAGCCAGTGATTATCAAACCAATGCCCTCTATAATCGCACCAAGAACAGGAAAAGCAATAGGACACAATAAGATGAATGACACTGAATTTCACCAATTAGCTGATTTAGCACTAATGCAAATCGAAGAAGGTATCGATGAATCCGGTGCCGACATTGAGCCAGAGACAACGGGTAATGTATTAACACTCGAGTTTGCTAACCGCAGCCAGATCGTAATTAACCGCCAAGAGCCATTACATGAACTCTGGTTAGCTTCAAAATCAGGCGGTTATCATTTCAAATATAATGGCACGGAATGGCGTTGTACCCGCAGTGATGAAGAGCTATTTTCACTGCTTAAAAAAGAATGCAGCCTTCATGCTGGTGAAGCGGTTGAATGGTAAATAAGATATTTATTGTCATGAACTACCGATAAAAAAAGCCTTCACATCTGAAGGCTTTTTATTGTCATGTCAATACACGGTATTAACTGTTAAGCATCCCAGTTGAATTGGGATCGACATCGGGCTTTGGACGCGGCATTTGACCACTCTTAAATGGCAATACTTGTAATTTACCGTTGTCGCAATGCACGATATCGTAGAACTGAGGTAAATTAAAGTTAATGAAGTTAGTCGCACTAAAACGGTCTTGCGCCGAAGTGTAAAAACGATTAACCCCATGTACCATCTCATCTTTATTACCACTACATTGACGGTACACTTCCATCTGGTTGGTTTCATCTAAGATATAGATGTTGTAGCCCTGCTCACAATCTTCAAAGAAGAACTGGATCAAACCTTCACTCGCATAAGCATCCACTATTTGTGGAGGATGAGGTTCGTCCATTTTCCCCATCACAACATGAGGCACTTCACTGACTTTATTCGATGAAATGCAACTGTAGAAATCAACTGGGTTTTCTAACCGTTGAACAGAAACACCACGACGCTCAAAGAATAAGCCAAAGGTTTCTTCTGCAATGCGGATCGCTTTAAATCGACGACGCTTTTCTTCTTCAACCGGTTTTAAGCGCATTTCAATACATTCAGCCACTAACTGATATACTAAATTACGGATCAAACCACGCATGTGCTTGCTATAACAGAATACATCAACCGCTTCAGGTGGGATCGCATCATGGTGCATCTTCCCAAGCATGGTTTTCAGTGCATCTAACATGGCATTATCGCCGCTAAAGTTAAGCGTGCGCACTTCATTCCACGAGTTGCGATAAATCAGATCGACGCTGCCAACTAAACATTTCTGTTCTGGGCCATAACTGAAAATATCGGTAGTTTTAAAATCAAACCGTACCGAGCGGTTTTTCAGCTCATTGGTTGGGTCATTTTCTAAATTAATGAATAACCCTAACTGACGAATCTCACACGGGCTCGATAACGCTTGTAAACTTGGATTCGGACGGCGAATTGGGAAGGTATTTCGAATATCACTCACCAACTGATAGAGCTTATCTAAATCAAAATCTGCATCACGTACCACGGTATGAAGGTGCGTTGATTCCGTTAATAAACCATTAAAATAGCTCCAAGCGACTAACTTAGATAAGTAACGGTTATGCTCAAGAGCCGGTTGTCCCATAATTAACAAGGGATCGATGGGCTGTTTATAAAGATACCAACCAGCAGCATTCGTACGCCCCTCAGGCACCTGAATAAAGGTGATATCTTCTTCATGTAAATCCGGTGAGATCTGTGGATTAAGTAAAGTGACTTTACCTGGAAGTACCTCAAATGCCGCATATAACTTACGCGCCAAAATACTGATATCTTCAGGACTGATCGCAGAGGTAATATTATTACGACGCGCAAAACGGATTAAGTTACGATAACTTAGCATTAACGCATCTAATAATTCGTTATGTGCCTCTTTAACTTGTGTCACTTTCCAATCACGACGATGATCAAGTTCATTAATCACCGAGTCTGTCCATTGCCACTGCTCAGTTAAGTGCTTGAGAACACGACGACGCCAAGGCACAGAGCCGGCACTTGGTTCACGAGATAGCTTTTCATGGGTTTTTAAATAGAAGCAACGACGCACTAAATCAAGACGACGATGATCATCAATTCGCTCAAGATAGCGCGTGACTTTTTCCAACATTAAATAGTACGCATCCATACAGTATTCACTGCGGTCTTCAGCAAAGAAGCGACGCTTACCATCAAGGCTTAAAAGTTGAGTATGCGGGTATTCCCATGAGTAAGCTTCAAGCAAAATGGCTTTGAGCACTGACTTATACGGTGAGTCGATACTTTTATATAACTGCCATAAACTTGAACCAAAATACTCTTCGGCAGGAATACGCGTTAGACCACCAAAATCAATCCACTCATCAAGATTAATGTAATCTTCATCAATTAAGTACGCCATATATTGGTCATAGCACTCTTCCATTTCTGGCGGCACCATAAACCACAATAATGGCAACCCTGCCAAACAAACGGCAGAGCGATAGAATTCATCTAATAATAATAAATGCTGGCTAGAACCACAGTTTTCACCGGTCATCGCTTCAGAGAAGTTATGACGGAATCGATTCTCATCAATAAGAAAGAAATTCGCTTCAACCCCTTGCTCCATTGCCCACTGCGACACAAGGCTACACTTGCTGTCAAGTGCACTACGTTCTGCTGGTGTCAATGAAGTTCGGATACAAACCCAAATATCAAGATCACTGGTTAGGCTTTGTCCCATTGATGAGGTACTTCCCATGGCATACAAGCCAGTGATTGGGCAGTCATTTATCTCAAGCAATAGGGGATCGACCGAGAGTTCGGCAGAATGGGCGCAATCATCAACGAATTGTTGCTGGACATCAGTCACAACAAATTTCGCGATCCCTTGAGCTACCGGTTGGTCAAGATAACCCGGTAAAGCAGGGTGATTGTAATGAAGTAAGACAGGCAACAAGTCAAATACTTGTACTGATTGAGCATTCATCGCTAACCGTGCTCGTTCAATACGAAGCTCAGTCAATGAATCTAGCCTGCCTTTCAGCGTCTTAATATAATTTTGCAAATTACTCTTCCAAGAGCTAACAGAGTTGAAGCACCCCAAATATCACCCTTAGGATCATTTGAGCTGTGTTAAATATGAGCAAAAACGTGATCAATGTAACACTTTTAATACCCTTGGTAAAGATAATGCCAAGTCAGGTAATGCGACAATTCTGTGTGATTCATCCTTAAACTATTACCTCAAATTAGTACAATGATGAATAACCGCCAGTTGCCAGCGAATCATCATTCTATCATTTAAGGTCGATGTGATTAATATCACATTTTTTTAAACTATTAGCAACATGATCGTATGCATATACTCAAATGATTAAGCAAATTATCATCCAGACGATGCTAATGGTACGATGTGCTTAATAGAAAATAGAATCTTCATTATGGATCCCCAATACTTATGAGTAATCAACCAATCCGTATTGCTACACGTAAAAGCCCACTCGCTATGTGGCAAGCTGAATTCGTTAAAGCAGAGCTAGAACAAGCCCATCCAGGCATTATTGTCGAGCTTGTTCCGATGATCACAAAAGGCGATATCATTTTAGATACTCCACTGGCTAAAGTGGGTGGTAAGGGGCTATTCGTAAAAGAGCTTGAAGTCGCTATGCTTGAAGGCCGTGCAGATATCGCGGTTCACTCAATGAAGGATGTACCCGTTGAGTTTCCTGAAGGCCTAGGCCTTGTAACCATCTGTGAGCGTGAAGATCCTCGTGATGCGTTTGTCTCAAATAAATACAACAATATTGATGAGCTACCTCAAGGTGCTATTGTTGGTACTTCTAGCTTACGTCGTCAGTGTCAATTACGCGCCCAACGCCCTGATCTTATCGTCAACGATCTACGTGGTAATGTTAATACTCGCTTACGTAAGATGGATGAAGGTCAATACGATGCGATTATTCTTGCCTGTGCTGGCCTTAAACGTCTAAAAATGGAAGACCGTATTCGCAGCGAAATTACACCAGAAGTGAGTTTACCTGCTGTTGGCCAAGGCGCAGTGGGGATTGAGTGTCGTCTCGATGACACACGTGTTCGTCAATTGTTAGCTGCCTTAAGTGATCAAGCCACCACAACACGCGTATTGTGTGAGCGTGCAATGAATAACTACCTACAAGGCGGCTGTCAGGTGCCAATTGGTAGTTACGCAGAGCTTGAAGGCGACCAAATCTGGCTACGCGCATTAGTCGGTGAACCTGATGGCAGTAAGATTGTACGCGCTGAAATTCGTGGACCAATCGAGCAAGCAGAGCAATTGGGAGAAACTCTCGCAGAGCAACTGCTTAACGATGGTGCTCGCGATATTTTAAATCGATTATACGGTAACGCGTAATGACAGTGCTGATCACCCGCCCTGCCCCCGATTGTTATCAATTGGCAGAGCAACTCAATGCTGCGGCGATCAGCGCAATAGCCCAACCGCTATTAACTTTAAAAGCCGGTGATGGACTTTCTTCGTTATTGCTACAAATCAATGCATTAAAAGCCAATGATTATATTATTGCTGTAAGCCATCATGCGGTAACATTTGCGCACGATTACTTAGTATCGCAAGGTGCAGCATGGCCAAAAAACGTGCATTATATAGCTGTTGGTCATAAAACTGCCGCAACATTGACAAAATTGAGCGGACAGCGAGTATTATCTCCTGAACACCGCTGTGATAGCGAAGGATTATTAGCCTTACCCGAACTCGCACACGTTACGGATCGTAACATCCTTATATTGCGAGGGAATGGTGGCAGAGAGTTGATCCACCAAGCATTAACGGCACGCCATGCAGTAGTCAACTATTGCGAAACGTATCAGCGATGTTGGCTTGATCTCGATGGCGAGAAATTAGTGGCACAATGGCAACATCAACAGCTGGATACTCTTGTTATTACCAGTGCTGAACAACTAGTATTTTTAACAACAAGGATCCCAACTCAACATTTGACTTGGTTTCTCAATTGCCACCTTCTCGTCCCAAGTCAACGTGTGGCCGAGCAAGCAACAACGCTTGGCTTTATGAATATTTCCACCGTGGGCAGTGCCTCCAATCATGCACTCTTCACGTTCCTAAGCAACTTTAGCTAAACGGAATAATTAGGATGACAGACAAATCTAACAACAACACCGCAGCAGAACAGCCAAAGCAGGACAAGCCAACCACGGCAACAACGCCTACTCCGGCTAAAGAAGCGCCAAAAAAAGCAACCAAAGAACAACCTAAAGCACCAGCAAAAACAGAGAAATCTGAAAAAAAATCAGGTAGCAAAACAGGGTTGATTGCGATTGCATTAGTTATCGCACTCGGTGGTGGGCTTTACTATCACGGTCATCAGCAGGGATTGCAGCAGCAACAGCGTATTGAGGCGCTACAACAACAAATTGCTAGCATGAAAGCCGCGATGCAAAACGATCAAAAAGAAACCATTACTCTTATTAATGGCGGATTACGCAGTGCTGAAGTTAGCCTAAGCCAACAGCAAAAATCGATTGCAGCTCTGCAGACCACAGTCACAGAGCTAAAAGGCAATAGTCCGAACGATTGGCTCCTAGCCGAAGCGGATTACCTTGTGAAAATGGCAGGACGTAAACTCTGGTTAGAGCATGATGTCACCAGTGCAACGTTATTGCTTGAGTCTGCTGATCATCGTATCGCAGAAATGAATGACCCAAGCTTGAAGAACCTACGCCAAGCAATGAGCAATGACATTACAACATTAAAATCACTGACTCACGTTGACCGTGATGGCATAGTGCTACGCTTAACAAGTCTTGAAAATAGTGTTGATAACTTACCTTTAGCTAATGCTATTTTGCCAAAAGCAGTAGATGAACCCCAATCACAAACCGTGAGTCAATCGGTGAATGATTGGAAAGATAATTTGCTGACATCGTTGAAAAACTTTGGCGAACACTTCATTACTTATCGTAAGCGTGATGGCAATGTTGTTCCCCTGCTTTCACCACAACAAGATTTCTACTTACAGCAAAATATCAAAAACAAGTTAGAAGTCGCAATTGATGCGGTTTACCGTGAGCAAGGTGATGTTTATAAGATCTCTCTTGATACCGCGAAGAAGTGGGCTGAACAATATTACGATATGTCTTCACCGCTAACGCAAAGCTTTATTAAGAGCCTTGATCAATTAGCCCAACAGCAAATCACAGTGAACTACCCAGAGAAGCTGCAATCTCAGGCATTAATTACTAAGCTCGTCAATCAAGTGCTACGTAATAAAATGGCGACATTAGATGATGCGCAGGCACAACCTGTAAAGCAGACTAAACCAGCAGTAAAACCGACACCGGAAACAGAAGCGCCAGCAGTAGAAAAAAAGCCAGCCCAAGCGAAACTTGAAACAACAGTAACGCAACCCGCTGAAACATCGATTAAAGGTAAGAATAACGCGACAGTCACTTACAATACGGTAACCACAGTGGAGGCCAAATAATGATTAAATTATTGTTATTGGTACTGGCACTGATCGCCGGTATTATTGTTGGCCCCGAGCTCGCTGGTAATCAAGGTTATGTGTTGATCTCAACGGCAAATCAAACCATTGAGATGAGCCTAACAACACTCGTAGTATTAATCGTTGCATTGTTTGCCGTTTTCTTATTACTTGAATTTATTCTAAAACGCGTCTTTTCAATCAGTAGCTCAACCCGTGGTTGGTTTAGTGGGCGTAAAGTTCGCAAAGCACGTATCCAAACGTCAGAAGGCCTATTAAAAGTAACAGAAGGTGATTGGAAACCCGCTGAAAAGCTATTAACTAAATCGGCTAAATTCAGCGATGCGCCACTTCTTAACTACCTTGCGGCTGCAGAGGCCGCACAAGGACTAGGTAAAACCGAGCAACGTGATGAGTACTTGAAACAAGCTGCTGAGCTTGATAGCCAAAACCTTGCGGTTGCACTCACCCGTGCCAAGCTTCAAATCCGCCAACAGCAATTTGAACAAGCACTGGCAACATTACAAGAAGTACAACAAGATCATGCACGCAATCCTATCGTGTTAGGTCTACTTCAAGAGTGCTACTTAAAGCTGGAAGATTGGAAATCACTGCTAACTTTACTGCCACAGCTAATGAAAGCAGGCGTGATCAGTCAAGAAGAAGCAGCTGTCCTTGATGAGCAAGCACAATGTGGCCAAATGCAGCACCTTGGTCAGCAAAATGGTACTGATGGCTTAGTGGGATACTGGAATAACATGGGACGTAAAGATAAGCAGAATCCAGCGCTTGTGGCATGCTTCATCAAACAAATGATGGCACGTCATGCCGATAGCGATGCTTACCCAATTTTACGTGATGCACTTAAAAAGAGCCAAGATGAGCGCTTGATCAGCCTTGTACCTCAGCTAAATCTACCCGATCGTCATCCTGCCATTGTAAAGCTACAAGAGCTATTGCGCCAAGACGGCAATAATGCCGTCACGCACAGTGCATTGGGGCAAATGTTAATGGCGGAAGGTAACTGGCAAGAAGCAAAAGAGCATTTTGAAAGAGCTGTTGCGGTTCGTCCTGATATGACAGACTACGCTCACTTAGTCGCAACGCTAGAGCAGTTAGACGACAAGCAAGGTGCTGCGGCAGCCTCTCGTCAAGCACTCGAATTAGCACAGCCAAGTAAGCAAGCTTAATCAAATAAATAACCGAAAAAGCGCCCCTCTGTGGGCGCTTTTTTTTCGTCAAATAAAAGACAAATAACACTTTTAACAATAAAATGTTTCAAGGTGTAAACAGTCATCTCAAGATATATCCAAACCATTGCTCCGATCGCATAAACACGATTCAATAGCCTTTCGATTTCCTTAACATTTGGATAACTAAGCTATGGATATGCTTCCTTGGTTAATTGTTTCTGGTATCGTAGTTTCAGTAATTGTATGCGTAATGACCGCAGTACTAATTAAAAACGCTGACTAATACGAAATCAAAAAAAGCCTCCAATTCGGAGGCTTTTTTATTTTATCGTATTCATCACAATCCAAGCGCAAGTTTTGCTTTCTTCAATTGCTTTTCAAATTTCTTAACTGTTTTCGCCGCTTTCTTTAATTGTTTATTTTTCTTTTTCGCTAGTTTCTTCAATTTCTTAGCTTGCTTTAACTTTAAGCTATCAGGCGCTAACGCTTCTTCTTCGACCACCGCAACCATTTCGATATGGCTTTGCCCCACAGCTGTAGGAGCTGGCAAATTATGCACATTCGGTGTTTTCATTGCCATCATAGGCAGAGGGGCTGACGGAATCGATAATTTCGCAACACGAGGAGCAGCCTTAACCGCATTGGTTAATCGGCTTGGCTTACACAAATACTCTTTGTCACTTGCGACTCTCGTACAACTTGAACACATGAAATTTGGTTCGCTGACAATCTTACTAATTGTCGCAAACTGATCGACAATTTCTGCTCGGCGATATTTACACAAGGTCTTAGCCATGAATGCTCCTCTAGCCAACAACGAACCTTTTTATCAACATTAAACGATAATGATTCGTAATTCCAGAAAAGCAATAAGATTTTATTGTCCCTATTTGTAACTATTTATTTGCAACAACCACTTAGGCTTTCATTGCCGCTTTTACATAAATATCAAATCGGTTCTTTTTAGTTTCAATCGCCATTGAGGGCTTCGCTTGAGCAAGAAATTCAGCATAATCGGGACGCTTAACCACGACCCGTTTTGTTGCCAGCGCATATGCAGGCTCAAATAAACCATCGGCATCTAAATCTGCACCCACTAAGGTTTGAAAAACGCGCATTTCTTTTTTAACTAAAGCGGACTTTTTCTTATGTGGATACATAGGATCAAGGTACACCACATCCGGTGCGACAAAATCAGGATCATCGGCTAAATTGACCAAAGCATCATGACTCGAAGCATGGAGCAATTGCATACGCTCACTTACCCAACCGCCAATTTCAGGATCGGCTTTTGCTCGTGCTAAGCCATCATCTAATAATGCAGCTACCACAGGATGACGCTCAACCAACTGAACTTTACAACCGAGTGTTGCCAAGACAAAAGCATCTCGACCAAGACCAGCTGTCGCATCTAACACGGTAGGGCTAATACCGCCTTTGAGTCCAACTGCTTTTGCTATTGCTTGGCCTCGACCACCACCAAATTTACGGCGATGAGCGACAGCACCGCTAACTAAATCGACAGAAACTGCACCGAGCTTAGGTTCATCAAGCTTACGAAGCTCTAATTGCTCAGCGGTAAGGACTAAAGCAAAGCTGCTATTTTCATCATGGCTTAAGCCCCAACGAGCGGCTAATTGATCTAATTCAGGCTGACGTTCAGGAACTTCACAAACTAAGGCAAGCTGCACAGCAATCTCCGATATAAAAACAACATCTGGGCGTGACATTTCACATCCGATCATAGGGCGCGGATTATAGCACTACAAATCATCCTTTGCTCTGGTATCACACCATCAGATAAGTATAAGATACAACGATAAAAATAAATCCCTCGCATAGTAAAAGGATCACCTATGACACCATCCATTCGTATCGACGACTTAGATCGCGATATCCTTAATGCCTTAATGAATGATGCTCGTATTCCTTACGCTGAAATGGCGAAGCGATTTAATGTCAGTCCTGCTACCGTGCACGTACGAGTAGAAAAAATGCGGGCTGCAGAAATTATAACGGGGACGGAAGTGATCATTAACCCTAAGTTATTGGGCTATGACGTTTGCTGTTTTATTGGTATTAATTTGAATGCCGCCCGTGATTATCATTCTGCATTAGCAAAACTAAATGAGCTTGATGAAGTGGTTGAAGCTTATTACACCACTGGGGCGTACAACATTTTTGTCAAATTGATGTGCCATTCCATTGAAGAGCTGCAATACGTGCTGATTGATAAGCTCCAAGCCATTGATGAAGTGCAATCCACTGAAACGCTTATCTCATTACAAAATCCGATCAACCGCAATGTAAAACCCTGATAGGTGTTTTACTGATATTAAAAAAGCGAGCACCATGCTCGCTTTTTTATATTAGGAATAACGTTTACTCAGGCTTCTGCTGTAAACATTCAGCGCGCTCAGCAGCATCTTGAGCTAACCATTCAGCGACGGTTTTCGCAAAGTAAGTTAATACCCCATCAGCACCTGCACGTTTAAAACACAATAGTGATTCCATAATGGTTTCACGCTCTTTTAGCCAACCATTTTGAATCGCAGCCATGTGCATCGCATACTCACCAGACACTTGGTAAGCATACGTTGGTACTTGCAACTCACTCTTCACACGACGAACTATATCAAGGTATGGCATACCCGGTTTTACCATTACCATATCTGCGCCTTCATTGATGTCCATTGCCACTTCGTGCAAAGCTTCATCACTGTTCGCAGGATCCATTTGGTAAGTTTTCTTATCGCCGCCTTTTAAGTTGCCAGATGAACCGACAGCGTCACGGAATGGGCCATAGTAATTCGATGCATATTTAGCAGAGTACGCCATGATTTGGGTATTGATATAACCTGCATTTTCTAATGCTTCACGAATTACACCAATACGACCATCCATCATGTCAGACGGGGCAACGATATCAGCACCAGCTTCAGCATGAGATAGCGCCTGCTTGATTAAAATATCTGTCGTAATATCATTTAAAACATAGCCTTCATCATCAATGATGCCGTCTTGACCATGAATGGTGAACGGATCTAATGCGACATCGGTAATAACACCAAGCTCAGGCACATGCGATTTAAGTGCACGCACCGCCGTTTGTACTAAGCCTTCTGGATTATAAGCTTCTTCTGCTAACTCTGATTTAAACTCTTGAGACACAACAGGGAATAAGGCAATCGCAGGAATACCTAGTTTCGCAAGATATGCCGCCTCTTCAAGTAACAAATCAATAGATAAGCGCTCAATACCCGGCATTGAGTCAACCGTTTCACGACGATTTTTACCCATCAAAACAAACATCGGATAAATCAAATCATTCACAGATAATTGATTTTCTGACATTAGACGACGACTAAAATCATGCTTACGGATCCGACGCATACGACGACCAGGAAACGCACCTTGAATAGATACTGACACGACAAACTCCTTGCTAAAAAATAGGATTAGATAATATCACTCAGACTGACCAATGTGGCTTAAATCGAAAAAAAAGCCAGACTATTCGCCTCTGACTGCATCATAACTTGCTCAGGTGTTTCACCACGACACTCAGCTATCACCGCGGCAATATGCGGCAAAAACTTGGGTTCATTGCGACTCGATTTTGGCTTCGGACGATAGTCTCGAGGCAATAAATATGGGCAATCGGTTTCAATCATTAAGCGGTTGGCGGGAATATGACGCACGACTTGACGTAGCTCTTGACCACGACGCTCATCACATACCCACCCCGTAATACCAATGTGTAAATCTAGCGCTAAGCATGCTTTTAGCTCTTGCTCAGAGCCAGTAAAACAATGCAGCACTGCCGCCGGTAATTTCTCTCGCCAAGGGATAAGGATTTCAATGAAACGCTCATGCGCATCTCGGCAATGCATAAAAACGGGTAATTGTAACTCTGCCGCTAAGGCTAATTGTGCTTCAAATACTGCTTCTTGCTGTGGACGAGGAGAAAAGTCGCGGTTGAAGTCAAGCCCACATTCACCAATTGCTACTACTTCAGGCTCTGCTGCTAGTGAACGAATTTCTGGTAACAAAAGATCGGAGACAGATTTTGCATCATGCGGATGAACGCCAGCGGTTGAGTAACAGTAGTTCGGCCATTGCTGCGCCATTTGTTGCGCTTCAATGCTCTCTTCAATACTGGTGCCCGTAATTATTAAATGCTTCACACCCGCTTCTTGAGCACGCGTGATCACGTCCGCACGATCTTTATCAAAACGGTTGTTTGTTAAGTTAACACCAATATCTATCATCTGTTTATCCATTCTCTACACAGCACTATGTGTCACTCAGTATATCGAGCCGATCCATTCTGTGCCAAACCCATATTCAAGATATAAAAAAACCGACGATTAGGTCGGTTTTTTTCATCATCACATAGTACAAAGTACTATTTACTGCTGCTCTTCGTGCTCGCTATCATCCAACTCATCATTATCACGCACATAAAAACGTGAGAAGAATAAGCCAACTTCAAACAATAAACACATAGGTACAGCCAACAAGGTCTGAGAAACAATATCAGGCGGTGTTAACAGCATACCAACAACAAACGCACCTACGATAATATAAGGACGTTTACTACGTAGAGATTCCGGATCAGTCGCACCAGTCCAACACAACAGAATAATAGCAACAGGAATTTCAAAAGCGATGCCAAACGCCATAAATAGCGCGAGGACGAAATCGAGATAGTTCGAAATATCTGTTGCCACCTCTACCCCTTGAGGGGCGACACTGGTGAAGAACTTAAAGACCAATGGAAACACAACGTAATAAGCAAATGCGACACCGGCGTAAAACAGCAATGAGCTGGAAAACAACAATGGCATAATTAGCTTGCGTTCATGTTTGTATAAACCTGGAGCAATAAAACCCCAGACTTGATACAAAATCATTGGCACAGCAATAAACACTGAGGTTACTAAGGTCAGTTTTATCGGTGTAAAGAACGGTGAAGCAACGTCTGTAGCGATCATAGTTGCACCGGCAGGCATTCGCTCTACTAATGGTGCAGCTAAGAAGGCATAGATATCATTGGAAAACCATACTAAACATAGAAAAACCACCAGTACACTTATGATAGAACGCAAAAGTCGCGTACGTAGTTCAAGTAAATGACTAAATAGCGGCTGCGTATCTTCGACTTTTGACATAGTGATGTAATTTATTCCTGCTTTTGTGAAGTCGTTGCTGAGGTTTGCTCGTCTTTATCAGCATAGGGGCGCTGAACATCTGAAGCCGCTTTTTTAAGCTCATCAACAGAGTCTTGCAATTCAGGCGCTAAGTCCTTCATTCCCATTTGTTCGGCTTTTTTTAAATTGGCTTGCAGTTCCTGAATTTTCAGTTCCTGAGACAATTCATCTTTCACCGAGTTTGCCATATTACGAGCAGCACCTATCCACTGCGATACCGTACGAATCGCAACGGGTAGACGTTCTGGCCCCAGTACTACTAATCCCACCACGGAGATCAGTACTAACTCCCAGAACCCGATATCAAACACGTCTTAAACCTGCTCTTTGTCTTTTTGATTAGTTGTCGTCTGATCCGCTGGCTTTTGTTCGTCAGCAATTTTCTTTTGTTCAAAGTCAGCATCGTTGTCTGACTCTTTTTTCGCAGCAGGTGCTGCTGCAGCTGCTTCATCATCGCTGATTGCTTTTTTGAAACCTTTAACTGCAGAACCTAGGTCGCCGCCTAGAGTACGAAGTTTTTTTGTTCCGAACAAAAGAACAATGATCAGTGCAATGATTAACAATTGCCAAATACTGATACCACCCATGCTTGTTTTACCTCAGCTTTATGTGGTTAATAACGAAAGTGCGTTTATTAACGCAACTATAAGTATAGGCGAAAGCCCAACCGATTATTTTCGGCAGGTACGCCATCCTAGCAACCAAAATAGGGTTCCTACACCAACAGAAACTGCAGGGTACGTTGCTACTTGATCACCAAAAAGTATTGCAGCACACACCATAAAGGTGGCACCGATACCAAAGTAGAACCTTGCCTGGTTATGAGTACGTCGATTTTCCATGAAGTTATCATAGAGTTTATCAATACGTTGATTCATTACCTTGCCTTGGCGCAAACTGTCGTAAAGTAATTCAGGCAATTCAGGCAATTTTTCAGCCCAAAAAGGTGCTTTACTTTTTATTGCATCAAGAATGCCTTGCGGACCTACCTGATGTGACATCCAGTTTTCCAAGAACGGCTTGGCTGTTGCCCACAAATCAAGTTGTGGATACAACTGGCGTCCTAAGCCTTCAACATACAACAAGGTCTTTTGTAACAAGACCAGCTGCGGTTGCACTTCCATATTAAAACGGCGAGCAGTATTAAATAAATTTAACAACACATGGCCGAATGATATTTCACACAGTGGCTTTTCAAAAATAGGTTCACACACTGTACGAATAGCAAATTCAAACTCATCCACATTGGTATCATGAGGAACCCAGCCAGAATCAACGTGTAATTCTGCAACCTTACGATAATCACGATTAAAGAAAGCCAATAAGTTTTCCGCTAAGTATCGTTTATCTTCTCGGTTAAGTGTCCCTACAATGCCGCAATCTAGCGCAATCCATTGCGGATTTTCCGGATGCTCATAGGAGACAAAAATATTTCCTGGGTGCATATCGGCATGGAAAAAGCTGTCACGAAATACCTGAGTAAAAAAGATATTAACTGCATTTTCCGATAATAGTTTTAAATTCGTACCATTGGCTTTCAAGCCTTCAATATTAGAAACTTGAATACCATAGATACGTTCCATTACAAGAAGATTAATACTGCTATAATCAGTATAAACTTCTGGTACATATAAGGTTTCATCACCATCAAAGTTACGACGAAGTTGAATACTATTCGCCGCTTCGCGCATTAAATCGAGCTCATCAAGCAAGGTTTTTTCGTATTCGCGAACCACTTCAACAGGACGTAAGCGGCGCGCTTCTGGCTGGAGACGAGAAACTATCTCGGCCATCCTGTACATCAGCTTAATGTCAGCTTCAATAATCGGCTTAATATCAGGACGAATAACTTTAAAAACAATCTCTTTGCCGTTTTCTTTTAAGGTTGCAGTATGCACTTGAGCAATCGATGCTGACGCTAATGCAACTTCATCAAAATCGTCAAACCACTGCTCTAACGGCCCGCCTAATGATTCCTCAATAGTACGTTTAGCTAATTTGCCATCAAAAGGTTCAACTTGGTCTTGTAATAATGCCAGCTGATCTGCAATGTGCGGCGGAAAAAGATCGCGACGCGTTGACATCATTTGACCAAACTTGATCCATACCGGACCGAGTTCTTGCAATGCTAAACGTAAACGCTCACCCAATGGCACATCGGGGTATTCATTTTTGATCCAAAATAGCGATTTACGTAATTTTTTAGGAAGTTCGGTACGTGGATCAACCGGAATAAAGTCATCCAATCCATAGCGCAGTTGTACTTGAATAATACGGTACAACCGTTTTATTTCTGAGTAGCTCATCATTGCCAATTTATCGCTCAAGTAACTGGTTCAAACGGGCCTCAAAACGCGCAACATCCGATTTCAAGTCATCCACTTGATCGTAAAAATGCACCATTTCTAAAGGCTGTGGTAATAGTTGCCATTCTTCAGTGATCACTTCCGCTAAATCGCGTTGGCGATTCTTTACCCCTTGGCGAATAAATCGACTCCCCGACTTTACACTACTGACTAAAGTATGAGCAACTACATCACCCGTATATTGCGATAATTTTTCTTCGACATCGGGCTTCAAACCACTTAGCAAAGTGGAAAAATGCTGAGCCAATTGTAGATCGCCATCGAGTGCTAACTTATCGGCTTTAATTAGTTGCGTTAAGTTAGCTTGTTGTCGTAACTCGGGTAACACCGTAAGGTTTAAAGCTAATTGGCAATCCACCTCGCCTTCAAATCCAGCAAGCACATCAATTTGATGACTGAAAACAAAGTACAAGGTTTTGTTAAATTCATTTAGCGTAACGCTAATGACTTTACCGCGTAAACGAGTAAGACGACGCTGACTATCAGCATCGTCTTTGAGTAATTGATTCAGTGATGTTTCAACCGCACCGGTAACAAAAGCATCTAACGGCATAGAGTCATCCTCAGAACTTATAACCACGGTGCAAGGCAACAATACCGCCCGTTAAGTTGTAATAACTGGTTTGATCAAATCCAGCTTCATCCATCATCCCTTTCAAGGTTTCTTGATCAGGATGCATGCGGATAGATTCAGCAAGGTAACGATAGCTTTCTGCATCATTGGCAATAATTTCACCCATTTTTGGTAATAGGTGGAATGAGTACGCATCGTAAACTTTTGATAATGGTTCTAGTAACGGCTTTGAGAACTCTAATACTAATAAACGACCGCCTGGTTTTAACACGCGATACATTGAACGCAGCGCTTTGTCTTTGTCGGTGACGTTACGTAAACAAAAGCTGATGGTGATGCAATCAAAGTAATCGTCAGGAAACGGCAGCTCTTCAGCATTAGCTTGAACATATCCCACGTTACCGACAATGCCACTGTCTCGCAGTTTACTGCGGCCAACGTTCAACATCGAGTTGTTGATATCAGCCAAAATAACCTGACCTGTTTCACCCACGATACGTGAAAATTTCGCCGTTAAATCACCGGTACCACCGCCTAAATCCAGTACACGTTGACCTTTGCGTACACCACTGCAGTCAATCGTGAAGCGTTTCCAAACGCGGTGAATACCCATCGACATCAAATCGTTCATGATGTCGTACTTTGCTGCAACCGAGTGAAAAACCTCAGCAACCATGGTTGCTTTCTCTTCTTTGGCGACGGTACGGAAGCCAAAGTGAGTCGTATCTTGTGTGGTGTCCGTCATGTTCAATCCGTTTATAGATACTGATGACGCTTGGCATCTACTTACGCAGCGTCATCAGTATTAAATGCATTTATTCAACTGGGCTTAGTGTACTTGATGGTTGCTCTTTGCTCAAAGCGCTTTACCTACCATTATGATAAATCCCCTTCAGATGGCACGGTAATATGAGAAAATCCTCGGTATTCAGTTAGGTTAGATTGTGACTTTTCCACCAGCGGAGCACTAATATCACGTTTCACTTCAACCCCTAGTTGTTTGAAACTTTCTGCTTGGCGGATCACGTTGCCACGACCTGTTGCCAGTTTATTCATCGCCCCTTGATAGCTTTGATTCGCTTTTTCTAACGATTGTCCCATCGCTTCCATATCCGTAACAAATAAGCGTAATTTGTCGTAAAGCTTGCCTGCACGATCAGCAATTTCTTTGGCATTTTGATTTTGTCGCTCATTACGCCACAAGTTATTAATAGTACGCAATGCCACCAGCAAGGTCGTTGGACTCACCAGCATGATATTTAAATCCATCGCATCCCGGATTAATGCCGGATCGGCTTCAATCGCAGCTTGGAACGCAGGTTCAACAGGAATAAACATCAAGACATAATCCAGACTTTGGATGCCATGAAGCTGATGGTAATCCTTACGGCTTAACCCACGCATATGGGCGCGCATCGAGGCAACATGTTCACTCATGGCGAGTTCACGCTCAGCGATAGTGTCTGCATTAAAGAAGCGCTCATACGCCACCAATGACATCTTGGCATCCACCACCACATCTTTTTGTTGGGGTAAATGCACCACAACATCGGGCTGATAACGCTTACCGTCTTCGTTTTCTAAACTGACTTGAGTTTGATATTCATGCCCTTCACGCAACCCTGAGTCAGACAATACTCGCGCCAGCACAACTTCGCCCCAGTTACCTTGGGCTTTGTTATCCCCTTTTAGGGCTTGGGTTAAGTTAATTGCCTCTTTCGCCATCTGCTCATTGAGCTGTTTAAGGCTATTGATTTGATGTACTAAAGTATGGCGCTCACGAGACTCTTGCGTGAAATTGTCATTAACCTGCTTTTTGAAACCTTCAAGTTGCTCTTTGAGTGGACTCAACAAGTTTTCTAAACTCATTTTATTCTGTTCATCCACCGTTCGAGTCTTCTGCTCAAATAAGCGATTAGCTAAACTTTCAAATTGAATACGCAAGCGTTCTTCAGCATTTTCTAATAGCTTAATTTTTTCATCTGCCGCTTTTTGTTCTTCAAAATGGCGGGCATCTTGCTCACGCAGATCGGCTTCAAGCCCCGCGCTGGCTAAGCGAGAATTATCAAGCTGCTCAGATAAATACTGCTTTTCATTTTGCAGCGCGTCAAAGTGACGCATTTTTTCTAATGCCGCAGCTAAGCGACCGTGCATTTGACGAATTTCATGGGTTAATCTGTCACGATCATCATCTAACTCTTCCAGTTCTTGATTTCTTTCTGCTAGCTGGCTTTGTAATTGCTGCTCACGATTTAATGCTAAACGCGCATCTGACTCGGCTTGTTGCTCGACAAGCTGAAGCATTTGTTCATATCGACCTTTATACCAGAATGCCGTGATCACACTGGCAACGGTGGCACCTAACAATGTTGCTAATGCGGTAATAACGCCACCACTTAACCATTCTGCCATAGTAAATTCTCTATCTTCCTGACAAATTATTCTCGCTTTTAAGGCTAAGAGGATACTGGATAAATGTCCAGCTAACGAAGAACAACTTAAACAATAAATAATGGATATAAGCGTTTTTGTTTGCACTCGATCACAGGCTATATCATCACTCGCTATTCACCTTTATAACCATCTCCTACACTGCGTTACCGTTTTTCATTTTTTAACAGGGATAGTCATGAACGAACGCCTCGCTTTAGGGTATGGCATTGCCGCTGTGTTACTTTGGTCTACTGTCGCCACTGCTTTTAAAATTACCTTAGCTTATTTTTCTCCCGTTCAAATGATGGTGATTGCTAGTAGCGTGTCTGCTCTCGCCCTTATTGTTATAGCTGGCTATAAAAAAACACTCCACCAGCTTAAGTCGACTTTTCTTCAACGTCCGCTTTACTACTTATTACTCGGACTTATCAATCCTTTCGCTTATTACTTAGTGTTATTTAAAGCCTACGAATTATTACCAGCTTCACAGGCTCAACCCATCAACTACAGTTGGGCAATCACTCTGACTTTAATGGCTGCACTTTTCTTAGGACAAAAAATTCAGCGTAAAGATTGGATAGCTTGCGTGCTGGGATATGGCGGTGTGGTGGTAATTGCGACTCAAGGTAATATTTCAGCCTTGAATTTCACCAGTCCGTTAGGCGTTGCGTTAGCGCTATTTTCGACACTGTTATGGGCAGGCTATTGGATTTTAAATACTAAAAATAAAGCCGATCCAATCCTCGGCTTATTACTGGGCTTTTTAGTCTCGCTGCCATTTTCTATCGGCTTGAGTCTGTATCTTGGCGGTTGGCAAAGTGTACCTTGGCAAGGCTGGGCAGCAGTCACTTATGTTGGTTTATTTGAAATGGGGATCACCTTTGTTTTATGGCTCAATGCGCTACGGTTAACCCGTAATACCGCTAAGATCAGTAACCTGATTTTTATCTCACCTTTTATCTCTTTATTATTGCTCGCCACAATTATTGGTGAAACGATTCATCCCTCAACATTGATCGGCTTAATATTAATTATTGCAGGACTCGTAATCCAACAATGGCGAAATAAAAAAGTCCCGATTGTTGAATAGCTAAATTTAACCAAAAAAAAGCCTGTCGATTTGACAGGCTGTACGGATAAGGCTGTCACCACCTCACCTTTAAACTCATAATATTTATTAATTCTGTACCGTTAACTGTGGGTGCCAACGACGCCCGATTTTAGACACTAAAATCAATAATCCTGGGATCAGTAACCACATTTGTAACGTCATTAGCACGGGAGATGAGAAATCTAATCGTTGGGTTAGGCTCACCATGACACCAGCACCACTCATTTGGAATAGCCCCAATAATGCTGCTGCAGTTCCTGCACGATCGCCAAATGGTGCTAATGCTTTTCCGGCTGCAGAGCCTAATACAAAAGCAAACCCAAAGGAACAAATGAAGATTGGCACCATAAAAGCCCATGCTTGCTGTAATGGGCTTAATAGCAGCATCAGAGCACCTGCCATCATTAAGATAATCAAACCAGTACGTAACGTTCGGCGAGTACCAAAGCGATCCATAAACCTGGGTGCAACCATACAGGCTGTAATATTGAGCACAGCATTAATACCAAACCAGATCGTAAACTGGTTCATGTCTTGACCAAGGTGGTTCATCAACCACACTGGTGCTGAAGTTACATAGGCTAAAATCACCGCCATCGCTAACATGCAAAGTGTAGCGTGAAATAAAAATGTTGGTTCGCGTAATACCGACCAGTAACGACTAAGACTAATAGTAGAGCCTTTCACATTAGTACTGACAGGGCGTGTTTCTTTAAATAACACCATCACAAAAAGACCTGCAACTAACGCAAATCCAGCCATGAAACTAAAGTTTGAACGCCAGCCAAAATGATGAGTAAGCCAAGTGCCTAAAAGAGGAGCAAGCGCAGGAATAAAACAAATCGCACCATTTAAATAGCTGATCATACGACCGCTTTTTTCAGCGCCAAAACTATCACGAACCGCAGCAAAAGCAGCAACAGAGGTTGCGCAAGCACCAAAGCCTTGTAGCAAGCGTGCCAACAAAAGTAAATCTAAACTATGTGCAACATAAGCCATCACAGCACTAAAGCCGTAAATGACAATACCACCAAGAGCAATCGGACGACGACCAATACGATCAGCTAATGGGCCAGCTATTAATTGTCCGAGACCAAGGCTAAACATGAACCATGTCACCGTATCTTGAACACGGGTAGGATCAACTTGAAAAGCATTTGCCATAACAGGCAATGCAGGAAGATAAATGTCTATAGCCAACGGGCTAAATAACACCAAGGTCACCATTAAGGCGACAAGCCGAGTATCGGTAGAAGTAGAGGTTGTCATGTGGCGTTCCTAGAAAAAGATCGCGCAAGTCTACGGTGTTATGAGAGTGAATAAAAATGGTTTATTTTCAATACCGCTTTTCCAAATTGGAATCCACCAGCCAACGTATTAATCACTAAGATAAATAGAGTCATAAGGTGAATACCCTGTTATTTATCATAGAGACAATTGAAGCGAGCCGCTAAAAAAGCTAACGTAACAATATTAAACCTAAATCGCTAATACCACAGTGATCAGGGTGAATTAGATCTAACCGCCTTCTAAAGGTGGTTTCTTGACAAGGAACAGACATGCAAACAGTTATCGCACAACGTATTGAGCAAATCCGTCAATGGCTTGAAACACAGCAGCTCGATGCCTTACTGATCCCTCATGAAGATGAATATCTTGGTGAGTACATTCCCGATCATAATGAGCGCCTTCATTGGCTAACTGGATTTACTGGCTCAGCAGGTGCTGCCGTGATCACTCGTGATCGTGCTGCAATGTTTGTTGATGGTCGTTATGTTGTGCAAGTGCGCAAGCAAGTACCGGGTGATGTGTTTGAATATTGTCATTTGATCGAGCAACCACCGGTGCACTGGGTATTAGAAAATCTAGCAGCAGGTAGCAAAGTCGCTATTGATAACCGCCTACACAGTGCAGCATGGCTGAAAAATGCCACGACAACCCTTGATGGTGAACTAGAGCTAGTATCAGTTAACGAAAACCCAATTGATGAACTATGGCTTGATCGCCCAGCACCAAAACTGTCGGATGCGGAGTTAATGGGTCTAGAGTATGTCGGTCAATCAAGTGAAGAAAAACGTGAACAAATTGCCGCACTACTAAAAAAACAAAAAGCTGATGCTGCCTTTTTAAGTCAGCTTGATAGCATTGCTTGGCTACTCAATGTTCGTGGTGATGACGTTCACTGCCTACCCGTTCTGCTGTCAGCTGCTGTGATCCACAGCGATGCATCAGTTGATTTCTACATCGATCATCACCGCCTACCAGAAGGTTTTGCAACGCACGTAGGTAACGGCGTCAATATCCGCGAGCCAGAGCAACTCGCCGCGGGTTTAGCCGCACTTTCAAGTAAACGTGTACAGTTTGATTCAGCGAACAGTAATGCATGGGCAGCTCAGCAACTGACTGATGCTGGCGCACTGCTTATTGAAGCAGCTAATCCAACACTGCTACCAAAAGCCGCTAAAAATACGACTGAAATAAATGGCATGAAAGCGTGTCATATTCGTGATGGTGTCGCGATTTCTAAATTTCTTGCGTGGGTAGATAATCAAGTTGCAAGTGGCAATCTATTAGATGAAGCAGTGCTTTCCGATCAACTTTGGCAATTCCGTCAGCAAGATCCAACCTGTCGTGACGTGAGCTTCGATACGATTTCCGCCTCTGCGGGTAATGCAGCAATGTGTCACTATAACCACATTGATCAACCACAGCCAGGCAAGCTGCAAATGGATACGGTTTACTTAGTCGATTCAGGCGGTCAATACCCTGACGGTACGACCGATATCACCCGTACTATCGCTATCGGTAATCCAGGTGATGAAGTAAAACAAGCCTTCACACTGGTACTAAAAGGTCATATTTCATTGGCTTCGGCACGTTTCCCGAAAGGTACAACAGGCTCACAACTTGACGCACTCGCGCGTCAGCATCTATGGGCACATGGCTTTGATTATGATCATGGTACAGGTCACGGAGTGGGCCACTTCTTAAGTGTTCATGAAGGTCCACAACGTATCTCTAAAGTGGCTAACTCAACCGCACTACTGCCAGGTATGGTGTTATCTAACGAGCCGGGTTATTACCGTGCAGACGCATTTGGTATTCGTATCGAAAACCTTGAACTGGTCGTCGATGTTGAAACTCAAGGCGACATGAACGTCATGGGCTTTGAGTCATTAACTCGTGCGCCAATTGATAAGCGTTTAATCGAGCCAGCACTACTAACAGACGTAGAGCTTGCATGGCTTAACAACTATCACCAAACCGTGTTTAACGTGATCAGCCCATCGCTGGCAGGTAGTGATCTTGAGTGGCTAACGCAAGCGACATCACCGCTAAGCCGCTAACTCTTAGATAAGAAAAAGAAAAGCCAGTACGCATCACGTACTGGCTTTTTATTATCCGGAATAGGCGGGGTGCCAATCTTTCCACACTACTTCAAATCCCTTTTGCTTGACCGCTGTAGCGACATCTGCGACCGAGCGTTCATCACTGATCGCAAACTGTTCTAGCTCTGGCGAGTCATCGGCGTATCCGCCCGGTTGGGTTTTAGAGCCCGCCGACATACTAGTGATCCCCAAAGGCAATACGTTATCGCGAAAATGCGGTGATTCTCGAGTCGATAACGACAGCTCAACTTCAGGATTAAACAACCGATAAGCACAAATCAATTGCACCAGTTGGCGATCCGTCATCACCGATTTAGGCTCTAATCCACCAGTACAGGGTCTTAAACGTGGGAATGAAATCGAATAGCGGCTTTGCCAATACGTCCGCTCAAGATAAGCCAAATGACTGGCAACAAAAAAACAATCCGTGCGCCATTCTTCCATACCAATCAAAGCACCGATCCCAATCTTGTCTATTCCGGCTTTTGCTAACCGATCTGGTGTCGCTAAGCGGTATTCAAAATTGGTTTTATTGCCTCGCAAATGATGCTTCGCATAGGTTGGCGCATTATAAGTTTCTTGATACACCATCACCGCATCTAAACCAAGTTGTCGCAGCTCTTGATACTCATCTTGCTCTAGTGGCTGTACTTCCATTGCCAAATAACTGAAGTGCTGTTTGATTTGAGGGATCGCATCACGAAAGTAATTCATACCAACTTTAGTTTGATGCTCGCCAGTGACCAGTAACACACTATCAAAATTTAGCGCTTTTATTGCCTCACACTCTCGCTCTATTTCTTGTTCACCCAAGGTACGGCGCTTAATGCGATTTTCCATCGAAAAACCACAATAGGTACACGCATTGGCACACAGATTCGAAAGGTATAACGGCACATAAAAACTCATGGTATGACCAAACCGCTGACGTGTTAGCATCGCAGAGAGTTGTGCCATTTGCTCTAAGTAAGGTTCAGCCGCAGGGGAAATTAAGGCTTTGAAATCCTCTAGATCCAGCGTTGATTTTCCTAAAGCACGCTCAACATCGGTAGCCGTTTTAGCATAAATCGACAAACGGATATCATCCCAATCCATTTGTTGCCAAACATCCACAAAGCTCATGTTGGCTCCTTAATCGTTAAGAAATGCCGTTAATGGACTTGATGCAATTGCATGGTTCACCTTACCTGCAAGACCCGCTTCATAGGCCATACGACCACTTTCCACGGCCAATTTAAATGCACGCCCCATTGCAATCGGATCACTTGCCGCTGCGATGGCAGTATTGACCAATACCGCATCAGCCCCCATTTCCATCGCTTCTGCGGCATGAGAAGGTGCCCCAATGCCCGCATCCACCACCACAGGTACTTGCGCCTGATCGATAATAATGCGAAGAAAATCGCGAGAAGCGACCCCTTTATTCGAGCCAATCGGCGCACCTAATGGCATCACGGCAGCGCAACCCACATCTTCTAATCGCTTACAAAGCACAGGATCGGCATGACAGTAAGGCAGTACGACAAACCCTTCTTTTACCAATTGCTCAGCCGCTTTTAGCGTTTCAATCGGATCAGGCATCAGGTATTTTGGATCAGGGTGAATTTCTAATTTTAGCCAATTCGTCCCCAATGCTTCTCGGGCTAACTGCGCGGCAAAGATCGCTTCTTTGGCATTTTTCGCCCCTGACGTATTAGGCAGTAAGTTCACTCCTGCTTGGATCAATGGTGCTAAGATATCGTCATCACGCTCAGCGATATTGACCCGCTTTAGTGCCATAGTCACGAGCTCAGAGCCTGTCGCTAAAATCGATTCTGCCATAACATCACGATTGGCGTATTTACCTGTTCCGGTAAACAGTCTCGATGTGAATGTTTTATCTGCAATAGTCAACATATTAACCTCCAGCTATCGCTTGAAATAACGCGATCTGATCGCCATCAGCAATGACGGTTGTCGACCACTCACTGGCTCCAACAATGCGCTGATTTATCGCGACCGCAGTACCTTGTATGGGTAAATCTAACTGCTTAACAAATTGATGAACGGTTTGCTCAGCCTCGCAAGACATAGATTCATCGTTCAACCAGATACTTATCATGGTAGCCATTTACACAACCTCTCTTTGATCTTGCTGACCACACACAGGGCAACCAGAATCAGCATCGATTGATACCTGCTGCCATTTTCCTGTTAAGCCATTAAATTGCTGTAGCAAACCAAACCCAACTTCACCAACACCTGCGATAGCTTTGATCGCATTAAGCGCTTGTAACGTTCCAATAGTGCCAACAACAGGCCCCATCACGCCGTTACTACGACAATTTTTATCTTGTGGTGACGCTTCAGTACTAAATGGAAACACACATTGATAACACGGTGAGGCCTGCCTGAAATCAAACGCCAGTAACTGTCCTTGCCAACCTATCGACGCACCGGCAATCAGTGGTGTTTGATGCTGATAACAAGCTTGATTGACCGCATAACGGGTAGCCCAGTTGTCACTGCAATCAAGTACAATATCGGCCTGTTGTACTTCCATTACGAGTTGAAAACCTGCAAGCTTGGCTTTTACTGCACGCGTTCGTACCAATGGGTTCAATGCTAAAAGCTGATCACAGGCTGCTTGCGCTTTATTGAGTGACACATCGGTTTCTCGATAAATCACCTGACGCTGCAAGTTCGAACTCTCAACCTCATCATCATCAGCAATCACCAGTAACCCAACACCCGCAGCCGCTAGATACATTGCAGCAGCTGAGCCTAAACCTCCCGCACCGACGATCAATACCTTGGCATTGTTAAGTGCAAGTTGCCCCTGCTCTCCCATCTCTTCCAGCATGATTTGTCGGTTATATCGAATAAAAGCAGTATCAGAGAGTCTGTCAGTTGTCATCCTTCACCTCCCGCTCAGATAAGCATTGATTGAGTTGTTCGACGGCAATCGCAGGCTCACTTGACTGGGTGATCGCGCGTACCACCGCAACACTACTTACTCCTGTTTTCCAAACGACGGGCACACGAGATAAATCAATCCCCCCAATTGCCACTGTTGGAAACGTATTGCCAATCAATTGTTGATACAGCTTTAAGCGGTGAACGCCTTGCGGTAATGACGGCATTTGCTTGGTTGTGGTTGGGTAAATATGACCAAGGGCGATATAACTGGGATTAAATGCCATCGCACGTAATATCTCGTAATACCCATGGGTTGAGATCCCTAAGCGAAGATTCGCTTGTTGAATGGCATTGAGATCAGCGACCGCTAAATCTTCTTGTCCCAAATGCACCCCAAAAGCACCATGCTCAATAGCCAGTTGCCAATAGTCATTAATAAAGACCTGCGCATTTGCCTGCAGACCTAACGCAATAGCATGAGCAACATCTTGCTTCAAACCTTGTGCATTCGGATCTTTGATCCGCAGCTGAGTGGTTTTCACATCCAATTCAAGTAACTGCTTAACCCATTGGACGGAATCCACCACCGGATATAACTTCAGTTTTTCACTATCAACAGCTGCAAAAGCTTCAACTGGCTGACATTGATCTTGCCAACCAATATCTAACAGCTTTGAAAAATTAGCACAAACGATGTCAGGGAAAGCCTCACGCTCGGTTGGCCAAATGCCCATCTGCATTGACTGGGCATACGCCCTTGCCAGAACTAGAGCATCTTCTAAGGGGTAATCAAGCGCGAGTGCCACCAATAACATCGCTCTCTGTTGAGTCGCATTACCAAGCTCAACACTGAAACAACCACGAACGTCACCATTATGATGCCAAAGATCAAGATAACCACCATTGACTGGTAAACCACATACCACAACGTTAGATCGTTTCAGTATTTGCGCTTTGATCAACGAAAGATCTACCTCTGAAGGCATCCATTGATCTTGAAATACATAATCAATTAGCTGGGTGGAGCAGGCTTGTTCAAAGCCCACTCGTTTAACGCAAGAGGGCGTCGATACCTCTATCCACTCTTGGCTTGATGGTATTAACGTGACTTGCTCACCTAACTGATACTCTGCAGCAGAGGCTAATAATGGCTCAATATGCATCACCAGAGACGATAAGACCTTTGGTAAGCTTAAGGTGCTCATTAGCTTTCCTCTTTAGCTAAGTGATATAACTCACTACCTTTAGATCGAAACTCTTGTGCTTTTTGCTGCATGCCTTCAAGTGGATCATCTAATAGCTTGATCGCGATTTCTGAGTCTTCTAACCCCTTAGCGTAATCTCGTACTTCTTGAGATATCTTCATTGAACAGAATTTAGGGCCACACATTGAACAGAAATGGGCAACTTTGCCTGACTCTTGAGGGAGAGTTTCATCGTGATAGGCACGCGCCGTTTCAGGGTCAAGACCGAGATTAAATTGATCTTCCCAACGGAATTCAAAACGCGCTTTAGATAAGGCATTATCGCGCACTTGTGCACCAGGGTGGCCTTTTGCTAAATCAGCAGCATGGGCACAGAGTTTATAAGTGATAAGACCGACTTTTACATCGTCTTTATTAGGCAAGCCTAAGTGTTCTTTGGGTGTCACATAACAAAGCATTGCACAGCCATACCAGCCAATCATCGCCGCACCAATACCCGATGTAATATGATCATAACCCGGTGCGATGTCTGTCGTCAGTGGGCCTAAGGTATAGAATGGCGCTTCATGACAATGCTCTAGCTGCTCTTCCATGTTTTCTTTAATCATGTGCATGGGTACGTGACCGGGGCCTTCAATCATGACCTGCACATCGTATTCCCATGCAATTTTAGTTAACTCACCTAATGTGCGTAGTTCACTAAACTGGGCTTCATCATTAGCATCGGCTACAGAACCTGGACGCAAGCCATCGCCCAGTGATAGTGAAATATCGTATTGCGCACAGATCTCACAAATCTCACGGAAGTGCTGATAGAGGAAGCTTTCTTTATGGTGTGCCAAACACCACTTCGCCATGATAGAGCCGCCACGCGATACAATACCGGTTACACGTTTCGCCGTCATAGGTACATAACGAAGCAGTACGCCAGCATGGATAGTGAAGTAATCCACCCCTTGCTCAGCTTGCTCTAGTAATGTGTCACGGAACACTTCCCAGTTAAGGTTCTCAGCCACACCATTTACTTTTTCAAGTGCTTGGTACATAGGTACAGTACCAATCGGAACAGGGCTATTACGGATGATCCATTCACGCGTTTCGTGAATATTTCGACCAGTTGATAAATCCATTACCGTATCGCCACCCCAACGGGTCGACCAGACAAGTTTTTCAACTTCTTCTTCAATCGATGAACTCACCGCTGAGTTACCAATATTGGCATTCACTTTAACAAGGAAATTACGGCCAATGATCATTGGCTCAGTTTCAGGATGGTTAATGTTGGCAGGAATAATTGCTCGGCCTTCAGCCACTTCTTTACGCACAAACTCAGGCGTAATTTCTTTTGGTAAATTAGCACCAAAGCTCACACCTGGATGTTGTTGGTTTAATACTTCATCACGGTATTTCGCACGACCCATATTTTCACGGATCGCGATATATTCCATCTCAGGCGTAATAATACCTTGGCGCGCATAATGTAATTGCGTCACACAACGCCCAGCTTTTGCACAACGAATACGCGCACGTTCCGCAAAACGTAACTCATCAAGCGTCTTATCATCTAAACGTTCATTGGCATACTCAGAGCTTAACCCTTCTAGTAATTCAGTATCGTCACGCTCTGCGATCCATTGCTCACGCACTAACGGCAAGCCATTATAGATATCGATGTTTTTTTCAGGATCAGTGTAAAAACCAGAAGTGTCGTAAACGCGAATAGGCTCGTTAGGCTCAAAGATAGGATTATCTTTACCGCCACCAACCAAGCTATCAGCTAAAGTGATTTCACGCATAGGAACAAGCACATCAGGACGGCTACCTTGAACATACACTTTCTGTGAGTTCGGGTATGGTTGTGCTGTTAATGATTCAATAAATTGTTTCGCTTCCAGTCTCGCTTGCTTGCGATTCGACATAGCAGTTTCCTTGATTTTTCAATGTAGGGGAAAATGCTTGGCGGATGGGCGTAAACAAGAGGTGTGTACCTAAGTACAGCTATGCAGATGCATACAGTGATCCCTTAAGATATGTAGCAGAAGACATTCTCTCGTTCCCTTCGCAGGTATTAGCCTGATCAGGTTCAACGGATCCCGCAATGCGGTCTCAGCCATATGGCACTCCGACAAGTAGCAATGAGTATAAAGAAGCCGTTATAGTGCAACAACCTTTATACTGAGAAAAATAATAAAAAGTGACAAACAACAAAAAGCCGTGCATCAACACGGCTTATTATTACATTGCATATTTTATTCGTTGTTACTGTGAAATTAATACATCACAACCTAGGTGATTAGCCAAAGAATCACTTAAATCACCAAACAAGTGAAAAGTCGATTTATGGTAACCGGTGATCACTAGGCTAGCATTCAGTTCTTTTGCTAAAGCCTCTATATGCTTTGAAACATCGCCATCTGCAGTATGTATCGCTTTAACTTTATGAGAAGAAGCTGTAATTAAATCAGATAACTCTTTCATGCGTTTTTTTGCAATCGCATCATGCTCTTCTTGTAGCTCAACTTCCACATCAATAAAACTTACGTTTCCGATCCCTGGCTCAACATAAGCAACATGTAAATCAGCGTGATTTTGCTCAGCGATAACGCCAGCTTTCACCATCAATTTATGCGCATTTTTATCTTCAGGATTAACCGCTAATAACACTGTTTGGTAAAGCGACATACCTAGCCTCCTTGAGCTAAGGCTCATAGTAAATTCATTATTTATGATTATGATGCTATAAATATAGCTATACAACTAAGTATTACGCTGACTATTTAATATTAACTTAAATCAATGATTGCATTTTTGGAGAGTTCTCACTTTTCTCGCTAGCGATTATCATGAGCGCTTTCTATCATTACCTAAAAATATAAACGAGATCCCAATGAGCCAATATTTATTACTAGGATTCATCGCGCTTGGTGGTGCATTCGGCGCCTGCTCAAGATACCTCATTTCTGAGCTATGCGTAATGCTATTTGGCCGTGGCTTCCCATACGGTACTTTAACCGTAAACGTGCTGGGCTCCTTGATCATGGGGCTATTGATGTCAGCACTTAATCAAGGAATGATTGAAGCTGCACCATGGCGACCTATTATCGGTTTAGGCTTCCTAGGCGCACTAACAACATTCTCCACGTTCTCAATGGACAATGTTGTCTTGATGCAACAAGGTGAATTTTTCAAAGCAGGCTTAAACATTTTACTTAACGTTATTGTCAGCATTGCTGCTTGTTATGTTGGCTACCAGCTTATGATGAAAAGTTAATAGATAACCGATAAAAAACCGCCTGCATGGCGGTTTTTTTATATCTAAATTAAACGAGTCATCACTTTATGCTAATGAAGAAGAACAACAAGTAATTCATTACTCTATTTAGATTAAAATTCTAAGTAACGCTATATATTTCTTAGCTATGTTTATAGCACTTATCTTCAGACGAAAAAAAAACCTGAATCTTTCGATTCAGGTTTCTTTAATAAAGTGGCGGAGCGGACGGGACTCGAACCCGCGACCCCCGGCGTGACAGGCCGGTATTCTAACCAACTGAACTACCGCTCCACACGGAGATAAAACTTTCGTTTTATCCGATACCTATCGTTCAGAACAAGTATCTTAAATTTGAAGCCTGGCGATGTCCTACTCTCACATGGGGAGACCCCACACTACCATCGGCGCTATTACGTTTCACTACTGAGTTCGGCATGGGATCAGGTGGGTCCATAACGCTATGGTCGCCAAGC
>NZ_PYOB01000015.1:0-99703 GCF_003026165.1 Photobacterium sp. GB-1 | reverse complement strand
GTTGTATATCGAGATTGTTAAATTATCTTATATTTTTAATATTAGAATATTTTAATAAAATTTAATCTTTAAAACGCTATATTTATATTGGTATTAATTAATGAATAAAAGGATTCTGTGTTTATCTTTAATTTCTTCTTTTTCACAGGATAATGAACAACATATTTATGTAAATCCGGGACGTACTGTTATTGTTGATGTCAATCTTGATGGTTATAACGGTGATTATGATACAAAAAAATGTCGAAAACAATGTTCGAGCTGGTTTTAGTTTTAAAACAGGTAATGGAAGGCTTGATGGTTATAAAGCAAGTTACGATATTAAATTAACCAAGATTCAATTTGAAGTTCCTATCAGTCCTGTAAGTACAATTTATAATATTCCGATACATACCAAAAGAACGACAAATAATAATACCTCAATAATTGATACAGATTATATACAGTTACATATTGTTCAAAATACATGTGGATTTGTTGATAGTGAATTGAATAATGATGTTGGTGATATGACTCCCGGTGAGACTTCAAGTATGCGAGATCTAGATGCTGCTCTACAGTATACACATAGTGATATTAGTACTGGACAAGCAGGAATTTCTCCTGAACCGAATACGATGTATGCGACATATACAATGACGCCAAATGAAGTATTTGATGAAATTAACCGTGATGCAGTTGATGTTCATTTTTATCGTAATGGGTTTGATCCAATTCAGTTTGGTCATATATATAATGATAATTTATATGAGCTTAATCATTTAAAGTATCAAGTAATAGTAAAGCCGATTAAGGATTTTAATCCCCGTAATGATACCGGACCTCAGTTTGGACGGTTTTTAAGATCATATACAATAACAATAAATTATTATTAAAGTTATTATTTATAGAATTATTACTTATTTATTATTAGTCTGTGCAATAATTTATATGTTCGTTTTAAGTTAACAAAGCCAGCAATAAATGCTGGTTTTGCTATTAACCCGATGTGTTAAGTTAAGCGTTTAAGCAAGTAACAACATCTTCTGTAAAGTAGGGTTCTTGGTATCCCCAGAACATGTATTTTACTTTTAGGAAGTGCTGACTAAATGAGTGCAGCATCGGTACGATGTTGTTTCGTTTTTCAACTACTGCAGTTGTGTTTGTTTGCCCTATGTAATTACCGTCTTGAATGGCAATCCCTAAAGGGACGGAATACTTATTTTCATGCATCATAGCTAAAGCATGGTTTAGTTGTCCTCGACGCTTAACCATGAGATCAGGTGCACCTAATCCCACACCCATTTTTTCGCCATATCGATAAATACTTTCAGGTAACCTTTGTCTTCCCAAGGAAGCCATTCACCGTTAACAAAGTTGGCATATTGCATGGTTGTTGAGGAAGGAAACGCCTGTTTCAAGCTCAGCATGTTTGCTTTGATACCTGTTATATAGTCTTTTTCATTAAAGCTTGGATCGGTTTTTACTGATACACCAATAGCGGTTTTTTGTAAGTTTATCCCTTCCATTTTTCGTCAAACTGGCGTCCTAATGCTTGCACTAATAGTGAGAAGGTATTTAGGTACGGCTTTATTTTCAGAATAGAAGGTTGCATCTTGAAGTTGAATAAACAGTTTTTTACCGTGCTTTTTTAGGTATTCATAATCATCAAAAATGATAGAGAAATCTTAAACGTCTTTTTGAGGTTCTAAGTCAGACCATGAATACATGATTTGTGCGCCTACAAAACGAGGTTTGTTGAGTAAAGGATGAGATTTAATGGCTTGTCTGTCTTTAGCAAAATAGACGAAATGTTTCATGTTATCACTAGCAATAGGGCAGCTTGCGCTTAAGTGTTTTTCATATTCATCTTTATAGCGATCTGTTGGGTTACCCCATGCCGCATGGTGTTAATACTGAAACAAAGTGTGAAGAGAAATGGAAATATTGGCATAGTAGTTAGCGGTATATAGAACAAAAGCTAGCATGTTATATGCTAGCTTTTGTCGTTAGTTTTTCGTTGTTATAACGGTATGTTTAGAGTTTAAAGCGACTGATTTCTTGTTGTAGTTCATGAGATAAATTTGATAGCTCAGCTGCCTGTTTGGCGGCTTCATTGGCTTCTACAGCAAGTTCATTAGAAACATCACGAATTCCCTCTGTATTACGGGTGATCTCAGATGTTACGGAAGATTGCTCTTCAGCGGCGGAAGCAATTTGTGTTGCCATATCATTGATCGTGGTTACGGCAGTCGTAATTTGCGACAAGCTTACTGCTGCTGCATTGGCATCATCAACACTGGTTTCAGAGAGATGACGACTATCCTCCATGATATTCACAGTTTGACCTGTGGTTTTTTGTAGGGTCTCTATCATTTGTTGAATTTCTTGAGTTGATGCATGCGTCCGTTGGCTAAGTACACGTACCTCATCTGCAACAACAGCAAACCCTCGACCTTGCTCACCAGCTCGGGCTGCTTCAATCGCGGCATTTAATGCCAATAAGTTGGTTTGTTCAGCAATCCCTTGAATTGTAGATAGAATAGTTGTAATGCTTTGAGCATGGTGATTTAGCTCACTGATCACAGATGTTGCCGTATCCACTTCTTGCGCTAATGTGCTGATGGATTGTTGGCTTTGGTTGACCAGTGTGGCGCCGTGATTAGAAGCGGTTACCGTTTGCTCTGATGTTCTTGCGGTGTTTTCTGCGTTGGCAGCAATCTCTTGTGTGGCGGCTGCCATTTCATTGATTGCTGTTGCGACCATATTAATTTCATCTTGCTGATGCTGAATACGAGTGCTGCGCTCTTCGGCTTGTGAAGCGGTTATATGAGATTGATGATTAAGTGATTCTGAAACATGACGTAATCGAGTCACCATTTGGTGCATGTTACCGACAAACTGGTTGAAATTTAGTGCAAGCTTACCCACTTCGTCTTGGCTTCTTGGTTCTAAACGTTGTGTTAAATCACCTTCACCATTTGCAATTTCAGCCAGTGCTTTTGATACACGGTTAAGATCACGAAGAAGATAGTTTACTAGCCACGCTACCGCCATAACGACGATCAAAGTGATCACAATAGCGGTGATGATTAACTCTGTTAATAGTGAATAGTAGCTGGCTTCTTCTGTGGATTTATCCATTTCAAGGCCAAATATCCAATCACTATTTGGGATATTTGCAAAGTAAAATAGCTTATCTACCCCTTTGATTGAGATCTGCTCTAAGCGGTTTGTATTGGCACTTTGTTCAATGTTACCCATGTTTAACTGATTGCTATAATTAGCAATCGGTTTCAATAACAGTGACTTATCAGAATGAGCAAGGAAAGTTCCATTCTTTTTATCGATTAACATAGCATGAGCATTATCACCAACGTTCAAACTGATCACATCGTTAATGAGTTGATCAATTAATACGTCGGCACCGATAACACCGGCAAGTGCGCCGCTATGTCGAATAGGCTCGGCAATCGTCACTAAAAGGGCGTTAGTAATAGCGTCTTGATAAGCGGTGGTGATCACTTGTTTATTGCTGTTAACGGCATCACCGTACCAAGGGCGAGTACGAGGATCGTAATCAGCACGGTTACGTTCTGGGTGTGAACGCAGCATTTGTCCTGCAACGGTGCCGTAGTAAATATCGTCAAAACCGCCAGCATCGCGTGCTTGTTGAAGGAAAGGCACAAGATCTGCTTTTTGATAGGGTTCTTTTACTGAAGAGGTAATACTGCGACGGATATTAATCCAATCTTCAATACCGCTGGTAGCTGTGGTTGCTACGCTTTGTACGCGATCTAAGATATTTTCATTTGTTTGTTGTTGTAAATTACTGGCAGCAAGCCAAGTTAATACTGTTGCCATAAGGACAACAGCAGACAAGCTCGCGCTGATCAGCTTTTGTTTCAGTGATAGTTGCATTGTTGTCTCAGAAAATGAGGTGTTAGAAAGTGCGGCGAGTGTAAATAGTGTTTTATATATATGCACGTAAATAAATACAAAAATTAGAGGTATCGCTTAAAAGAATTGAAATGGTCATTTTTATGACTATGTGCAGTCTAATTGGTGGCGCTTTATTCTTAATTTTAGGGGGGTATTAGTATTAATTTTTGAGGGGAATAGTTGTTTGTTTATCGAGTACAAGAAATAAAACGCTAACGTATATTGATACAAAGTAGCGGCTAAAGATAGCCACCGCGATGTTAAGTTTTGCTATGTCGTATTGTACTTATTTCACTGATTTATCAAAAGATAAATAACCTAATAGAGAAGTAAGATAGTGCTTGATTATAGTGTTAAACATTTAGCTTCACTGAAGCCTATTAATCAATTGAACAGCTATTGCAACGGGATTTTCCGGTGAATAAATAGGAAATACGATAACGATTTCTGGCAAAAAATAAGTATGCTTTATCGGCAACGATACGTATCACTGGAAGCCTAAGTATTTTTAACCACTTCTTTTTACCTACAAGGTTCCATGCTTTATAAGTGACATCAAGACCAAGCAAAAGTTGTTGCTCTGAGCCGGTTTGAGAAGAGAGTAAACCGTGTAAAACAGTGCTGGCTTTTTCTTTTGATATATCAGGAAAGCGTTGGTTAAAATCAGGCGCAAGAATATCTTCAAATTGTAGTTTTTGATGTTTATTAAGTTGTCGAAGTTGCTTCATTTCAGCGACACAAAGTGGGCAACTTCCGTCATAAAATATGATCATTTTTTCCATTTTTCTGATCCCCTGATTATGTGATTGCAAATACAACCGCATGTAGTCCGCAAACACAAGTGGTTAGACGATTACGTAATTGTTGATAAGACTCATCTTGATGACCTGAGTTAAACTTTATCTCGGTGATACGAATACAAATGAAGCCCAGCGTTAATGCAACAATAGCCCACGTGTAGTTACTCGTTGAATGTAAAAGTGAAAACCAAGCCAGTAGCGCAAAAAGATTACTTAAGAGTAGAGCATATCGATAGGTTGAACTTTCGTTATGGTTAAGACTGTTTCCCCACATAACGCCAGAAAGAAAACTGAGAATAATGGCACTGTAACTGACGAAAATGAGCAAAGCGGAAGTGTTAAAAATACGTATCTCAAGGCTGATAGCGAGTGCACTTAGGGCAAAAGGAATAAGACCTAGATAGCCAAGTGTGTGGGAGGGTAATCGAGTGATAGTGTTCATATTACCTAGTCGTCATTGATTGATTAACTTAATACGCTTAAAAATAGGAATCTGATCAATGGGGGTTACATATTGATGAAAAGCGGGGATAATACTGCGCTCGCTGTAGGTATATGATTGGTATATACCTATGTGTAGCGATGCTGGTGTCACTTTCAACTTCTAGGATATTAACTATGCGTGCTTTCGTATTAAGAGCCCGTTCTGCACCCACCGACAGTAAAATGCTATTAGCATCTGTGGGTCAAGATGCTCACACTGAAATTTTGGCTCACGTTTTAATGAATGCTATTTTTGTGGCGCAGTCTCACCGCGAAGATATTATGGTGCATTTAGTGCTTGAAAGTACGCAAGACTTTTCTCGTACCATTAGCTTTAATTCAAATGATATTACTAATTTAACGGGTTTTCATGAGCAAGCATGGTTAGATAAGATTACTCATGCGCTTGATAAATCATTAGGCATGGATAAAGAGCAATGTCGTAATGTAGAACCGGGGATCACAGTTCGTACGATCAGTTTTGAAAAGCTGATAGTTGAACTTGCTGAAGACTACCAATTATACATGTTAGATAAGAAAGGGGATTTTGTTCGCGATATTGAACTTGCTGCGAACCCTTGTTTCTTATTAACCGATCACATGCCAATGCCGAAGAAAAGTTATAATAGCTTAAAACGCTTAGGCGCACAGAAGATTAGCTTAGGTCCTAAGATGTTATTTGCTTCTCAATGCATCGTATTAATTCATAATGAGTTAGATTTAACGCTATAACGTGTTCTAACTGTTTCTTTTATTAAAGCCGTAGCAGCGATTGTTACGGCTTTTTTGTTACATTAATGTTGTGATTTTTGTTATATAGCTCTACTGAAGATTTTAGTTTAGTGACGTGTTTTTAACATAACCTTATGAATACTTAGTTTTTTTCAAAATTGATGCTTTGTTAGAACTAAAAATGGAATGATGTTTGTTTACTGCTTGTAAATGGAATAATCTATTTCTAGTGAAGCAATGATTAAATGTCTAAAACTATGAAAAGTAAGATACTAAATATGGGGTAAGAATATGCTTGAGCTTAGAGAAGTTCAGTGTATTTTCATTCTTAAATACCCTAGGTATAAACACACCCATAAGAATGACAACCGTTAGCTAAACGGGCCTTTTTACAGGAATCAATATGCAATTATCCTCTCAGCCTAAAGGGCTTTTTCACCTCATCGCAATACAAATGTGGGAATTTTTTAGCTACTACGGCATGCGTTCGCTATTAATTCTATTTTTAACCCAAAAACTCTTAATGTCAGATGAACATGCTTATGCTCTATATGGTGCATATACATCTTTAGTTTATGTGACACCCATTTTAGGGGGTTATTTAGCAGACCGTTATTTGGGTAATTACTGGGCTGTTGTTATTGGTGGCTCACTGATGGTTGCTGGCCACATTGTATTAAGTATTCCGAGTAACGATCATACGACCTTGTATTCTGCGTTAGCATTAATTATTTGTGGTTATGGCTTTTTTAAAACTAACTCAAGCTGTTTATTGGGTGAGTTATATAAAGGTCATGAAAGCGCACGTGAATCAGGATTTTCTATATCCTATATAGGCGGTAACATTGGTTCTGCTTTAGCGCCAATTTTCTGTGGGTATGCTGCAAGCCGTTGGGGATGGCATGTGGGCTTTGCTCTTGCAGGTATTGGTATGTTTATTGGCTTAATCATTTTTAGTACGGGCCGTAAAAACTTTGCCCATGTACAAAAAGCCAATAAAGCGGCGTTAACACAAAAAACAGCAGGTATTAGTCACTGGTTCTTAATCATTCTCGGTGTCGTTGCTGCCGCGATAGGTCTTGTGTTTGTACTTAAAGATTTATTAGCAGGTTACATTCTTGCCGTGATCCTTGCATTTTCAGCACTACAAATGCTGCGTTTATACCGTAAGAGTGATGCTGAAGATCGCAAGAAACTTCACTCAATTATGTACTTTATGATTTTTGGTATGGTGTTTTGGGCATTTGATCAGCAAGGTGGCAGTTCAATCAGCTTATTCATCGAGCGTAATATTGATACTGATATTTTTGGTTACCATATTCCAACAGCTTTCTTCCAATCGGTGAATCCTGTAGCCGTTATTGTGGGTGGTGCTGCGGTGACATGGTTGTGGAAAGTATTATCGACACGTCAGATCTCTGTTCGTACATTAACTAAATTAAACATGGGTTTGTTTCTCTTAACTGCGGGCTTTAGTTTGATTACGTTGTCTTCTAAGTTAGCAATGGCAACAGGTCATACAACATTCCTATGGCTATTTATTGGTTTGTTTTTCATTGGTATCGCTGAGCTATTTATTGACCCTGTCGCGTTAGCTGCAATTACGCGTATGAATCCGCAAGGAGCAACAGGTACGGTCGCGGGTATTTACATGTTAATGGGTGGTTCGGTAGCAAACTATTTAGCAGCAAACATTGCTGAGTTAACATCAACCAATACACCAAAAGGTGATGCCATTGATTTAATTACTTCTGCTGCGCAATATCACCACGTATTCCAGTCTATTTTAATAGTGACGGTTGTGGTACTGGTGATGGGATTATTGGTGAATTTTAAAAACCGTAATCAGCCAGAATTTGATTAACGACTAATTACATTTTCAGCCAGTATTATTACCTTTCTTGTTAATAATACTGGCTTTTTTATTGCCTAAATTTCTTGACAGAAAGAATAAAAATCGATCGTTATGCCTATTCGTATCGTAAATGAAGAGTCGATAAAAAATAAGGCATATAATTTATGGCGATAAAAGCTCTTTATTGGTTCACCAATGATCTACGTTTACACGATAACCCTATACTTCATCAAGCTTACGAGTATTGTGACAACTTGCTGTGTATTTATTTTATGGAGCCACAAAAGCAGCAATTTAATCGTTATCAACTTGTCTCGGTGGGAGCCATTCGCCATCGCTTCCTGCTGCAATCGCTACAAGCACTGCAATCTAATTTAGCCACATTGGGTCAGCGTTTATTAGTGATGCAAGCCGATCCTATGGTTTTTATGCCTAAATTAATAGAACAATACGGTATTAACCTTATCTATCGGAGTCGTCACTGCGGCTGGTATGAACAACAGCAATGGCATTACCTAAAACAATGTTACCCCCATTTTCAATTTGTAGAAGTTGATACGCATACGTTGTATTCACAAAATCAACTGCCGTTTCCTCTTTCAGATATGCCAAATAGATTTTCAAAATTTCGTAAACAGATAGAGCAAAGCGTCACTGTTTTTTCGTCCCTACCTGTGCCTGATTATTTACCGCCACAACCCAATGTATATTGTTCTGGATATTTAGATATTCGAAATGTTCCCATTTTAGATAATGATCAGGTGGAGTGGCATGGTGGTGAAAATGCAGCAATGATGCATTTACAGCAATACTTTTCTTCTCGTTTACCGTCTAGTTATAAAGAGACGCGTAATGCCATAGAGGGTTGGGATAACTCAACCAAATTTTCACCGTGGTTAGCGTGTGGTGCACTATCCGCCAAAATGATTATGGCTACCTTGCTAGATTATGAAAAATACAAAGAGAAAAATTCATCAACCTACTGGATCTTCTTTGAGTTGTTATGGCGTGAGTTTTTTCAATGGCATGCGCATGCTGTTGGGCGAGATCTGTATCGTTTCAGTGGCGTGCAAAATAAACGTTTATTAAGCAGTTTTTATCCAACTCGTTTTAAACAATGGTGTGAGGGCTCAACACCATATCCTATTGTTAATGCGTTTATGAAACAGTTAAACCAAACGGGCTATATGTCTAATCGTGGGCGCCAAATAGTTGCAAGTTGTTTGGTTAATGAGCTATCCGTTGATTGGCGCTACGGTGCAGCTTATTTTGAACAACAGCTGATTGATCATGATGTCGCGGCAAACTGGGGCAATTGGCAATATATTGCAGGGGTGGGAACAGACAGTCGTGAAAAACGTTGGTTTGACTTAGAAAAACAAACACGAATATTTGATCCTAATCAGCATTTTATTCGCCATTGGCGAGGGGATGAAAACCTTAACGCCTTAGACAGCGTAAATATTGATGATTGGCCAATGAGTGGTAGAGGATAATCATGCAATCGCGCTATACAACTCTTCGTTTTATTTTAGGCGATCAACTCAATGCGAGTCATCATTGGTATCAACAACCCAATGAACATGTGCTGTATGTTATTGCAGAGCTAAAGCAAGAAACCAACTATGTTACTCACCACCATCAAAAGATCTGTGCATTTTTTGCTGCGATGGAAAATTTCGCGATTGCGCTACAACAAGCAGGACATGAGGTTTTACATTTAACATTAGACGATACTCATACCTATCATGATTTACCTGATTTAATTATTTCACTTTGTCAGCAATATCATTGCCAAGCATTTGAATATCAACAACCAGACGAATACCGATTATCGCAACAGTTAGCAACATTAAAGATTCCTGATGTAACCGTTCAAGCATGTGATAGCGAGCATTTCTTACTGACATTGGCCGAACTTGAGCAGTATATAACACCAAACAAACATCACCGTATGGAGCATTTTTATCGCGCTATGCGGAAACGATTTGATGTATTAATGGTTGAAGGAAAGCCTCAAGGTGGTAAATGGAATTATGATGGCGCAAATCGAAATAAATTAAAGGCTGTTGATATTGAAGCGATTCCTCAACCGTTAATGTTTAGTAATGATGTTAGTGTTATTTCTAAACGACTCGAAAAACACGATATCAACACAATCGGTCAATCTTGTGAGCAGCTACTTTGGCCAACAAACCGTAAACAATCACTAGCGCTACTGAGTTATTTTTGCCGTGATTTATTGCCTTTTTTTGGACGCTTTCAAGATGCAATGACCACCAAAAGTGAGTCGGCATGGAGCTTATACCATTCTCGTTTATCTTTTGCTTTGAATGCGAAAATGTTGCATCCCATGCAAGTGATCCAAGCGGCTATTGATGCTTACTCTCAGCCAGATTCAAAAATTGATATTGCCCAAGTTGAAGGGTTTGTTCGCCAGATACTAGGCTGGCGTGAATTTATTCGTGCTATTTATTGGGTCAATATGCCCCATTACGGAAAAGAGAATACGCTAGAAGCTAGCGCTTCGTTACCTGATTTTTTCTGGGATGCAAAAACCAATATGCAGTGTATGCGTCATGCGATTAAACAGTCGCTTGATTATAGCTACGCTCATCATATTCAGCGTTTAATGGTCACGGGTAATTTTTGTTTATTAACGGGGATTGCGCCGAGTGAAGTCGAACAGTGGTATTTAGGTATTTATATTGATGCGGTTGAGTGGGTAGAAAAGCCCAACACGCTAGGTATGGCGCTGTTTGCAGATGGTGGTGTGGTTGCAACAAAGCCTTATGCTTCAAGTGGGGCATACATTAATAAAATGAGCGATTATTGCTCATCATGCCAGTATGAGGTTAAAAAGAAAACAGGGCTGAATGCTTGTCCATTTAATAGTTTATATTGGCGTTTTATGGATAAACATAGAGGGTTATTAGCAAACAATCCTCGTGTAGGTATGCTATTTAGTTATTGGGATAAATTAGATGATAATGAGCAATCTGTTATTGTAGAGCAAGCCGAGTATTATTTACGCCATATTAATTCACTATAAAGAAAAGGCGTGTTTAATCGCCAGTAATGACGTTGTTACACATCATCGTAAGATAAGGTTTAAGCATGAAAGATCCACATCAGTATTCAAAAGTGCCTAAAGGGCGATTATCACGACTATCGAAATTAGGCTCACTGGCGTCAAGAGTCGCAACGGGCATGGTTGCTGAAGGGGTGAAACAGTTAGCGTCAGGACATCGTCCTAAAGCCAGTGAGTTGCTCTTAACGCCGAAAAATGCTCAACGTGTGGCTGATCAATTAGCACAGTTACGTGGTGCTGCGATGAAAGTAGGTCAACTTTTATCGATGGATGCTGGTGATTTACTCCCGAAAGAATTAACTGAACTGCTATCTCGTTTGCAAGCTGATGCTAAACCTATGCCTATTAGCCAATTGAATCATGTGCTCATTGCTAACTGGGGGGAAGATTGGCAAGACAAATTTGCTCAGTTTTCGTTTTACCCTGTTGCTGCAGCATCAATAGGACAAGTTCATAGAGCAAAAACCAAAGACGGTCGAGATATTGCTTTAAAGATACAGTATCCAGGTATTGGAGAAAGTATTGATAGCGATGTACATAATGTTTCAACCTTACTAAATGTATCAGGATTGATCCCTAAGTCTATTGATGTGTCAGAGTTATTAGACGAGGCGAAAAAACAGTTACATGCCGAAGCTAATTATCAGAAAGAAGCACAATATCTTAAACAGTTTCGCCAGTTACTTTCTGATGATGCCCGCTTTTTGATCCCTGATATATACGATGATTTAACATGTGAAACGATCCTTGCGATGAGTTTTGTCGAAGGCATAGAAATAGAGCAACTGGCTAAGCAACCCCAAGCGGTACGTGATGAGGTGATGGCATTAGCCTTTACCTTATTGTTCAAAGAAGTGTTTGAATTTCGATTGGTGCAAACCGACCCGAATTTTGCTAACTATCGTTATAACCTCACAACGAATCAGTTTATCTTGCTTGATTTCGGCGCCACGCGTGAATATCCCGAGCACGTCTCTGAAGGCTATCGCCAATTGATGACTGGTGCGGTGAAAAATGATCGGGGATCTATGCTTAACGCGTTAAAACAAATAGGCTTTTTCCATCAGCACATTGAAGATGTCGCACAACAAGCAGTCGTGAATTTGTGTGTAGAAGCTTGTGAGCCATTAGCCTTTGATGGTGTGTATGATTTTGGTGCAACAGATATGGGGAAACGCATTCGCGATGCCGGTAGTGCCTTGAGTATGAATAGTGGTTATTGGCATACACCGCCCGCAGATGCTATTTTTTTACACCGTAAATTGGGTGGTTTATATTTGTTGGCAGCCAAGCTTAAAGCAAGAGTGAATGTTCATGCGTTATTTAAGCCTTATATGAGGTAATGTTGAATAACGAGTTAAATACTCTCTGATAATATTAACTTGTATAATCACATAAAACCTAAAGTTCAAGCTGTTAATGTTTAGAAATTAGAGCGTATATTTTTACAATCAAATATTGATCGTTTTTTATTAGACATTAGACCCCTATTTGATAGTATGCCTTGCGATATTTGTATGATGAATATGCATCAAAGTATGCAGTAATCTTGAGAGAGTAACATGACAGGTAAGCATGTATCTTATGCGGTACAAAATTATGACGCATTGTCCCATAAGCCTCAGGACGTATCTAAGATAGCACTTGTCACGGAAGGTGGAGGCCAAAGAGGGATTTTCACCGCAGGGGTATTGGATTCATTTTTAGATCAGGATTTTAATCCGTTCTCACTAATGATTGGTACGTCTGCAGGATCGCTTAATTTAGCGTCTTATATCTGTGGTCAAAAGAAACATGCTTTTAAGGTGATCACAGAAGCAACAACGAATCACCATTTCTTTGACGTATATCGTTTTTTGTTTGGTCGTGAAGGGCTTGATCTTGATTGGTTAATGCAGCAAACCCAGACACGCTTTGAGCTTGATTGGCATCAAGGCCGACAGAATATGCGTAATCGAACTGTACTCGCATCAGCAAGTAATACGGTGAGTCATCAAGCGGCGTATTTTAATTTAAATACGGATAATTGGTCTTTGGCATTAAAAGCTTCATGCGCGATCCCTGTTTTAAATCGACAACCCATTTACTCACAAAATGAATATTGGGTTGATGGTGGCTTATCTGCCCCCATTCCTGTTCAAGAAGCTTATGAGCGCGGTTATCGTCATATTGTGGTGATCCGCACTGTGCCTATTGATACATCATTTGATCATTGTTGGATGAGTAATATTCGTCGTGCGTTAGGCCAATCAAAAGCCGCAGGTATGATTGAGATGTTGTTAGAGCACGAAGATAACTATAGAAAAACACAAGAGTTTCTTAGTAATCCACCTGATGATGTTACTATTTATGAGATTCATCCGCAAAAAGCACTAAAATCAAAAATGATTGGTAGTGATATGCCATCTTTAGAAGAAGATTATAGGCTTGGTTATCAATCAGGTAAGTATTTTTTAAACACTGTGGGTCGTTATATTGATATTGATGAACCTCATTGTAATGCATCCCATTTAGTGGGAGAAGAAGTCAGCGATTTATGTAAGTTTGTATAATAATTATAAGAAGTTGTCATGGTTAAACAAAATTGTGAGAGGGATTTTGTTACCAAGGAGTCGGTTTTTACACAATTAATGGCGAGTGAAGTCCATTATATGTGGCAGAAGAGGGAGCAAGGCGAATTTAAAGGTGTTGATGGAATACCGATCCGATGGATAAGTATTCGACATCCTCAAAATGAACGTTGTGTGGTCATTGTTAATGGGCGTAATGAGAGCTTCTGGAAATATCAGGAGTTATGTTATGAGTTATCTCGTAAAGGTTATGACGTGTATGCCTACGATCATCGCGGTCAAGGCGCATCAGGACGATTAACTAACGATAGTGAACTTGGACATGTGATTTGTTTTGATGATTATGTGTCAGATCTTCATTCATTTATTACAAATGTCGTTGGAAAACAAACATACAGACAACGGTTTTTATTAGCTCATTCAATGGGGGGTGCGGTAGCAACCTTATATTTAGAGCATTATCAGACTCATTTTAATGCCGTTGTTCTTAATGCACCTATGTTTGGTATCAATCTTCCTGTCCCCCTTAAATTAGTCGCATCTTCAATCGCTAAAATTATCGAGCATTATCAAACACAGCCGTCTTATGTGTTTGGATATAAGCCGTATCACGAAGCACCTTTTGAAAAAAATGATCAATGCCAAAGTCAATTACGTTACGTTTGGGCGAAGCATTTGTATCAGTGCCACCCAGAACTGCGTGTTGGTGGTCCTAGTGCACGATGGGTATGGCAAGCATTAGCTGCCGCGAAAAGCTGTATTCGGGATGTGGGACATATCCATACGCCCATTTTATTGTTGCAGGCAGGCGACGATACCGTTGTAGATAATAATTCTCATCATCTTTTTTACGCAAAATGTGCAGAGTGTGAAATGAAAGTGATCCCACATGCTCGACATGAATTGTTAATGGAAAAAGATTGCTTACGTAATCAGGCATTAGACGATACGTTAGACTTTTTTGAGACTTACAGTTAATGATTTTATGCTATTCATGCGTAAGATAAATAAAGAGCCCAGCATAACGATGAGATTATGCTGGGCTTTGTTATTTTTTAAAGAGAGTAATACTATTTACTGACAAATAAACCAAGAACGTGCATCTGCTTCAATTACCGCTTCTTTATACCAAGGTAGTGGATCAATTTCAGGTGCAATACGAATATCGCCTTTTAACTTTTCAGTCGCTAATACACTAACGCGGTTGTCATTTACACTTTGGATTTTACCTTTGTAGGTCACACCATAAGCTTCGTCTTTGGTCTTCTTATACATACACACAGTTTCACCTACGTGTGTCGCAATAAAGCCGGTTTCTTCAGTCCAAGGTTCTTGTTCCGGTGCAGGTGTTTCTTTCTCATTAAACAGTGCTGCTTGAGATTGGTTTGATGGGACAATTTTTCTATGTACAGAATAGGGTTGATAACCAAGAAGTTTAGCGCCATCAATCCAAGCGGCTTCATTGACGTCTTTATTTTCAATGACACGCATTGTAACAAATGGCCCTGTAGGACAAACATCAGCCCATAGATCTGTTGACGTAATTCGTGCTGAGAAAATAGGTGTTTCATCAGGCGTATTAGGGTGACTCACACACCAGGCATCAGTATCTTGGTTGATCATGGTGCCAGAGTTAGCTTTACATGTTTTTTTTGCTAATTGATAAAATTGATCAATATCTTGTTTCGCTTGTTCGGCACTTGCAGAGCAGTAACGATAACTTAGAGAGAAGGTTTCTTTAGGGTAAAACATACCTTTATCAACAACTGTACCTTGGCTACGTGTTGCATCAGAAGTCATAAATTGGCTAGCTATCGTTTTGAAACTTTTTTCAACTTTTGGAGCTGGCGGCGGTGGTGTTGATGAACAACCCGCAACGGTAGCAATAAGACTTGCTAGTGATACTCGGGTTAAAAGGGTTTTGCGCATTCTTGCCCCCAGAAATACTCTTCGTATATATAAATAAAAAGATAGAATTAATTATTAAGTGTATAGGGGACAACAGAACGTGTGAGGAATCAAGAAAATATTCTGTAAAATAAAATGTATTTGTTATTTTTCAATTGGTTAAGTTAAAAATAAATTACATTTTTATTTCTTTATGATTTTTAATAAAAAAATGCCCACAAATTTTCATTTGTAGGCACATTGCTGAGGCGATAGATTAACCGGCGAAAGTATTCATTAGTGTTTGTGAAGGTACAAAGTAGTGAGTACCTGTTTTTGCTTCCACAAAATCCAGTAAGCGATCGTAGTTACCATTTTCATCAGCATAAATCATTTGCTTCAATGAGATATCTAGAATTTCAGGTGAGGCGGCAAACCCGACAAACATAGTGCCATGTTCCATAGCATTACCAAATGGACGGTTCTGACGTAGCATTTTAATTTCTTGGTCATCAATAATAACTTTACTCTTATTATTGTGCGCCCAAGCGGGTTTTTGATCATCATCAAGTTCAATATCATCAAGCTTGGTACGACCAATAACTTGCTCTTGGTATTCTGTGGTTTGTTTATCCCATAAGCCTTGACGATCTACATAGCGTTGTACGGTTAAGTAAGTCCCGCCTTGATGGATATCACGGTCATTATCAACTAATACGGCATTAAAACGAGCTTCATTTTTTGGGTTTTCAGTTCCATCAACAAAGTCGATCATGTCGCGGTTGTCTAGATATTTAAAGCCTTGAATATCTTCAATTAAATTAGCGACAGGTTGAAGCGCTGCGGCAATGTATTTCGCAGCTTGAAAATTAATATCCATACGTTCAGATTTTATCATGATGAAAATATCTCCCGGTGTACTTGGGAAACTACGTTCGCCGTCAGTCATAGCAATGAAATCATGCAATAAAGATGGCGCTTGAACATCAGGAAAAACGGTAGGCCAACCTTTATTTGAAATACCAATGGTTAAAGAAAGGTTAGCTGAAGGATCTTTTTGCGCGATGGATTTTTCAATAATTTGAATTTTGGCAAAGATTTTTGTTACGTCATCATTTTCAATATTTTCTTTGAAAATAAAGGTGAGGTATTCAGCGAAAGTATTAGGGTTAGAAATAGCACCAGGTTGTGCAAGTTCAGATAATTGAGTATTCATAATAAAAACCTTTAAATTTTTTTATTACGCTACGCTTTTTATACTCATAACTATAGTATGAATAATGTAATGTTAAATTACTAAATGTGAGTGTGTAAAGTGCGACATAACATACTGACAGAAAACAGTTATTTTTTTTATCATAAGCTTAAATCAAAAATGTTGACGCATTTTATTGATAAATAGATATACACAAAATGTTGTTATATTCATGCCTTATTAATTAAAGCTTATATATAAATAGCTTGGGTCAAATATGTCTAAATATTAAACGTTTTTTATTTGCCAAGAACTTCTATTACTACGCTTGTTATTCGTTATTGACTAGTCATTTTCAGTTGTTTTTGTAATTTTATTACATGAACCTCGATTTGATCACAAAGTTAAATTTATCAGCTTAACTCCTCTAATTACCTCTGATACTAAGTAAATCATAATGACACAGGTTACTTTAGGAGGTTGTTGTGTCTATTAACTCTATCGATTTTTCAGAAATTTCTTCCGTATCATCTAAGTGGGATCACAAGGATGAGTCGGCAACCAATATTGCTGAGAGTAAAAAACAACAAGCGGCAGCAAGACGACGTATAGAGCTTCTCCGTGATATTCAAGCGAGCGGGCTTACCATTGCCGAAGCCCGTGAGTTAGGGTTATTACATTAATTACCAGTTAAGTTATTAACGCTAATCGTATTGTGACATTGTCACTGTAGTTGTGGGAGTTCCAGAATAAGCAGTGTAATCATAATTAACTAATAATAAGTGACACTGAATGGGATGCGATGTTTGCATCCCATTTGTATGCGTTCGATATAATAGTTTTTTATCAATCTTTTTTGCGACATTCGGCTTTTGATAGTTTTAGACTATTGCTCTAATAAGTTGAATCATATTGCTTTTTTATCTGTAAGCGTTACAGTAAATACAGATAAAGTTTAAAGATGGATGATAACAATGACTACAATCACAACACGCTGTCCACACTGTAAAGCACTGAACCGTTTACCTTCTGAGCGCGTAAATGATGAAGCAAGCTGCGGCTCATGTAAGGAAAAATTATTCGACGGCATGCCAATTGAAGGTACTAGCGATAATTTCTCTACACTATTAGAAAGTGATAAGCCTGTCGTTGTTGATTTCTGGGCACCGTGGTGTAATCCATGCGTAGGATTTGCTCCTGTATTTTCAGACGTATCTCAAGAGCGTGATGGCCAAATACGTTGTGTGAAGATTGATACTGAAGCACAACAAGCACTCGCTGCTCAATATCGTATCCGTAGTATTCCAACAATCATGGTGTTTAAAGAAGGCAAGATGGTTGATATGCTAAATGGCGCAATGCCGAAATCGCATTTCGACCAATGGCTAAATGAAGCACTTACAAAGTAAACATTGCTCACTAATAATATATTCCCAAAAGCCGAACATTTATCGTGTTCGGCTTTTTTGTTATCAATTGAGTGCGCTGTACGATAAATCAACAGTTATGCGTTAAAGGATTTATATAAGGTATTATTTGCTTATATAGTATTCACTTGGCCTTGAAGTATGCTAATTGTGAAAAATGATATTGTTATTGTGAGCAAGATCTCTATATACTCTCGCCTCGGTCAGAACAGTTAAGTTCAGCCACCTTATTTTACAAGCTGTCACCAGGGATAAGTGAACGACCCACGGAGTTGGACCGGCGTTATTTGTAGCTTGTTAATTTAGGTGACTCGTATGTTGTATTATTGGGCGAACACATTCATATTTTTAGCGTTGTATTACGTTAATCCTACCTTTTTTACTTTTTCCCCAAAAGTAATTGTTACTCAATGGCAGCAAACAGCAATACCTTCATTATTCGACACCCATTTAAAAAACAGCAGGACGAAATAATGCAGTTGTTAATTACATTAGCCGGTATCGTAGTACTGGTTCTATGCGCAGTGGCGCTTTCTGATAATAGAAAGGCGATCAATTGGAGAACCGTTGGCGGTGCTTTATTCTTACAAGCGAGCTTTGCCGCTCTTGTACTATATGTGCCCATTGGTCAGAAGATGCTAGGTGCAATGAGTGACGGTGTAGCTGGTCTTCTTAGTTTCGCTGATGTTGGTATCAATTTCGTCTTCGGTGATTTAGCTAATATCCAAAAAAGCGGTTTTGTTTTTGCTATTCGTGTTCTTCCTCTTGTTATATTCATCAGTGCTTTAATTTCTCTCCTTTATTACTTCGGTATTATGCAATGGGTAATTAAAGTTTTAGGTGGTGGTATCCAAAAACTATTAGGCACCAGTCGCGCAGAGTCTTTGGTTGCGACAGGTAATATCTTCCTTTCTCAAGGTGAGTCTCCTCTTCTTATTCGTCCATTCCTTGCAAAAATGACACGCTCTGAACTTTTCGTGGTAATGACATGTGGTATGGCGTCAGTTGCGGGTTCTGTATTAGGTGGCTATGCAGGATTAGGTGTTGAACTTAAGTATCTGATTGCAGCAAGTTTTATGGCTGCACCCGGTGGTTTACTAATGGCTAAAATTCTTGTACCAGAACAAGAAAAGCCAATGGAACAAACTGAGGTCGAAATGGCAAAAAGTGAGCACAGTAATGCTATTGATGCATTAGCTGCTGGTGCAATGAACGGTATGAAAGTAGCTGTTGCGATTGGTACTATGCTTATTGCTTTTGTTAGTGTGATCGCAATGGCGAATGCTGGCCTTGAAGGGGTAGGGCATTGGTTAGCTAGCATTACGGCAACGATTGGTCTTGATTCGGTATCGCATTGGTTCGCTACAACGCCACTAACTATGCAAGCTATTTTGGGATATATTTTCTCGCCACTTGCTTTTGTTATCGGTGTACCGGCGACAGAAATGATGAAAGCAGGTACTTTTATTGGTGAGAAGCTAATTCTAAATGAATTTGTTGCCTTTATGGACTTCGCAGCGGTTAAACAAACGTTATCTGAACATACCCAAGTGATCATCACTTTCGCATTATGTGGTTTTGCGAATATTGGTTCTATTGCTATTCAAATTGGTTCAATTGGTGTTATGGCACCTGAGCGTCGTGGTGATGTTGCAAAATTAGGTATTAAAGCCGTTTTAGCGGCAACATTAGCTAACTTAATGAGTGCGGCGCTTGCTGGTATTTTTATCGGATTATAAGCGTTATTAACAGCATAAAAATTTATAGCCGTAGAGTTTGCTTTGCGGTTTTTTAATACGTGCTTTTCAATAAATATCCATATCTTATTGTTATTTAATGCTTATTAGTATCAGTAACAAAGAAGGAAACTATTTGATTTTAGCGCTAGAAATTAAAATATAACAAGATTTTGTGAATAATTTCCTTGTCACCATGAGTATCGACGCTTATCATTGCAATGACCTTATTTTTGTTCACTATTTTTGGTATTATGTTTCTGACCTTTGTTCGTTTTTTGATATTAAGTATTTGCTTAGGGGCTGCGTCATTAGCTTCGGCATCTACACATATCAACGAAAATGTTCAACAGTATGTCGTGCATAATACTGTTAATCAATGCAATGAAATGGTTGTGCAATCGCACTCTGTCAATCATAATGCGGATGTTGCACCACTTAATTGTAATGAAAATCAAATAGTTAAACATTCTTCTGGTAATGAACACCAATTAATACAAAGCAATAACAGTATTGGTTTACCTGTTTCTGTTAATAATTCAAAATTTGTCTGGAATTTCCCAATTTCTAAGCCAAATAAAAGCAGTGATAAGAATAAGCAACATCGTATTGAATTTAGCGATTACAATATTGCTTTAGGGACATCGAGCCGTTTATTAAATGCGCTTCATCTTAACCCTGAAGAAGTCTCGCCTGAATATCGATTAGCATTTGAGCTTCCTATCCTTGTTGCTGTACCACTTACCCTCGGTTATCAAGAGCCTCTGTCACCAACGGTTGAGTGGATACTCAAAATTAAATCATCTTCATCACGTATTTCAGGTTGGAAAGATACAAATCTGATCTACTCTCAATATGGCGAACAACTACAAGTTGTCTAAAATATTATTTATTAGTTGAAAATTACGATTCAGCTAATAGTAATAGCCTTTCAAAATATATTAATAATTGTCTGATTATTAAGTTCTATTTATCGTATCTGTAATTATATTGATCCTTTAAAAGTGGTCATATTTATGAGTATCTTTAACAAACTCTTGTGATAAAGGTATAATTATAGGTGTTCTATCGACTGCGACAGGCTGTCTGTTGCAAGGTACATGGCTAAATATAATGAGAAAAAAGAATACTAAACAGATTCTGAATCATTACGCAGCATGGAAATATGTTGTGTTAATTGTGACAGTTTTAATAATGTTATTAAGTGCTATTCCAACGTGGTATGGCGACAATGAAGCTGTACAAATCAGCAATAAAGGCGGTCCAATGCCGACACCTTTTGAAATTCAAAAGGTGTTAAAAGAACATGATATTGTACCGCTAAAAATTGAACAAAAGCCTGATAAAACAATTGTTGTATTAGATAACACTAAACAGCAAACGGATACTAAAGCGGCGTTAGATACACTGTTGAAAAGTGAAAAACGTTTAACGCTAGCATTAGAACCAGCAGCTCCAATGTGGCTACAAGACATGGGCTTTGAACCAATTAAGCTAGGTCTTGACCTTCGCGGTGGTGTTCAATTTCTTTTAGATGTTGATGTTAAGCAAGTTTACAAAAACCATGCTCAGCAATTAATGGATGACTTACGCGTTAATTTCCGTAAGGAAGATATTCGTGGCGGTCGTGCTGAATTAAAAGGTATGGATGAAGTTATTGTTCGTTTGCCTAGTGAGGCGGCAAATAATAAGGTTCGCCAGTTTATTCGGGAACAGTACCCACAATGGCAAGCTACCAATGGTTCTGCTGATAATCTTCTTCTTACAATTAGTGAGAAAGAGAAAACAGATTTGCGTAACCTAACCGTTCAGCAGAACTTACAAACAATGCGTAGTCGTATTGAAGAGCTTGGTATCACGGAAGCATCTGTTCAGCGTCAAGGTGAAAACCGTATTCGTATTGAACTTCCTGGTGTTCAAGATCCAGCGGCAGCGAAAAATGTTATTGGTGCAACAGCAAGTCTTGCTTTCTATGCTGTGAAAGAAGAAGGCACAGGTAGCACAATGATTCTACCTGATAAGAATGGTAATCCTATTCGTGTTAGCCGTAAGCCTGTACTTACAGGTGATCACATTGTTGATGCGCGTGCAAGTTTCGGTGAAAACGGTACGCCTGAAGTAAATATTACGCTGGACAGTGCTGGCGGTAAGATCATGTCTGATTTCTCACGTATGAATGTGGGTAAACCAATGGCGACGTCTTACAGTGAATATAGCCGTAATGCCCAAGGTCAGACGGTACAAACTAATAAGATCATCAGTGTTGCAACGATTCAAACACAATTAGGTAGTCGCTTCCGTATTACGGGGGCAGGTTCGCTAGAAGATGCACAGCAACTTGCTTTACTTCTACGTGCAGGTTCGCTTACTGCGCCTGTAACAATTGTTGAAGAGCGTACTATTGGTCCAACATTGGGTGCTGAAAACATCAAAAATGGTTTCGCTGCACTTGCTCTAGGTATGGGTGTAACACTGCTATTTATGGCTGTGTGGTACCGTCGTCTTGGTTGGGTTGCTAACATTGCACTTATTACAAATATGATCATGCTATTTGGTCTATTGGCGTTGATTCCAGGTGCGGTATTAACTTTACCTGGTATCGCTGGTTTAGTGTTAACCGTCGGTATGGCGGTAGATACCAACGTACTTATATTTGAACGTATTCGCGATATGATCCGTGATGGTCGAAGCATGGCTCAAGCCATTGACCGTGGTTTTAGCAGTGCATTTGGTACTATTTTCGATGCTAACTTCACAACAATGATCACAGCTGTTGTGCTTTACTCTATTGGTAATGGTCCAATTCAAGGCTTCGCATTGACGTTAGGTCTTGGTCTATTAACAAGTATGTTTACTGGTATTTTCGCTTCTCGAGCCATTATTAACTTGGTTTGGGGTCGTGATTCGCGTCGAAATGTAAGGGTTTAACGCAATGAAAAATTGGATTATTAAAAACTTAACCAAATTGCGTTACATGACAGGTATTGTCTCTATCGCCTTAATGGTTATCTCTATTACTTTTATTTGTGTAAGAGGTCTTAACTGGGGTTTAGATTTTACTGGCGGTGTTGTTAGTGAAATTCAAATGGACAGCCAAATCACAAACAGTGAAATTGAGCCATTAATGGATGCAGGCTTTAATCAAGATGTTGTTGTTATTGCTGCAGATGAACCGGGCCGTTGGATTTTACGTTATGCAGCGCCAGCTAAAGGTGTTGACTATCCAGAAATTACAAAAGTTCTTGCGCCGCTCCATGCCAATATACAGGTGTTAAATACCAGTATTGTTGGTCCCCAAGTTGGTGCTGAGTTGGCCGAGCAAGGTGGTTTAGCGCTATTAGTAACAATGCTATGTATTTTAGGTTATCTAAGTTACCGTTTTGAATGGCGTCTTGCTGCAGGTGCATTACTAGCGTTATTACACGACGTTATTCTTGCTGTTGGTTTCTTTGCTATGACGCAAATGGAATTTAATTTAACAGTACTTGCTGCGATCCTAGCTATCCTAGGTTACTCGCTAAATGACTCAATTGTTATTGCTGACCGCATTCGTGAATTATTGATTGCGAAACCTAAGCAAGATATTGAAACGACAAACAATGAAGCGATTGTTGCAACGTTCTCTCGTACTATGGTGACATCTGGTACAACATTGATGACTATAAGCTCACTATGGTTATTAGGCGGTTCGTCACTACAAGGATTTTCTATTGCGATGTTTATCGGTATCTTAACGGGTACTTGGTCTTCAATCTCTGTCGGTACATTATTACCAGAGTATTTAGGCTTAAAACCTGAACATTACCAACCGAAACCAATAGCTGAAGAGCCTTAATCGGAAAATGTAGAGTTGTAAAGCTGTCCTTAAGCGAGTCTTAAGGGCAGCTTTTTTTTGCGTTAAATGTGATGTGACATGTGAAAATACCAACAATCGATTAACAATTTATTGGATAGTGAGCCAAACTTGATTTGCTGAAGTATTATCTAACAGGAGACGTTCAATGAAAAATAATATCACTGTAGTATTTGTCGCACTTATGATGCTCGGTTGTACTCATACTGCTAATAACGGAGTACGTTTCTTACCTGAACAGTATGTCAGTAATGTTCAACACGATAGCATTTATTATTATGGTTATAACCAAGGTTGCAAGTCTGTATTGGCTCAGAGAGGTCATTCGAATGCTGGTTCTAAGAAAGACTCGACATTAGATGGTTCAGACTCTCGCTTTAATATGGGATGGGATGATGGGATGCAAGCGTGTGCTACGGGAGAAATGAAAGTTATTGATGATATTAATGCTAAGAATTTATCTATTTAAAGTTGTAAATGCTGAAAATTCTAATTAATGGATAAGATGAGACCAATCTCAAATAACGCAATAAATAATTTGGTAAAAGAATATAGATGTAATAATCTTCTTACAATAAGATGCAAAATGTTCAGGTAAAAAAAAACAGATCAAATGATCTGTTTTTTAGAGTGAATAATAAGAAAGCCTAGCCGTAGTATTTCTTAATCGTTCGTGTTTAATTTGTTTCTGTGTTTATGCTGCTTTTGCATCGATAATAGAGATAACATCTCCGTTATCGAAGTTGATAGTGGTTGCAACGTTGATTTCAGGTAACAGTAAATAGGCGCAATTGGTGCCATCGTCTGTGATAATTTCAACAATAACATTAAGTTGATTTTCTAAAAAATCACTTAAGCTTATATTTTTGCAATCAATATCAGAAATATGCAGTTTTTTATAGTGTCCTCTTGAATCGTGTACCCAAGTAGTGAAATTTTGCAATTCACTTTCCATTTGATATATAAAATCTGCCAGATTTCTCATAAAACGTCCTTTATGTTGATCAATATAAAATATTGACTCACATGTTCATTATGTACAAAAAACTAAATTATGAAATATAGTCCTGAAATTTTTTATAGATAGTGTGATCTGAAATGATATTTAAGGTAATTATTACTTTTATCAACATTTTTTATCATATGATTTATAAAATATAACAAAGAATAGTTTCATTAATATTTCAAAAAGGCATGGTAAATAGGTTGTTTTTTGTCAACATATATGTTTATGGAATGTTTGTGGGCGAATTATTCGGTGTGTTACATGTATAATTTTGTTAATTAGGCATAGTGAAAACAATACTTTAAGAGAATCAATTGATAACTAATATTTAATTTATTTTTACGCTGATTAATTGTCATTATCTAAATCAAAGTAAGTGAACAATTGAGTGTTTAACTTAGTATGATTAAAGAAAATTTGTCTCATTCATGAACAAAATTCGCTATTATGTGTTGGTTTATAATAGTTACTTAATTGGTTAATTATGCCTAAAACAGCAGTAAAAGTTATACAAAAAGTTACATGGATAGGATCGATCGCCAATATTAGCCTCGCATTTATCAAAATTACTATTGGTAAAATGACGGGAAGTCAGGCACTTATTGCTGATGGTGTACATAGTTTTTCTGATCTAGTCACAGATACTGCAATACTTATTGGATCGCGTTATTGGACGGCGCCTGCCGATAAAGAACACCCTTATGGTCATGGGCGTTTTGAAACGTTAACCAATATATTTATTGGTATATTACTCGCTCTTGTTGGTATTGGTATTGGCTGGGAATCACTGACGTCTATTAGTGAACAATCACATAGTCATCCTGGTATGCTGGCGTTTGCAGCTGCAGTTACCTCAATTGTCGTCAAAGAAGTGCTGTATCGCTGGACTGCAGTGAAAGCAAAAGAAATTAATAGTCGGGCATTATATGCCAATGCATGGCACCACCGCTCTGATGCTCTTAGCTCTCTTCCTGTCGCTATTGCTGTTATTGCTAATTATTTTGTACCTGAACTGCATTATTTAGATCAAATTGCCGCGCTAATTGTTACGGCTATGATTTTAAAAGCAGCGGCTGAAATTTTATGGCCTGCGGTACTTGAAATTACAGAAGCGAAAGCTGACGCTGAAATTGAAAATAAAATTCAAGCATACGCGGCAGAGGAAAGGGATATCAAAGAAGTACATGCCATTCGTAGTCGTCGTACTGGCAGTACAATTTTGTTAGATTTTCATTTACTTGTCGATCCTGAAATGAGTGTAGATAAAGCGCATACGATTGCAGAAAATTTTAAAATGCATTTACTTGAAGTGTTAGATGAAGTGGTTGATATCATTATTCACATTGAACCTTTTAACTGCAAAGAACGAATATTAAATCCTTGTTGTGATAGCTGTGATGACAATAACTAGTTAATTTTGAGGCGATAAATTTAAAAAATTAAAGAGGCGATGTTGTTGCTGCACATTACCTCTTTATTTTTAAATATATCTATTATTAGCAATATCAGCTATACACCTTCTTATAGTAGGGGATATATAATCAAGGCTACTTGGTTAATTGGGAAGATAATTAATAAGCGGCAAATATCTAAATTTAATGAAAGAATAAAGCCGCTATTAATGACTAGATAATAACCTGTTTAAGCCATGTATTAATATCGAACAGCTCGTTTTTATATTGCTCCTGCTCTACTGTTAATTCTGATATGGCGTTACTTATAGTGGCTGCATTATATTCAAGACCAAAGAGTGTTTTTTCAACTAGCTCAATAGGTGTAGGATCTAAGCTATCTGTGAACATTTTTACAGAAATGATATGACCTTTTTTAACATCTAAATGAAGTTCAACGCCTCCCCAAGAAAAGCGCTCATCAAGAGAATGCATAAACTGGGGCGTATTGCCAAAGTTCCAGTTCCAACTTGCTTGTTGTTGGTATTTTTCTTTAAATCCAGGTAAGTCTGGCAGGTTTTCTGGTGAGATATATTCAATATCTACATATTCACCGTAGTGGGCAAAAAAAGAGGCTGTAATCGCTTTACATACACTTTTATGGTCTATATTTGGAAGAAGTTCATTTAGGTTGATAACGCGAGATCTGACGGATGTGATCCCTTTAGCCTCTAGTTTCTTTTTATCAGGATTTAGATAGTTAGCTAAACGTGTCAGATCTGCACTTAGAAGAAGAGTGCCATGATGAAACCCACGATCCATTGTCTCTCTATATGCAGAACCTGAAAACTTTCGATCACCGTCTTTTGTTGATACAACGAGATCGTTTCGACCTGTTGCTGCTGCGTTTATTCCAAGTTGTTTTAAGGCTGATAAAACGATCTCTGTTGAGACGTTTTTATCATATTTTGGTTTTCCTGCCATAAAAGTGAAATTAGTATTACCCAAATCATGAAAGACTGCACCGCCACCACTTTGACGACGAGCGAGGGTGATCTCATCCTGCTCCATTTTCCTAGTGTTACATTCTTTCCATGGATTTTGAGCTCGACCAATCACAACTGTATCCGCATTGCGCCATAAAAAGAGAACCTGCTGATTGGCTGGCATATTTCGGAAAATAGCGTCTTCAACAGCAAGGTTAAACCAAGGTTGTGTTGATTGAGAAATAAAAACACGTGTTGTTACGGACATTTAACAGACCTGACAATGACTAGACAATATAGTGAATTTACAGGGTAACGTTATTGAGGTAAAGCAGAGGAAGATTCTGTTTCTATTGTACAAGGAGGTGAGGTTTGGCTTAAATCGCTAAATGTAACAAAAGTAATAGTTAAAAAAAAACCAAATCACATATTATAAACTGGAAGAATATATGATTTGGGAATGATATTTATGTTTCTCTATAGAGAATTTTAATGCGTTTTATTGCTTAAAATTAGGATAACATTGCAGGTTGTCAGAACATATAGCTATTGTTGAAAGGTAAGGTTGATAACATAAATGTTAATTTTCTAACCTGTCCCTATAAAGCGTAGTTAAAGAATACTGACCTGAAAAGCAAATAATTAAAAAAGTTGAAATGAGTGCATGGCTGAAACCATGCCTCTAATCGTGATGAAAATTTATTGCTGGCTGGTTTGTGCAGAGGGCGTTGTACTTTCAACCTGTGTAACAACATCATAAGTGATGAAGTAACCCACAAGTAGAATAAGAGGAAGAAATTTAAACCACTTTTTCATTTTAATATACCGATAGTAGAGATAGCTTCTCACCATACCATGCAAAAATTTACGATAAAGAGCCATTAATGGAAAGTTAGGTTGCTTATGGAGTTCATATTATGACCGTTATTCCGAGGCTAATTTTTATATAAAAAAGCCGAACATTATGTTCGGCTTTGCGACTTATTATTCTTATTTGTTAGAAATAGAGGCGAACAACTGATTCAGCAACACAGCCAGGACGACGACATCCTTCAATTTCAACTGTAATTTCTTGCACAATTTCCAAGCCGCGTTTAATTGGCGTGACGGATTGAATTTTAGTACGAGCACGCACATTTACGCCTGATTTTACAGGATATGGAAAGCGCACTTGGTTTAATCCATAATTCACGGTCATTTTGGCTGTAGGAAATTTTTGATCTTTAGGATCGACACTATCTGTTAATACTGATAATAATGACAGTGTTAAAAATCCATGAGCAATAGTTGTTTTAAAAGGTGATTCTGTTTGTGCGCGCTCTGGATCAGTATGTATCCATTGATGATCTTCAGTGACATCAGCAAAATGGTTAATACGTGACTGCTCGACTGTTAACCATTCCCCAACATGAATTTCTTCACCTAATGTTGCAGTTAAGGTATTCATTAGCTTTTGAGCTTCAGGGTGCATCTCAATAGGTTCTGGCTTTTCAACTTCTATAGCATTGTCATTGGCGACAGAAACCAAGCTATGATCTTTAACCCATGAAGCAATTTGGCTATTGTTTGCTTTGTTTAAGAACTCAACCCAGTAATCTCGGATTGTTGGTGATAGCCAGTCTTTAAACTCAAACTGGTGATGCGCTAAGTCTTCACGCTTACGTTTGATAAAATCGACTACTTTTTCTTTCATAGAGCATAACCTTCGTTGATATAACCCACTTGTAGGGGGGCACGTATTTTAGCGAGATATTACATCTTCACAAACTTTTTCGTGCTTTGTGTCGCATAAATTAACTCATCCGATGAGTGAATTTTAGTTAAATCAATGAAATAGCGCAATGTATTAATGATAATTCCTTTATTAAGTTACATGCTAGTCAGAAAATTAATAACTAAATTAATGACTTAATAGTATAAGTATTATGTTAGAGAATATTGCACCTTTACTCTTCGTCATAAAAACATCCTTCCATTGTAGTAAAATTTTCATTTTTGTTTGCCAAAGTGTAGTGGTTTTTTATTAATGTTAAGGATCAACTGTGAAAAAACCATTATTTGCTGGGCTATTGATTTCGTCTTTATCTATACCTTTTTCTAACGCTCAGGCTGAAAGTCAATTTGATATACATTTAATTGGACGTGCATTGCTTAATGCTGAATCGCCAGAAGGTGCAGCTGAAATTGTTGCGTACCAGAATAACAAAAAACGAATATTTGCAATTAATGGATCTGGTTCGACATCGACGGTAGAAATTGTTGATATTGCTAATACCCCCTTAAAAAAACTCAAACGAACATCTGAAGGGGTGGTTAATGGTAGTAATTTAAAATCTAGCTATACGATTGATTTAAATAAATATACAGCAGGAAATGCGAATAGTATTGCGATTGCTGAAAAATCAGGATTAGCTGCTGTTGCTATGGCTGCTAATAAAACAGGTGAAAAAGGCGTCATTGCTTTTTATGACATAAGTAAAGACATACCTGCATTTATTAAGAATGTCGAAGTGGGTTATCTACCAGATATGGTGACATTTACACCGGATGAAACCAAAGTTGTCGTCGCCAATGAGGGTGAACCATCAGGGGATTACTTAACCAATCCTGAAGGCTCTATTGGTATTATTAGTATTAATAATGGCAAAGTGGCAGATAAAGCAGAATTACTCGACTTTACTTCTTTTAATGGCAGACAATCAGAACTAGAAAAACAAGGGATGGTTTTTTCTAATCCTAGCGGTCAAACCATTAAGGGCTCGAAAATTATAACAACAGTCGCCCAAGACATAGAGCCTGAATATGTAGCTGTGTCGATAGACAGTAAAACTGCTTATGTGTCGTTGCAGGAAAATAATGGTATCGCTATTGTTGATTTAGCGACAAATAAACTCACTTTAAAAGGCCTAGGTTTCAAAGATTGGTCTAAATATAAAATGGATGCATCTGATAAAGATGGCGGCATTAATATGAAGACTTATTCCGGACTCTATGGCATGTTCCAGCCTGACACTCTCGCAAGTTATAGTGTAGATGGAAAGAACTTTGTTGTGATTGCAAATGAAGGTGATGGTCGCGAATATTTCTTTGATGCGAAAGATAAGGAATCATGTAAAGCACAAGGCGGAGTAGATTTTGACAAGAAAAAGGGCTGTGTGTCTTTTGTTAATGATATTCGCGCAAAAAAATTAACGCTTGCTGATAATTTTAATTATTTAAAAAATGATGAATCGGATATAGGTCGTCTTAAAGTTAATCCTCAGTTAGGTGATAAAGATGGCGATGGTAAGTATGAAGAGCTATATACCTTTGGCGGACGTTCTTTTTCTATTTTAGATAGTCAAGGCAAGATGATTTTTGATTCGGGTGATGAGATTGGACAACTCACCGCTAAAATTCACGGTAAAGCATTTAATAATGATGAAGATGAAAATGCAGGTGATGCGCGTTCTGACGCTAAAGGTGCTGAACCTGAAGCGTTAACCGTCGGAAAAGTGGGTGACAAGACATATGCTTTTGTTGGATTAGAGCGCATGGGTGGGGTAGTTGTTTATGATATTACAGAACCACGTAAAGCGCATTATGTCGATTATTTCATTAATCGTGGTGTTGTAGAAGGCGAAGCGATCACGGGTGATTTGGCACCTGAAGGCATGACATTTGTGGAAGCAAAAAATAGCCCAACTCAAAAGCCGTTAGTGATTATTGGTAATGAAATTTCTGGCAGTATTGCGGTATGGGAAATTTCAACTAAGTAATTGTTAATAAATAAAAACGCCGATATCTTTTTTATTATATTAAGATATCGGCGTTGATGTGTGATTTAATTAAACAAGATGACGGTTATTATTGCTCTGATTTTGGCTGGCTTACATTACCTTCACGGAGTGACTTCAACACGGCATCTTTTGGACCATCGGCGACAATGCGTCCTTGCTCCATAACAATAAGTCGATCAACAATATCAAGCATACTGGTTTTATGAGTGATTAAAATCAGTGTTTCTTCTGGGGTCATATTAGTCAGTTGACGTTTTATATACATTTCAGAGCGGTTATCCATACTGCTCGTTGGTTCATCCATAATCATAACGGGTGGGTTAGATAAGAATGCACGCGCAATCGCAATTGCTTGTCGTTGACCACCGGAAATAGCATGACCACCTTCACCAATTTGTTTTTCTAAACCTGCGGCATCGTGTTGGGTAAAGGCTGTCACGCCAGCACGCTCTGCTGCTAATAATATTTCATTATCACTGGCTAACGGGCGCCCCAATGTAATATTGTCACGAATCGAGCCAAAGAATAATGTGATATCTTGTGGAACACAGCCAATATTCCTACGGATATCAATATGATGAAGTTGATTAATATCAGTATCATCAATTAAAACAGAACCTTCTGTTGGTCTATATAGCCCCATTAACAAACGTTCTAAGCTTGTTTTACCAGAACCAATACGACCAATAATTGCCACTTTTTCACCAGGATTAATGGTGAGGTTAATATTTTTTAGCGCGGCATGTGTTGCATTGGGGTAAGCAAAGGATACATTATCAAATTCAATTTTTCCGCGAATAACAGGGCGATGAATGTAACGTTTGCCGTCTTCTTGCTCTAGTGGCATAGCCATCAATTGTTCAATTACCGTCATTGCTGATTTTGCTTGGTTATAACGGGTAGAAAGCAGGGCAAGTTGTACCATTGGACCAACCGCACGTCCACTTAACATGGTTGAGGCTATCAAACCACCCATAGTGAGGTCGCCATTGGCAATTAAATACACGCCTACCACAATCATTGCGACAGAAACGAACTGCTGTAAGAAACCTGCGGTATTTTGTACAGAGTCTGTTAAACGACGTGATTTTAAACTCCAGTTAGACATATGCGCGACAGCTTCTTCCCAACGGTATTGGAATTGGCTTTGTGCGCCAAACATTTTAACTGTTTCTAAACCTGATAGGCTTTCGATGAGGTTGGCATGTTTTTGCGAAGAAAGACGTGAGCCTTCTTCAATACTTTTTCGAAGTGGGCGTTGGATAAAGAAGCTATACGCCACTAATATGAGTACAGCAATCAAAGGTACTAATGCTAAAGGCCCTGCCATTATGTAGATGATCAGTAGGAATAGCAGAGCAAAAGGTAAATCGATTAATGAAGATACGGTTGCCGAGGTAAAGAACTCTCGAATAGATTCAAACTCTTGTAAGTGGCGAGCAAACGCACCAACAGAAGCTGGTTTTGCTTCCATACGTATACCCATGACACGGCTAAATATTTTTGCTGATATTAATATATCTGATTTTTTACCAGCAAGATCGATGAAATAGCTTCTCAGCAATTTTAATATCAAATCGAAGACAAAAATAACCGTAATACCAATGGCTAGCACCCATAATGAATCAAACGCTAAATTAGGTACAATTTTGTCATACACTAAGCGAGTGAAAAGGGGAGCGGCGATGGCAAATATATTGATAAGAATTGAGGCTATCAATACATCACGGTAAATATTACGAGATTCCCATAAGGTACTCCAAAACCAGTGGCCATCACGCGTTTTTAAAATTTCAGGCGAGCGTTCATCGTAGCGGAAGCGCTTTTTGACTAAAAATAACCGGCCCGTGTATTGCGCATTTAATTCATTCAATTTGACCCATTGTTCACTACCTTCATTTTGTGGCAGGACAACTTCGGCTTCACCTTTTTCTTTATCAATACTTAAAACGACACATGCGTCTCCACCTTTAAGTAGAGCGATGACAGGAAATAGAAGAGAAGAGATACTCTTCAATTCCATTTTTGTTTCTTTGGCTTGCAGTCCTGCTTTTTCTGCTGCGCGAGGAAGAAGAAAAGGAGAAAGTAAACCATCAGTTAATGGTAAATCTGCCACGAGAGCATCTGGTGAATTTGCTTGACCATAAAAACGGCTGACATATACGAGTGACTGAAGTAAAGGATCTTTCATTTTAATTCTCGTGATTCAATTGATCAGTAACAAAACCTTGGAACCCGAGGATATCCATCGCAGCTAATTTATCTTTTTGCTCAGCCGTTTCTACGCGTGTTGCAATTGTGGTGACAGAAAGGTTATTGGCCGTACGTGTGATAGATTGAAGTACATCCGTTTTTATCTGATCATCGAGTTGTGAGGTATAAGCAAAATCTAATTTAACGTAGTTTGGGCGGAGACGATTTAAATAACCAGCTGAGCTAAAGTTATGCCCGTAATTATCAATACCAAAGCGGAAGCCATTTTGATGAATGATTTCACACAGTAAAGATACATTGTCAATTTGCTTAATAAAGCAAATTTCAGGTAATTCGAATAAAACACGATCTTTAATTTGCTGTGAACTTTGGAGCTTGCTGTTTAACCAACGAATGAAACCCGTATCGTTAATACTGCTTTGTGTAATGTTAATCGCAATAGGAACAGAGGTTGGATTTCTCTCTATATCGCTAAATAATGCATCAACGATGTAGCGGTCAAAATTAGCACCTTCATTGAGTTGTTCTATCGCAGATAAAAATTGACCGGCATTAAAGCGCTGGTTGTCTTTTTGAATGTAAGCGAAAGCTTCTTTATGCAGTATTTTATTGCCAACATTGATCGCTTTTTGGAATGTGAAGTGGATAAGCTTATTGGCGATAGCTTCATCAACCAGTGCTTTCCATTGTTGCTTACCTAATGATGCCGTTTCTTTCTTCTCATGAGATTCAATCAGCGCGAGTGGTTCTTTAGGCTCTTGTCGTGCTTTGTTTAACGCATTATCAGCACTGGCTAATAATGTAGAGATTGTTTCATTGTCTGAACAAATCACAATGCCGACAGCAGCATGTAATGGTGCTATGCCTAATGGATCTGAATTAAGTTCTGAAGTCATGTTAAGCATTTTTCGACCAGTTTCGATAAGTTCTTCTTTGGTCGCGTTAGGAGATATTAAAGCAAACTCTGATTGGTTTAGACGTGCAATGGTTACATCGTCATTCGACAGTTCTTTTAAGCGAGAAGAAACTTTTTGAACTAATTGGTCACCAGCTTCATAGCCGGATTGAGTATAGCTATCTTCAATATCATCTGCTTTCAATAACGCCATACCGCCACTTGGTTTATGAGATAGCCAGGTGTTAATTTTTGATAGGAGATAACTACGGTTAGCCAAACCTGATACAGGGTCTTGATAAGCACGAATACGAAGGTTGTCTGCCTCTTGTGCTTGCTGTTCAAAGTGACTTTGAAGTTGTTGGTTCATTGAGTTAAAAGCGGTAACCACATCAGCTAGATCGCGGGTGAGAGGCATTGGAAGAGAAGATGTGAAATGCTGTGATGCCATCTCTTTTGCACTATTTTGGATCTGTTTTAACGGTTGTAATACTTTATTGAGAACAAGCGATAAAACGATTGCACCTAAAACTGAACATATAACGAAACCTAGCATGAGCTGCACGGTAGCTTTCCACAATTGTTGGTAAGCTGTAGCTGGGCTACTTGTTACTGTAAGGTTTGCAAGTTGCATCCAACCACTTGCAAGTGTTGTTGATTGCGTTATCGGTTCAATATTAATGAGGCTTTGGAACCAGCTAGGTACACCAGCAACCTTCTGAGGATACTGACGAACGATTTTCTTGTCGGAATCTAAGAGCTCCAGTTTAACTTCACTGTAAAAACTTGAGTCAAACGTTGCGCTTATCACTGATTCTGCAGCAACCATGTCTTTATTTTCAAGGTAAGGAGACAGGGCAAAACCAACAGAGCTTATTGCATTAGTTAACTCTGTTGATTGCTGGTGAACAAGATAGTCTTTTGTAGTACTGAATTGGATTGCAAAGACCGCACTGATAAATGCGAAAAATACAACCAGCATCCATAGTAAAAGCTGTCGATAAAGTGTCATTGATGTTCACTCGTTAATAAGTATTTTTAGGGCGGTGTAGTATTATTTTATTGGAACGATCACGGAGGTCGTTCCATAGGCTAAGACGTGACGCTTTTCCTGCGACTTGACTTTGCCCTCTATTTTTCATTAGCCACAACTTGCTACCATTAAAGCTGTAAATCGGTAGTAAATCTTTTCGTTGTGTTGCAGGTGAAATTTCACCTTTTAAGTTATCTAAAATTAGAGGTACAGAGGAGGGAGTAGGGTAGTAAGCGACAACCATGTGGAATTGATTCAGTTCTAAAGCTTTTACGTAAATTAATCGCAGCTTTTTATCTGGAATACCCAGTTCTCTTAATGCTTGGTATTTGGCGATACTAAAATCTTCACAATCACCGGCACCTGCACCTACAAATTCATAAGGTGTGGCCCAGTAATCTTCTTTACCCCATAACTTCTCATCACTGATAAAAACAAATTGATTGAAAAAGTTATTAACAGCTTTCAGTTTTTGCTGTTCACTTAAGTGTTGTGAATTTTGGATGAGTGCTCGCCACGCAGTCGCTCGTTTCCCAGCTCTTTCTCCGTAAAAGTGTTCTATTTTTGCGATCTGTTGCTTGTTCGTGGCAGCGAATACATTCACTGCCACGACTAAACACAGAGCCCAGAAGATTATTTTATTCAACGTGGATTCTATTTATTAATTTTCACGAACAGTATAGATACTCCATTCTTTCACAACGTTACCTTGAGATCCAACAACTTGAGCGACAACGCGACGGCTAAGTGTGTTACTTTCTTCAACATCTGACGCTTTCACAGGATCGCTATCACCAAAACCAATAGTTTTAATGCGAGACGGTGCAACCCCTTCAGTGATCAGTGCTTGTCGAATAGCTGCAGCACGGCGCTTTGATAACGCAACATTGTATGCCGCGTTACCAACTGGACTCGCATACCCTTTTAGTTCAATGTGTGTTTTTGGGTATTTGGCTAAAAATTCACTCATATTGCTAATGTTTTCCATATAGCTTTCAGGGATTTCTGCAGAGTCATTAGCAAATAATACGTGAATATTATTCTCTTCTGAATTTTTAACATATGTAGGACAGCCATCGTTATCTACGACGGCATCTATAGGCGTATCAGCACAGCGGTCACGCTGATTGATCACACCATCACTATCTGCGTCAAACAGATCTTTTGTTTGCTTTGCAATAGGAGGCTGCGGTACAGAGAGTGAACAACCAAGTAAAGAAAAAGACAGTAAAACCGTGATTACGTATTTCATTTTTAATCCTTTTATTTAACAGACTTTGCCCAAGTTTCTGGGATCTCAACGCGCATCTCATCAAGGATTAGACCGGTTGCATTAAGAACACGGTATTTTGCTAAAATACCATCATATTCAGCTGCTAAATAAGCTTTACGTGCTTCAAATAATTCGTTTTCGGTGTTGAGTACATCCAGTAATGTACGCTGACCAATCTTAAACTGTTTTTCATATGCGATAACGGTACGTGCAGAGGCATCAACGTGCTCTTGCAAGAACAGTTTTTGTTTTTTCGCTAAATCTAGTGCGCTCCAAGATAGGCGAGTACCTTCTTCTAACATGTGGTGAGCACGATCACGAATGTCTTTAGATTTGTTAATTTGGTATGCAGCACGACGAGATTTTGCTACATCACTGCCACCGTTATACAGGTTATAGCGCATTTTTAGCATGGCTTTTAGCTCATCAGTTTTACCTTCAGAGCCATTTAAGTCATCTCCCCATTCTTGTGATGCTTCTATACTAAATGATGGGTAGAACGTACCTTTTGCTTGCTTGTACTGATATTCAGCAGCGTCAATGTCATTTGAGGCAACGTGTACCACAGGGTTATTTTTCTTCGCTTTTTCTAATGCATCATCTAATGATTTTGGTAGGTAGTTCACGTCAACTTCAGGCTTTACAAGATCTTTAGGATACTGGCCAACGATACGCACAAACTGGGTGATCTTGTCTTGCAAATTGCTTTGTGCTGCCAGTAGATTTGTATTAGAACTGGCTAAACGGCCTTCGACTTGTGCTAAGTCAGCTGTTGATCCAATACCTGAGTCTGCACGTTTTTTAATGTCTGAATACATTTTTTGATGAACTTTAAGGTTTGATTCAGACAAAGCGAGTACATCTTGAGCATGAAGCACATTTAGATATGCTTCTGTGCTTTTTAATGCTTTGTCTTGTGCATCAGACAGTAATTGATAACGCTCTGCTTCTGTTTCTGACTTATTACGTTGAATATCGTTGTACGTAATCGAGCCATCCCAGATTAGCTGTCGAATGTTGATTTTCGCATTACGAGGTTTATATTCACCAGAAGGGCTTTTCGCTTTGTAATCGTCATAGCCAACACCCGCTTCAAGATCGACACTTGGTAGGTAGTCACCTTTTGAAGCATTGATCAATTGATGCTTACTTTGGAACTCATTGTAGGCACTTTTAATCTCTGGATTACTTGAGAGCGTTTCAGCTACAGCTTGTTCCAATGATTGCGCCATTACAGGCGCAGCCATACATTGAAGACCGATGAGAAGAGTAATTTTTTTTAATTTATATTTCATAGTCACTTCATTATTCTCTTAACGCGGTATGTCGCGCTTTGAGTATTGGTTTAAGAAGGTAGTCAAGTACAGAGCGTTTTCCTGTAATGATATCAACGGTGGCTGTCATACCGGGTATAATCGGTAAAGCTTCGCCATTAGGTCCCTTTAAACTACTCGCATCAGTACGAATTCTGACTTGATAGAAACTATTGCCTTCTTTATCTTGGATTGTATCTGCACTGATTGTTTCCAATGTTCCATGTAAACCACCATAGCTAGTAAAATCATAGGCACTAAACTTAATAATTGCAGGTAGATTTGGTCGTAGAAAGCCAATATCTTGCGGTGCTATTTTAGCTTCTATTAGCAAGGTATCTTCCGTTGGAACAATTTCCACAAGTGGCATGCCTGGTTGAATAACACCACCTACAGTATTGACATATATTTTTTGAATTGTGCCAGTTACTGGTGAAACCACGGTTGTTCGTTTAACACGATCTTCTAAACCAATTTGGGTTTCACTTAAGCTCCCTAATTTGTCACTGGTTTCATTTAGTTGTGCTTGAATATCTGAACGGAACTGTAATGCAATATCAATGTACTTAAAGCCAGCTTCTTGAATCGCTGCTTGCGTGACAGGGATTTGCATTTTTGCAGAGTTTAAATCACGTTTCGTATCGTTGAGTGACCGTTGTAACTTCAGTAATTCTATCCGTGGTACAACACCTTCCTCAGCTAATGGTTTCGTAATATTGTATTCTTTTAGAGCAATATTGTAGCTGTTACGTAAGTTGCTGACTCGAGATTGTGTTTCAGCCAACTCTCTTTCTTTTTGCGATGCTTGCTCAGAAGCAACAGAAAGCTGGTTTTGTAGGTTATTTAATTTGTCTGTAAATTGATTGAGCTGCCGACGAACTAATGCTGAATGTGCTTTTTTAAATGTATCATCAAAAACAGGTGGTTTACGTTCAATCGTGACACTATTTCGCCAATGCGTATTATCGGCTTTGTTGCTCACTGTAACGCTCGCAAGTAACGCATTTAAACGTTGGGAGTCTGCTTGCATAGAAGCTAAGCTTTGTGTTTTTTCTTTAAAATCGGATTTAAATTGCGTGTCATCAATTAATAATAGTGTTTGACCTTTCTTTACTTGTTCACCTTCTTTAACAAGCACTTTTTTGACAATACCACCTTCCAGGTTTTGAACGACTTGAAGTTGAGATGACGGAATAACTTTTCCGCTACCGGTGGTCACTTTATCTAACTTGGCAAAGTAAGCCCAAATGAAAGCCGTGACAAAGAATAAGATCATTACCCACAGAATAACACGCGCGCTTTTAGGGGTATTAAGCAACAATGCTGCTGATTTATCATCCACATACTCTAGGTTGTCTGCTGAAATAGAAGTGTTTTTCTTGTTCATTAGTTGTCCGCGTTAGATGCTCACTAAAGGGAAATGCTGACCGACGTCCATGTATTTTGTTATTTAAAATGGTCGTTCGCATTACAGTTTTTATACTATTTACTGTATGCTATCAACACTAGTATCATTAAGTTTGCAGGGCATTTTTTCGCTCTTATTTGTTCTTAATTGGTATTTATTATTGATATTTCTATGAAGTATGTTACAAAAGCTTGCAAAATCATAGTTGAATAATAAGAATTTTTAGCTAAATATGTCGTCAAATTATTGACGATATGTTTTTTTAAATCAATTAAAAAAATACCGTTTTTAATAGAAAACCTCTATCGATTATAAAAACATCAATTGGTGGTGCGTAACATGTTCTGTATGACTGGGATCGTTACTATCAAATTGAATAAACAAAAAAGGTTAAGAGAGTATGACTACCATTGATAATAAGAATTTAGGCATGATCAAGCTTGTGAATGGAGACGGCTTTATTCTTAAGGCTGGTGATAAAGTTCAGCCAATTATTGATGAGCATACTCTTCAACCTGATGAAATCGTTGTTACTAATGGTAACGCTAAATTTATTATTAACAATAATGGCGTTGAGCAAGTCATTAATCAGACATGCCCAACTTGCGTAGTAACAACGCCTGTAGGTGTTAAAGCAACGGATCTTAATAACAAAATCGCGTTTAATCATGAGGGAGCGGAACATACAACTTTCGCTTCTGACGACATTGATGCAATTCAAGCTGCGATTTTAAACGGTCTGGATCCTACTCAACTTTTTGAAGCACCTGCGGCTGGTAATGAATCTGCAGGTAATGTAGGCCTTAATGGATCATCTTCTGCTGCAAGTTTTATAACGATTAATTACGATAACGATGCACTTTTAGCTGAAGCTGGCTTCGATACGGCTTATGATCCAAGTCGAAATATAGATAACCTAGATCCACGGGCTATTTTAGTTCCTGATGGTGGCGAACTAGGCTCATTACTTATTACTGAGGGTGATCTCAGTGATAATACCTATCCTGTTGTTTCTTCGACATCTATTTTTGTAGAAGCGGCAACGCTTCCTCTTGAGACTTCATCGTTTGTATTTGATCCTCTCACCATCAATAATGTTTTAAATGAATTAAACAGTGAGATCACATCAGGCGGTCAGGCTGTTACTTTTGTCTACGATAAAGTAACGAATATGATCATCGGTACTCTCGATGGTCAACCTGTTATGTCTATTGCATTAGAAGCAACGTCAGAAAATGGGCGTGATGTAACGGTGACAGTAACCACAACGATTAATCAGCCACTTGACCACTCTGGTGATAATGTTTCTGGCTTAGTCAATCGTGATGGCGATCAAATCAATATTGATGTTGCTATTCAAGCCACAGATAGCAGTGGTAATGCATTAGATAAGCCAATTAATGTTGAGATTGGTGTTATCGACGGTGCAAATCCCGAATTTGGTACTGATACCGGCGTGACAATTAATGAAGGTACTCAAGCTGATCAGGTTATTGACGGAAAGGTTCCACTTGATGTTGGTTCTGATGCAATCGCAACCATTCATTTTAATGCTGAACAAGCAGGCTTAACGGCAATTACAAGTAATGGTCGAGAAACAACGTTTACCGTTGATGGTAATGTTTTAACTGTTTTAGATTCATCTTCGCAACCTGTGATGGTGGTGACCATTGCGAATGATGGTACCTACACTGTAAAAGTGACTGGGCCTATTGACCAAAACAGTGACGATATCGCGAATATTAAATTAGATGTTACTGCGACAGATAAAGACGGTGATACAGCTCAAGGTGAGTTAAATATCACCATAAATGATGGCACTGATGCTGCGGGTGGGGAACGCGTTTCTATTACATTAACGGAAGGTGATATTGACGTTGATGGGAGCGGTACAAGCACGGGTGGCGCAGATACCACTTACCCAGTAGAAAAAACCGGTGAGCTTACGCTGGTTGCGGGGGAAGATCGCCTCGATCCAACCACCGTTGCCATTGATGCGACGCAGCAAACGGATTTAATTAAAGAGCTAAACGCAGAGCTTACATCTGGTGGCAAACCATTAACCTTTACGATTGACGCTAATGGTAACTTAGTCGGTACCATTGCGGGTACTGATACAGTTGCCGTACGAGTTGAATTAATCCCAACGCAAGTGGGTCAAAACGTTAACGTCGAAATTCAAATCATTCAAGAATTACCACTTGATCATAACCCTTCTGGAAATTCACAAGGTTTTGTTACTGTGAATGGCAGTAACATTTCAATCAATCTTCCTATTCAAGCAAAAGACACTGATGGTGATTTTCTTGAAAAACCTGCGCAAGTAGATATCACGATCAATGATGGTGATAATCCTGTTTTTGGTATTGATCTTGGAACAGAAAATCCAATTAATGAGACCGATGCTCTAGGTAAAGTTGTCGATGGGAAAATCCCCCTTAATATTGGCTCAGACGAAATATCTCACATTCACTTTGATGCTGAACAACCAGGCTTAGCGAATATTACGAGTGATGGCAAACCTGTTACTTTTTCTGTTTCAGGTAATACCATTAACGTCGTTGATGCTGAAGGCAAGCCTGTAATGACTGTTACTATCGCTAATGATGGTAGCTACAAAGTTATTGTAGAAGGCGAGCTGGACCAAGATAGTCTTAATATTGCGAAAATAGAATTAAACGTCACAGCAACAGATAAAGACGGCGATACCGCACAAGGCCAATTAAATATTCAAGTAGAAGACGGTGCAATTGCCGGTGGCGGTGAGTCTGCAAGTATTACGATTACAGAAGGGGATTTAACCCCAGAAGGTAATGAAGTCGGGTATCCCGTTTCAGCAAGTACTTCTTTAACGATTACCGCTGGTGCTGACCGATTAGACCCAAGCTCGATTACGATTGATGAGAAACAACTCGAGGCTTTAAAAAATGAGCTTACAACAGAGCTTAGTTCTGACGGTAAGCCATTAACATTTACTTATGATGTAGCAACGGGCGTATTAACCGGAAGCGCAAATGGTGCAACTGTTGTTAGCGTAACATTGACAGCCCTTCAAGCAGCGAATGGTAAAGATGTTGATGTAAAAGTTACCATGACTCAGTACGGACCATTAGATCACAATGGTAATGAGATCGATGGTCTAGTCGCTAACCATAATGATCAAGTTGTTATCGATTTACCTATTCAGGTGAAAGATACCGATGGTGATTGGTTAAAAGATCCTGCAACCGTTGATATTACCGTTGTCGATGGCGAAATCCCTGCTTTTGGTGTGGATAGCAAAGCGACCTTAAATGAAGGTAAGGATGGCATTGCAACCGGTATGGGGAATATTGCGGTTGATAGCGGTAGTGATCAGGTCGTTAAGGTTACGTTTGAGGCGAACCAAGACTCCCTTAATGGTTTAACCAGTAATGGTCATGCTACAACTTATTCACTGAGTGCTGATGGCACTACGGTGACGGTGGTATTAGCGAGTGATCCATCGCAAGTGGTAATGGAAGTGACTATTGATATCAATGGTCATTACGTTGTAACGCAAAAACAACCTATCGATCAGGTCGGTGATACTGCAGCTGATAATGAGAACATTGCTTTATCTGTTGTGGCAGAAGATAGAGATGGTGACGTAAGCAAGCCAGGTAATATTGAGATTACTATTCATGATGGTGCCAATGCATCAGGTAATGAGCAAGGAGCTATTACTATTACAGAAGGTGATTTAACACCTGAAGGTAATGAGCAAGGTTACCCAGTAAGTGGTAATACAACCATAGCTATTGCTGCGGGGGTTGATCGTCTTGATCCGACAACAGTGACCGTTGACCAGACACAAGTTAATGCGTTAATCCATGAGTTAACTACTGAACTTACAACAGCAAATGGTACGGCAATTAACTTTAGCTATGATGCTAAAACGGGATTAATTACAGGTACTGCGGGTGGTGAAACGGTATTAACGGTAACTGTGAGCGCGGTTCAAGCGGTAAATGGGCATGATGTTGATATTAACGTGTCTATTACGCAATTTAAGCCACTTGATCATAATGACAATGGCACCGATGGCTTAATTAAAAGCGTTGATGACAAAATTGTTATTGATGTTCCAGTCCAAGTTAAAGATACCGATGGTGATTGGTTAGACAAACCTGCCAATGTGGATATCACGATTGTTGATGGGGCGAACCCTGAATTTGGTACCGATAAAGGTATCATCATCAATGAAACCACCGACGCTGATAAAGTGATGCAGGGTCAGATCCCGTTAAATGTCGGCTCTGATGATATTCAGACCATCCACTTTAATGCGACCCAAGAGGGCCTAGCCAACATTACTAGCAACGGTCAGCAAACCACGTTTACTGTTAATGGCAATGTATTAACCGTGGTTGATGCAGACTCTAATCCTGTGATGGTAGTGACGATCGCTAATGACGGTACCTATACCGTTAAAGTAACCGGGCCTGTTGACCAAAACAGTGTCGATATTGCTGATATTAAGCTTGATGTTACCGCGACAGATAAAGATGGTGATACGGCTAGTGGTGAACTCAACATCACGATAAAAGATGGTACAGATGCGGCAGGTGGTGAAAACATTGATATCACAATCACCGAAGGTGACCGTGATGTGGATGGTAGCGGCACAAGCACAGGTGGCGCAGATACCACTTATCCGGTAGAGAAAACCGGTGAGTTAACGCTGGTTGCGGGTGAAGATCGCCTCGATCCAACTACCGTTGCCATTGATGCGACGCAGCAAGCGGATTTAATTAAAGAGCTCAACGCTGAGCTTACATCCGGCGGCAAACCATTAACCTTTACGATTGATGCCAATGGTAATTTGGTCGGTACCATCGCAGGTACTGATACGGTTGCCGTACGTGTTGAATTAACCCCAACGCAAGCGGGTCAAAACGTTAACGTCGAAGTTAAAATCATCCAAGAACAACCACTGGATCATCAGGCTTCAGGTAACAGTTCAGGTTTTGTCACTGTCGATGGTGATGACATCTCGATTAAAGTCCCCGTACAGGCGAAAGATACCGATGGCGATTGGTTAGACAAACCTGCCAATGTGGATATCACAATTGTTGATGGTGCGAACCCTGAATTTGGTACCGATAAAGGTATCATCATCAATGAAACCACCGACGCTGATAAAGTGATGCAGGGTCAGATCCCGTTAAATGTCGGCTCTGATGATATTCAGACCATCCACTTTAATGCGACCCAAGAGGGCCTAGCCAACATTACTAGCAACGGTCAGCAAACCACGTTTACTGTTAATGGCAATGTATTAACCGTGGTTGATGCAGATTCTAATCCTGTGATGGTAGTGACGATCGCTAATGACGGTACCTATACCGTTAAAGTAACTGGGCCAGTTGACCAAAACAGTGTCGATATTGCTGATATTAAGCTTGATGTTACCGCGACAGATAAAGACGGTGATACGGCTAGTGGTGAACTCAACATCACGATAAAAGATGGTACAGATGCGGCAGGTGGTGAAAACATTGATATCACTATCACCGAAGGTGACCGTGATGTGGATGGCAGCGGCACAAGCACAGGTGGCGCAGATACCACTTATCCGGTAGAGAAAACCGGTGAGTTAACACTGGTTGCGGGTGAAGATCGCCTCGATCCAACCACCGTTGCCATTGATGCGACGCAGCAAGCGGATTTAATTAAAGAGCTCAACGCTGAGCTTACATCCGGCGGCAAACCATTAACCTTTACGATTGATGCCAATGGTAATTTGGTCGGTACCATCGCAGGTACTGATACGGTTGCCGTACGTGTTGAATTAACCCCAACGCAAGCGGGTCAAAACGTTAACGTCGAAGTTAAAATCATCCAAGAACAACCACTGGATCATCAGGCTTCAGGTAACAGTTCAGGTTTTGTGACTGTCGATGGTGATGACATCTCGATTAAAGTCCCCGTACAGGCGAAAGATACCGATGGCGATTGGTTAGACAAACCTGCCAATGTGGATATCACGATTGTTGATGGGGCGAACCCTGAATTTGGTACCGATAAAGGTATCATCATCAATGAAACCACCGACGCTGATAAAGTGATGCAGGGTCAGATCCCGTTAAATGTCGGCTCTGATGATATTCAGACCATCCACTTTAATGCGACCCAAGATAGCCTAGCCAACATTACCAGCAACGGTCAGCAAACCACGTTTACTGTTAATGGCAATGTACTAACCGTGGTTGATGTAGACTCTAATCCTGTGATGGTAGTGACGATCGCTAATGACGGTACCTATACCGTTAAAGTAACCGGGCCTGTTGACCAAAACAGTGTCGATATTGCTGATATTAAGCTTGATGTTACTGCGACAGATAAAGACGGTGATACGGCCAGTGGTGAACTCAACATCACGATCAAAGATGGTACAGATGCGGCAGGTGGTGAAAACATTGATATCACAATCACCGAAGGTGACCGTGATGTGGATGGCAGTGGCACAAGCACAGGTGGCGCAGATACCACTTATCCGGTAGAGAAAACCGGTGAGTTAACGCTGGTTGCGGGTGAAGATCGCCTCGATCCAACCACCGTTGCCATTGATGCGACGCAGCAAGCGGATTTAATTAAAGAGCTCAACGCTGAGCTTACATCCGGCGGCAAACCATTAACCTTTACGATTGATGCCAATGGTAATTTGGTCGGTACCATCGCAGGTACTGATACGGTTGCCGTACGTGTTGAATTAACCCCAACGCAAGCGGGTCAAAACGTTAACGTCGAAGTTAAAATAATCCAAGAACAACCACTGGATCATCAGGCTTCAGGTAACAGTTCAGGTTTTGTGACCGTCGATGGTGATGACATCTCGATTAAAGTCCCTGTACAGGCGAAAGATACCGATGGTGATTGGTTAGACAAACCTGCCAATGTGGATATCACGATTGTTGATGGGGCGAACCCTGAATTTGGTACCGATAAAGGTATCATCATCAATGAAACCACCGACGCTGATAAAGTGATGCAGGGTCAGATCCCGTTAAATGTCGGCTCTGATGATATTCAGACCATCCACTTTAATGCGACCCAAGATAGCCTAGCCAACATTACCAGCAACGGTCAGCAAACCACGTTTACTGTTAATGGCAATGTACTAACCGTGGTTGATGCAGACTCTAATCCTGTGATGGTAGTGACGATCGCTAATGACGGTACCTATACCGTTAAAGTAACCGGGCCTGTTGACCAAAACAGTGTCGATATTGCTGATATTAAGCTTGATGTTACTGCGACAGATAAAGACGGTGATACGGCTAGTGGTGAACTCAACATCACGATCAAAGATGGTACAGATGCGGCAGGTGGTGAAAACATTGATATCACAATCACCGAAGGTGACCGTGATGTGGATGGCAGTGGCACAAGCACAGGTGGCGCAGATACCACTTATCCGGTAGAGAAAACCGGTGAGTTAACGCTGGTTGCGGGTGAAGATCGCCTCGATCCAACCACCGTTGCCATTGATGCGACGCAGCAAGCGGATTTAATTAAAGAGCTCAACGCTGAGCTTACATCCTGCGGCAAACCATTAACCTTTACGATTGATGCCAATGGTAATTTGGTCGGTACCATCGCAGGTACTGATACGGTTGCCGTACGTGTTGAATTAACCCCAACGCAAGCGGGTCAAAACGTTAATGTCGAAGTCAAAATCATCCAAGAGCTGCCACTTGATCATCAGGCTTCAGGTAACAGTTCAGGTTTTGTCACTGTCGATGGTGATGACATCTCGATTAAAGTCCCTGTACAGGCGAAAGATACCGATGGTGATTGGTTAGACAAACCTGCCAATGTGGATATCACGATTGTTGATGGGGCGAACCCTGAATTTGGTACCGATAAAGGTACAACGATCACTGAAACAGAAAATGGTGCAACCGCAACAGGTAAAATCCCGCTAAATGTGGGCTCTGATGATGTTGCGCATATTGATTTTGCGCAGTCTCAGCCATCACTTGAAGGGATTGTATCTAATAACCAAGCAACCCGTTATGTGGTTGATGGTAATGAAATTAAAGTTGTGATTGACGGTGGCGCGAATGATGGCGCAGCGGTAATGACGATTGAAATCAATGTCGATGGTAGTTACACGGTTCATCAACATCTGCCAATTGAGCAAGACAACAGCAAAGGCGATACCGTTGATATTAATCTGGCTGTTACTGCAACAGATAAAGACGGTGATATCAGTAATACGGGTCAATTAGAGATCCATATTAAAGATGGTCTAAACCCTACCGGTGAGGGTGTTGTAGCAAACATCACGATTACTGAAGGTGATCTTGAAGATCCTAAAGCTGGCAAGGGTTACCCTGTTTCAGCAGATACGCATTTTACAGTTAATGCCACAGATGATGCATTAGTTGCTAATAGCTTGAAGATTGCTGATAGCGCACAAGTAGATTTAGTAAAAGAGCTCAATAGCTTAACGTCAAATGGTGAAGCACTGACTTTCACTGTTCACACTGATGCTAATGGTGTAATCACTATTACGGGTGTGACAACAAGTGGTCAAGAAGCGGTAAGTATTAGCATGACGCCGTCCTCATCAGCGAATGGTGATGTGACTGTTGATTTGGCTATTCATCAGTCTTTACCTCTTGATCACATAAAATCAAACGGCACCTATGTTGATGTTACCGGCGGTAAGATCACCATTGATGTACCTGTTCAAATGCAAGATACCGATGGTGACGCGTTAGACAAACCCGTTGATGTGAACATTACGATTAAAGATGGTCAGAAGCCTTCGTTTGGTCATGATTCAACAGCAACCTTGGAAGAAGGGGTATCAGGCACAGCAACAGCATCTGGCACTATTGATATCGATACGGGCAGTGACCAAGTCGCGAAAGTGTACTTTAAAGGTAACCAATCATCGTTGGATGGTTTAACCAGTAATGGTCATGAAACGACGTATTCGTTAAGTGCTGACGGCTCTACAATCACCGTAGTATTAAAAGACAATCCATCTCAAGTTGTGATGGAAATCAAGATTGATGTTAATGGTCATTACGTTGTTGAACAAAAACAACCGATTGATCAGGTCGATGACAAGAATGCTGATAATGAAATTATTAAGCTAGATGTCGTTGCTCAAGACTATGACGGTGATAACAGCAAGCCGGGTCAGATCACGATCAATATTCATGATGGTGAGGATGCAAAAGGTGGCGAAACTGGCTCTATCGTTATTACTGAAGGCGATTTACAACCGACAGCAGGTGAACAAGGTTACCCTGTTTCAGGTGATGTTGACATTGCGGTGAAAGCTGGCGTTGACCGTTTAGATCCAACTAAGGTTTCAATCGATAGTACACATCTTTCGGCATTAATTGATGAGTTGCAGTCAGAGTTAACAGCATCTGGTTCAAAAATTAGCTTTAGCTATCACGATGGTCAGCTAATCGGTACTGCTAATGGTCAAGTCGTTCTAACGGTTACGGTTTCAGCAGTACAGGCAGCTAATGGTCATGATGTAGACGTGAAAGTTTCCATTACTCAACATGCGCCTTTAGATCATCATGGTAGTGAAACCTCAGGTTTTGTAAGTGTTGATGGCGATAAGATTGTTATCGATGTGCCGGTCCAAGTCAAAGACACTGACGGTGATAACCTTGCCAATAATGTAAATGCGCAAATCACCATTAATGATGGTGCCGCACCTATCATTATTTCTGCTCCAGCTATCAGTGTTGATGAAGATGCATTAGCGGGTGGTTCACATACATCAAAAGATGGCGTAACAGCACTGGGTGATATTCAAGTCGATCAAGGCAGTGACTATGTGTCTAACTTTAAGGTCGATGTAGAAGCGTTTAATGCTCAAAATACCATTAAGTCAGAAGGCCACGACGTTGTTCTTGAGCAGACAGGTGTGGGTACTTATCAAGGGATAGCGAATGGACAAGTTGTCTTCACCTATGCCTTGTTACCTAATGGTCGTTATATATTTAAGCTGGAAGGGACAATAGATCATCCCACTCAAGGTGAAGATGAGTTTAAGATTGAATTTCCTGTTTATGCCGTTGATAAAGATGGTGATACCAGCGGTACAGTCAATATTGATGTATCAATTAAAGATGATATTCCATCTGTACATGATGTAACGCTAAATACGGTTGAGCACAGCACGACGACACTGGAAAATGTGATTGTGAGTACCGGTGCGGATGGTGCACAAGTCACAGCATTGATTGTTGATGGGCAGCATATTGATTTATCAACATTGCCAGAGTCTGGCGGTTATCGTATTTATGAAGTAACAGAGAATGGTCAAAAGTTAGGTGATCTTATGATCAAACCTAATGGTGATACTTACTTTGCTGCGAACGATAATTTGGATCATAACCAAGAAGAGATCCTTAAAAATATTGGCTTTGAAGTAACCGATGGCGACGGTGATAAGGCACAAGGTACGATCACGCTTGAAGTGTCGGATAAAGATGCAACCTTAAGCTTGCAAAACAGCATTGGTCAGGAAGAAGACGGTCGTCACTCTACTGATCCCAACGATAATGTTGATGTAAATCGTGATGGTATTGCGATCAATATGAGCATCAATGTTGGTGATAATGATCGTGGTGAGCACATTGGCACTGTGACTATTCAACCGCAAGGCGAAGCGCATGGCGTCTTTATGTTTAACGGTCAGCCTTTAGCTGTTAATAGCGACGGTTCAATCACTATTCCTGCAAGTGCATTTACAGCAGATGCTAGCGGTGAGAATTACACCCTACAAGGCGTGACTTTTGTTCCTGCAGAAGATTTCTCGACCTCTGCAAACGGTATTAAATTTGATGTTAGTGCACAAGTGAATACCACTGATGGTGGTAACCACCCAGTAATGAATGGTGAGTTCTCGATTGATGTTCAGGGTATTGCAGATACGCCAACATGGAGTGCAAGCTCTGTTGAACATTATGTTGTTGATGAAGATGGTTCTAATGTTCAGCTAAGTGTTGTTGCTGATCTGCAAGATACCGATGGCTCTGAAGCACTGTTCTACTACATTACGGTACCAAAAGAGTACCAAGATAAATGTACATTAGAAATTGATGGTCAAACACTAGTTGAAACATCACCAGGGTCAGGTATTTACAAAGTAGATGCTGAGCAAATGAAATCTGTTGAGGTGAACCCTGCTGATAACTTTAGTGGTGATATTAAACTGTCTATCACAGCTGAAAGTAAAGAGCTTGATAACTTTGTTAATGGCCATCAGACAGCAGAATCGACTGCGAAAGAAATTGTTATCAATGTAAATCCTCAAGCTGATGATGGCACGTTAAAAGTAACGCGTGTTGAATCGAAAGAAGATGAGCGCATTGATCTATCAACGCACATTAACTTTGTGTCGTTAGATGATAATACCGATAACTCTGAGCATTTATTCCTACAAATCTCAGCACTTCCTGAAGGTGCGGTATTGTACTTAAATGATCAACTTCTGACGCCAAATGCTGATGGTGTGTATGAAATTAAATATGAAGACTTGAACGGTCTATCACTTCAGCCGCCATTAGATAGCAACGTTGACTTTAGTATATCAGTCAACGGTGTGATCCGAGATGTTGCAACCATTACTGATGCTAATGGTAATGTGACAACGGAAACTAGCGAGAAAGTTGTTGGCCCACAATCGATTGATATTGCATTAACCGGTGTGGTTGATCAGGCGAGAATTGAATCAGAAAATTCTGATTGGACCCGTTTAGATAACGGTCAAATTGGCTTACAAACCACGATCAAAGAAGACGGTAGCGCGAAGTTTGATTTTAAAGTGGTATCAGGTGAGCACACGGTTGATGGTAAAACTGATGGTTCTGAAACCTTAAGTATTGTGGTTTCTGGTATTCCAGAAGGGGCAAAACTGTACGATCAGAACGGTAACCTTCAAACACTGGTTTATGCTGGTGAAGATAAAAACGGTCAGCCTATTTATCAGGTTAATCTGACAACGTTAAATGATGTAAAAATCGTACCACCTGAAAATAGCACAGAAGACATTACGCTTGATGTACGAGTCGTGGTGACTGAAAACGATGGTGCGAGTAAGGCGTTTAATGGCGAATTGGTTATTCATGTTACGCCTGAGATTGATGCGACAGATTACGGTACGGTTTCTAAGGGTTTTGAAGATCAACCGATTCAAATTGATTGGTTACCACCTGAGTTTACCGATCCGAAAGAACATATTACGGCTGTTGCATTAAACGGTTTACCACAAGGTTACCAGTTGTTCTTGGGTGATACGTTATTAGTTGCCGATGCATCAGGAAAAATCACCTTTACTGATAGCCAATTACAACAGTTATTGAATGGCACTAAGTTAACACTGCATGCGCCAGAAGATTCGGATAAAGATATCACGTTAACTTCAACAGTAACGGTATCAGAGACCGATGTTGATGGTGATAAAGAGACGGTAACGAAAGATATTACAGGTACTTTAACCGTTGATATTGAAGCTGTTGTGGAAAGCGATGGTCAGTTAGTTGTAAGTGATGACGGCAAAACTGTTACCAATATTAGCTGTGACAGTGATGGTGTAATTGATCTCTCTAATGGTGCTGACTCAGATGGCAAAATCACTTGGGTTAATGACGATAATTCCAGCTCTGAAGTTATTCAGCAAGTCGTACTAGAACCTATTCCTGAAGGTTTTGTGATTGTTGGTGGTATTAACAATGGTGATGGTAGTTGGACGATTCCTCAGTCGCAATTAGGCAACTTGCAGATCAAAGCACCAGAAGGCTTTAAAGAGACTCTAGTGCTACAAATTAGCGCTATGGTTCAAGATTTAAGTGACGATGGTGATCCAAGTGCATTAGTGGTTAAGAAAGACACTATTACGCTTGATTTTAGTAAGAATACTGAAAGTCATGATGAAAAAGCTGCAGACATCATCATTGAAGATCACGTTGTAACGGGTACAGAAGATCACACGGTAGATTTAGGTAAACAAATTACCGATCACATCCTAAAAGTGAGTACCGCTGACGGTCATCAATTGAATGATGAGTTAACCATTGTTATTGATGCTAAAAATCTACCAGATGGGGCTTCGATTTCTGGAGCTGATTATAATCACGTAACAGGTGAGTATGTACTGAAAGTACCGGTATCTGCGAATGGTGAAGTGGACTTATCTAGCATTCACATTAACTTGCCGAAAGATTTTGCCGGTGACTTTAAGCTAGATGTGAAGTTTGTGACTACCGATACCGAAAGTGGTGATTACAAAACACAAACTGACACGATTTCAGTGCAAATTGCACCTGAAGTGGATGGACCTAAATCGGTTGAAATCAACGTGGTTGAAACTGAAGGCTTAAACGGTGATAAGCAGCCGATCTCGTCTTCTGATGATAAAACAGAGCAAGTTTATAAAGATGTTGCTTATGAAGATGGAGATATCAAGCTCGATCTATCTGTAGCACTAAAAGATGTCAGCACAGAGCTAACTGACGGTAAAGAGAGCGTTGAGTCTGTGACATTAACGCTTAAAGACAGTGCCGATGGTGTGTTTATTGATGCAAATGGCAATGTACTAGGTTCATCTATCACCATTGATGCTAGCCAGATGGGGAATATTCATTTCCGTCCAGCGCCTGATTTTAGCGGCAAGGTTGATATTGATGTGAAAACCACGGTTGTTGATACCACTGTTTATGATGAAACGGCTGGTGGCAAAGAAGTATCAGCATCAAAGACATTTGATAACACAGTGAGTTTTGATGTCGTTGCTGTTAATGACGAAGTTAAATGGCATGGTACTGAGACACCGATTGTCGGTAATGAAGATACCGCTATTTCATTAAGTGGTGTTGGTGGAACACTACAAGACAGCGATGGCTCTGAGCATATTGTTTCTATTAAGTTAGAAAATGTACCGGATGGCTTTATTGTTCAAGGCGCAACCAATAATGGTAGTGGTGTTTGGACACTTAGCGGTTCGGGGGAATCATTTGATTTAAGTAGCGTGAAAATTGTGCCACCGAAAGATTTCAGCGGTACAGTTAATATCGATATTGTGGTGTATTCAAAAGAAGAAACCTTAGACAAGCCAGCTGAAAACCGTAAAACCATCACTATTGATGTTCAGCCAGTTGCTGATAAAGTCGATACAGATGTAAACCCAAATGCATCTGGTGATGAAAATGGTTCAATCACGTTGGATTTAGGCATTAAAGCTTATGATGACGAAAACACCGTTAAGAACCCAAATTCAAATGTGCATGAAAATGGGGCGGAATCACTACAAATCACCATTACTAATGTGCCTGATTCAAGTTCATTTACATTACCGGATGGTGTAAAAGGCAGCTGTGAAAAACAAGCAGATGGTTCATGGGTCATTAAAGTTGATGGCTCTGAGCTTGATACATTGACCTTCCACCCAGGTGATGCGAACAACCAAACTGTGATTGACGGTAAGGTTTGGACGGGTGATCTAGATTTCGATATTCGTGCGGTGGATAACGGTGTTGTTGGTACAGATAGCGTTGCGGTGGATAAAACAATCCACGTTGATGTGACGCCTGATAACGATGCACCTGTAAACCATATGCCAACGGATCCGCTAACAGTTGAAGAAGATGCAATACTCGTGATCAAGAACCTGCAAGTGACTGATGTAGATAGTCATGATCATGATGCAGTAATGAACATGACGGTGACGTTAAGTGTACAGCATGGTCAATTAAGTATTGCTGATGGTGTCGATACAACAGGTCTGGTGATCAAAGGTAATGGTGATGGCACATTAACCATTGAAGGTGATATTACTAAGATCAATCAGCTATTGGATAAAGGCATCAATTACGTTGGTGATAAAGACTTTAACGGTACTGATAGCTTAACCATGACAACCAACGATAACGGCAATTCTGGTGCAGGTGGTGCTCTAACCGATACTGATAGCGTGGATATCACGGTGACGCCTGTTAACGATGCGCCAGTGAACACGGTACCTGATGCATTTATTGTTGATGAAGACAGCAGCCATGTGATCAGTGGTCTTAAGATCAGTGATGTAGATGCGAAGGAAAATGGCGCATCAGGTGACATGACGGTGACGTTAGCAGTAGGTCATGGCCAGTTAGCGATTATTGCAACTGATACGCAAGGTTTGAATATTGTTGATAATGGTGACGGTAAGTTAGTTATCAGTGGTGATATCAATAAGATCAACACATTACTTGCTGACGGTATTAAATATACCGGTGATGAGAATTATGCAGGTAAAGATCAGTTAACCATGACTACCAGCGATAACGGTAACGCTGGTGCAGGTGGCGTATTAACGGATATCGATACGGTTGATATCACGGTGACACCGGTTAACGATGCGCCTGTTAACCATGTACCAACCAGTATTGCGGCAGATGAAGACGTTGCTACTGTTATCACTGGATTACAAGTATCAGACGTCGACTTTAATGAACTAGCCAATAATACTGGTATGTCGGTACAGCTAAGTGTAGCTCATGGTTCATTAACGATTACATTGCCAGATAACAGCCCAGTGAAAGTGGTTCAAAATGGAGTCGGTAATGTCACGCTTGAAGGTTCAATGGATGATATTAATGCCGTGTTTAATAGTGGGGTAAGTTATACCGGCGATGAAAATTACAGTGGTAAAGATGAGTTAACCATTACGACTAACGATGGCGGCAATACAGGCTCTGGCGGTAACCAAGCTGCAACTAATAAAGTTGAAATTAATGTAGCTCCTAAAGCAGATGCGCCATCATTAAGTATCAGTCCGGAACATTTACAAACAGCAGCGATAAGAAGCTCTGTTGGTACCATGTTGCCACTGATTGGCTTAATTGCTGCGGCATCCGCAGATGCATCTGAAACCTTAACCGTTAAGTTAACGAATTTAGGTTCAGGTCAGGTTGTTGATAAAGACGGTAATGTTATTGGTAAAGATCTTGGTAATGGTCATTGGGAAGTGCCAGCTGACAAGGTTGATGGCTTGTATATCAAAGATCTTGACCAAGGTACGCACTCAATTAATGTTGTCGCGGTTTCGACTGAATCTGATGGCTCTTATGCAGAATCTGCACCTGTAAATATCAATATCGTTGTAGATGATTTATCGCAAACAAATAACGTTATTGGTCACAATTCAAATGTGAGTGGCGATAATCTGATCATCGACAGTACTGCAGCAGCAACGCTTTACGGTGGTGATGGTGATGATGTACTGGTTGGTGGTTTAGGCTCTGATATCCTTGTTGGTGGTGCTGGTGATGACATTCTATGGGGTGGGGAGCTAGGCGGTCATGGTGATGGGGTGAAAGATACCTTCCTATGGTCAGAAAGTGATTTCGGTACGGCAGATGCCCCTGCGACAGATAAGATCATGGACTTTGAAGTTGGTATCGATACTATCAGCCTAGGTGATGCATTAGACACGAAAGATATTCACTCATTAGCGGATTTGAATAATCGTCTGAATATCACTGAGCAAGATGGGAGTACCTTAATTCAGATCTCTAACGATCAAGATAAGGTAGTGCAGAATATCATTCTAGATGGTGTGTCTAACCATGACTTATTTGGTAGTACATCTAGTGAGATGACTGCAACGGATAAAGTGACAACGTTATTGAATAACGGCAGCCTTGAGCTTAGTAAGAACTTTGGTAATGAAGAGAGCAATGACTTAATCGCAGATAGCCAAGGTGAGTCTTTATTTGGTTTCGATGGTGACGACAATTTACTCGCGGGTACTGGAAATGACATCTTAACTGGCGGTGCTGGTGATGATCTCTTTACTTGGCATGAAACATCGCTATCTAATAGCAATAATACCGATACTATTGCTGATTTTGAGCTTGGTAAAGATAAGATTGATATCCGAGAATTGCTTGGCAATGATGATAGTGGTAAGTCAGATATGGATAACTTATTGGATCATGTAAGTGCAGGTGTTGATGATAAAGGTAATGTTAATCTTGATATCACAACAGATGACGGTAAGACGCAAAATATTGTCTTAGGTAATATTCATCCGGCCCATGATCTTGGGTTAGTGGATGGGGCTTCTTCTGTTGATATTATGAATTCACTGTTTGATCACAATGCATTTAAGATAGATAGCGGTCACTAAATAGAAAAATAGAATATAAAAGCAGCCCTTAGTGGCTGCTTTTTTTTACCTAAAACTGCGTAGTTATTCATTTAATTTACAATAAGTGCAGAAAACAAGCCTATATAAAGGAAACTTACGAACGATATAAAATAATAATCTATAAATAATGACTAATTAGACATAAACGTGTTTTGTTGCGGTAAATGTAAAAATTTTGTTATGTTAATTGCTATGTATTTAGCGGATGACATGGATGGAAAATGAAAGCATTTGAAGCGAATTTTGATGGTTTAGTGGGCCCGACGCATAATTACAGCGGTTTAGCTTACGGTAATCTTGCGTCAGCTAAGAACAGCGCCAAAGCGTCTAATCCTAAGCAAGCAGCGAAACAAGGGCTGGCAAAAATGAAAACCCTTGCTGATCTAGGCTTAGTACAAGGGATCATTGCACCACAAGAAAGACCAGATATTGCTACGCTCCGTAGTTTGGGCTTTTCTGGCTCAGATAAAAATATTATCCAGCAGGTAGCAAAACATAATCCCAAGTTACTAGCATCTTGCTATTCAGCTTCCAGTATGTGGACAGCCAATGCAGCCACAGTATCGCCATCTGCTGATACTGTTGATAAGCGAGTACATTTCACCCCAGCTAATTTAGTTAATCAGTTTCACCGTTCAATCGAGCATGTGACAACAGGTAAGATTTTAAAAGCGATGTTTTCGAGTGAACAACATTTCCATCATCATAGCGCTTTACCTTCGGTGAATCATTTTGGCGATGAAGGGGCGGCCAATCACACCCGCTTTTGTCGTGAATATGGTGAAGCTGGCGTTGAGTTTTTTGTTCACGGTCGTCATGCTTTTGATAGTCGTTTTATTCAACCAAAGAAATATCCAGCAAGGCAAACCTTTGAGGCTTGTGAAGCTATAGCACGGTTACACCAATTAGATGAGCAGCAAGTTGTGATTGCTCAGCAAAATCCTGCTGTGATTGACCAAGGTGTATTCCATAATGATGTGATTGCTGTTGGTAATAGAGATTTATTGTTTTGTCACGAGCAAGCGTATGTTGATCAAACGAAAGTGTATGCAGAGTTAAAACAAAAAATGGGTGAGGACTTTAAGATCATTGAAGTGCCTACTTCGAGTGTGTCGATTGATAGTGCGATCTCAAGCTATCTATTTAACTCACAATTATTATCGTTACCTAATGGAGAAACCGTACTGGTTTTACCGCAAGAGTGTGAAGAAAATAGCCAAGTTAAACGCTATGTAGAGCAATTAGTAACGAGTCAGCAAGGCATTGATAAAGTGATGATCTTTGATTTGAAGCAGAGTATGGCAAATGGTGGAGGACCAGCATGCTTACGACTACGTGTCGTGCTTAATGAACAAGAACTGCAAGCTGTAAATCCTGAGGTGTTAATGTCAGATGATAAATTTTCTGTTTTAAACCAGTGGGTTGATAAGCATTATCGTGATCGTTTAGTTGAAGCTGATTTAGCTGATCCCAATTTGCTGGTGGAATCTCGCACCGCATTAGATGAACTGACTCAGATACTTAATTTAGGCTCGGTGTATAACTTTCAACAGTGATCTTTACATAAACAAAAGGCGATAAGTTGAGTGTAAGTATTTTTTATGATGAATGAAAAAATTGTAAGGCATCTTTAAACGACGCGAGACAAATTTTTGAGAATAACTCAATTAATTAGATGATGGTGAGGTATCGCGAGTTTAATGACTAAGGAAGAGACAAAGCGGGAAATAATGCTGAACTCTACTTTTTTATTAAATTGTTAACTGTGATTTGTTAGATGAATAATCGATTCTTTAGCCATTAAGAATGGATTTAAAGTCTGCAAGTAATTTTATTGTTTAAGCTTGACCTGTTTTAGCGCTAAACGTGATAATACGGCTATAAATTAGTGTGTCTACACTGATAAATAATAATGAATGTTACGGAGTTTCAATGGCAAAGCTAAGTCTACAAGAGCAGATGCTAAAAGCAGGGCTTATAGATAAGAAGAAGCTTAAAAAGGCGGGTAAAACCACTAAAAAATCTCGTACTCAAGCGAAAGAAGCAAAAGCTGCTGTTGAAGCAAATCGCATAGCACAGCTAGAAAAAGATAAAGAGCTTAATCGTGTTCGTGATGAAGAGATCAAAGCGAAAGAGCTGGCTGCTCAAATTAAACAGCTTATTGAAATGAATCGCTTGGATCGTCAGAGTGGTGATATCGGTTACAATTTTACTGATGGTTCAACGGTTAAAAAGATCTATGTTGATAAAGTAATGCAAAATCAGCTAGTAAATGGTCGTTTAGCGATTGCGCGTTACCTTGATGGCTATGAAGTAATCCCCGCTTCTGTCGCAGATAAGATTGCACAACGTGATGAAGAATCTATTGTATTAAATAATACAGTGGCTGACAGTATTGCAGATGAAGATGATCCGTACGCAGACTTCGTTATTCCAGATGATTTGATGTGGTAAGAATATCTTACTGATTAAATAGGTTCAGAGATTAAAAACCGATATAGCTAAAGCGAATAAGCTCTTAGCGTTATCGGTTTTTTTATACGCGTTTTTTAACCTTCGTAATTGCAGCGCATCAGTATATTATTTTTATCGCTAAATCATAGAGTACTGCGCAATATTCACGCTATCGTTTGCGTGTGCAATAATTAAACACACAGATGTAAATATGATAAAAATAGCATGGTATATAATGCGAATGTTTATCATTTGTGGTTTATTGATAGCATGATGTAGTACTTAATGATGCAAGTTCTTGAACATATCAATTCGATTGTGATTCAGAAAATCATCAACATAGCAGGACAATAATAATGAATAGTGATATCGCTCGTTGGTTGGAACGCGATCCTGACCCAAAAACACGAAATGAATTAGAACAGCTTATCCAAGACAATAATCAAGCAGAGTTAACGGATCGTTTTAACGGTCGATTAGCTTTTGGTACAGCAGGATTACGCGGAGTTGTTGGTGCTGGGCCTAATCGAATGAACCGCTTAGTCATTCAAGAAACAGCGGCAGGATTGGGGCAATATCTGTTACGTTCAGTCCCTGAAGCGGCCAGTAAAGGTGTTGTTATTGGTTATGATGGGCGTCCTTATTCACAACAATTTGCACATGACACAGCATCAGTATTAACCGCACAAGGCATTAAAGTCTATTTAACGGTAAAAGTGGCACCAACGCCAGTTGTTGCATTTGGCGTGAAACATCTTCATACCGCTGCAGCTGTTGTTGTTACTGCCAGTCATAATCCTCCGCAATACAATGGCTTTAAAGTTTACTGGGAAAATGGTGCCCAGATTATTCCGCCGCAAGATGCTGGAATCGCCGATGAAATTGATAAAGCGACAAAACATGAATTGTCGTATTTACCGCTAGAAGAGGCTGAAGATAAAGGGCTACTCGTTTGGCTAGATGAAGACTACTACCAAGCTTATCGCCAAACGATGAATACCAATCCGTTATTGATAAATCACACCAATCCGCAATCAATTAACATCGCTTATACGGCAATGCATGGTGTTGGTGCCGAAATGGCAGAAACATTATTAGCTGATGCTGGATTTGACCATGTTTACAGTGTTGCAGCGCAAAGAGAGCCTGATGGTACTTTCCCTACGGTCAAATTCCCTAACCCTGAAGAAACTGGCGCGATGGATCTTGTTATTGCGGAAGCAAAAAAACACGATGCAGTATTAGCTTGTGCCAATGATCCAGATGCAGATCGCTTTGCTGTTGCTGTACGTCGTGACGACGGTGAATACCAAATGCTAACAGGGGATCAGGTTGGTACATTATTCGGCTATTACTTATTAAGCCATGCACATGCTAATCAAAACCTAGTGGGGAATACAATTGTATCTTCAAGCTTACTTGGCAAGATTGCGACGACTCTTGGAGCGCGTTATTACCAAACGTTAACGGGCTTTAAGTGGCTAACTAATGTAGCGATGGCACAACAAACAGAAGAGCATCAATTCCTGTTCGCATACGAAGAAGCATTGGGCTACACCATTGGTAGTAAGGTGTGGGACAAAGATGGTTTATCTGCATTAGTTGCGTTTGCACAATTAACCGCAGAGTTGCATGCTAAAGGGCAGACTATTTGGGATCAATTAGAAGCTATCTATCGTGAGCATGGTTTGTATATTAATGCGCAACGTAGCATTGCATTGGATCCAACCGCTGCGCCTATCGGTGATACATTACGCCATCAACCACCAACAGAGATTGCAGGGTTACCGATTGTATGCACAGAAGATTATAAGCAATCGTTGAGAACATTTAGTGATGGTACAGTTGAAGGTATTGAATTACCCGTTAGCGATGTATTGATCTATCACTTACAAGGTGGGGCTCGCGTTATTGTTAGGCCTTCAGGGACGGAGCCAAAGATAAAATGTTACTACGAAGTAGTAGAGCCAATGTTACATGAAGATACCATGATTCATGCCCAGCAACGTGCTCAAGAAGCGATGGATATGTTGATTGAAAAGCACCAACAGTCATTGTAAGTAAATTGATTTAATAGAACGATGATGAGTGCGGCATTAATCGATCACCAATGATCTATTTTGCCGCATCTTTTATGCCGGTGACTGCGGCAAACAACGTGGAAGTAGTTATGCAGATTAAAGGTCATTTGGCTATGCATGTGAAACGGTAAACAAGATGCTATCGTGAAACATTTACGTGTATAATCAGCAAATAATATACTATTTAAAAGTTAGGGTTTTCCTATGCATGATTTAAATTTATCTATACCTGATGATTACGAAAAAGAGCCAGAGCTCCCTATTCCCGAGCTTGATGAGCAGAAGAAAATTGTTGCTGAATTAAAGCGATTAGAAGAGGCGGGTGAGCTAACACCAGAAATTCTTCATGCATTTATGACCGGTGAAAGAAAACCGGAATAAGTATCAACTGAGCCTCTGTATTAAGATGATTTTGTCAAATATATAGGGGCTTGATTATTTCTGTAATTATCGATACTAACAAATTGATAATATAAACAAAAAAGTAATTCAATATAGGTTCTAAGTAGTAACAAAATAGCATATGACATAAGCACCTGATTGCATTAATGTGTGCTTATTATTACGGCTGTGTGAGCATACCTATATATGTATTATGTGACCGCCAAGAATATATTTCTAAGTGGCTGGGGGCGTGCAGGTAAGTTTGATTGTTATGTTTGTATTATTTGTAAAACAAGGCATGAAGCAAGTATTGTTGCAGTGAATGCTCAATATCGTTCAGATCTGCAGCGAGTAAAAATACATTCAAAAATCCCATTATCGTTAACAGAAGATACGTTAAAGATTGGTCGGCATATCCTTACTGCTTACATTGTAAAAGTACTCGACAAAACCACAGAGCCTAAACTATTTATGCCTAATTATTTTCAATATAGATCTAAACCGAAAATACTAAAACGATAGGTAAGATATCTTATGGTCAGTATTTAGGATCTAACGCAATAACAATATGATAAAGATCAGATCCTAATGTATTTAATTAGTGATGTTTCACACCGTTACGAACAATATCCTTACCATTATCATAAACATCTTGGCTTAACCAGCGTCCATAAATCAACTGCTGATTCTTATCAAAAACAGCGATGAAAGGGCGACCATCAGCGTTATTTTTAGCTAAGCCAATGCCTTCTACATCTTTTAAGCCTAAACCACCATTTTCAATTGAGATAATAAAGGTTTTTAACTCTTCTAGCGTTTCAATAACGTCTTGTTCAATTTTCATTTGTTAATTACCACATAGTAAAAAAGCGTAAGCTATTTATAAAATAACGTGTATCTGAATTTAACTCTACAGGGTAATACTCTACCTCTGATGCTTTATTTTTGAAATGGCTAGCTTTGTATCGTATAAGATTACGTTAAATAAATGAAAGTTTCACAAACGGACTGCATAGAAAATAGCCATATAAACATCATCATATGGCTGGATATTACTTAATATTAAAGGCTTTCATTGGCTATACATTGATTCGCAATATACTTTAATTCTGCCAATGGATAGCACTTATAAAGCTCACTACAGCTGTATATCAACGTTATCGTGTGATCATTGTTACTTAAAGCTCCACGTGTGATCGTTTCAAGCCAACTTAGGTGAGGGGGAGGCGGTAATACATCACGAGATTGCGGAAGGTTTTTTCCTACCGTCGCAAAAGCGGCTGTATAACTTTGCCAAAACCATTGTAATGCTGTTTGTTGATCTGGGAAATATTGTAACAGTTCGATAAAAGCGTGAACGGCAGTAATACCATATAAGAAGGTGGAGTCACTTGTTTTACGGTAATACTCAACAACTAGCTGCAATACTTTTTCTATTGTTATATCAACAGGGACGGGAGCAAGCTTTAGATAGTTAGGATGCTGTGCCACCTCAAAAATACGCTGACTAGCATTATTGGTTTGGAATGAGCTATTTGAAAAAGCATACACCAGCTGCTCTAACTGCTGCTCTGCGTTGTATTTCTCTGTTATCGATAATGGAGTAATAAGTTGATAGCTTTGTTCCCAATAGGCTAATGCATAAGCGATCTCACGTTGCTGCTGGCTTTTTATCGCATAAGATAACCGTATCATGCATTGGAAAGCTTGCGCATTAAAACTAGCAATTAACCTTGGCATATAGGCGATGAGTGTTGCTTCAACGCCATCATTTTTAATACGTTGCTCAATTTTATCCGCTTGTTTAATAAAGGGCTCATTACGAGCGACGTTTTCAAGCTGTGATATATATTGATGATAAAAAAGTAATATACGCTCGTCGTTAGCACCCATTTGATCAAGTGCAACTAAAGTCATTGGTAAATGATTACTGATCCCATTTTTATAGGTCGGTTGAAATTGTAATCCCGCTACAATTAATTCGTTAGTTAATAATGATGTTTTCATCTATCGCTTCCATGCAATTTACAACATATTCAATATTAGACGTTCAAAGTAAGAGTGCCTACTTTAAATCGTTTAACTGATTGAAAAATAGTCATATAAAGGAAGTTTTTGATAAATAAAAAATGAGCTTATTGGCGAGGTTTTTAGCAAAATTGATGAAATCTTATAACTGAGTAATAGCACCATACATTTGCAAACTACATTGTTCTATTAAGAGATGATTAATAGGTTGTAGTTTATGGCTTGGCGAATATTTTTAACGTTGATAGCGTGTTGTTCAATGATGGCTTGTAACAGTGATAATGAAAATGCGGTAAAAGTTAATACAACGCCAGAACCAGTACAATCAGAATCAGTTGAAGTGCAAGCGGTAGATGATAACTTGTCTGAGTCTGAGTCTGAGTCTGAGTCTGAGTCTGAGTTCTTGACTCAATCGGCTCCAGAACCTGAATGCGACTTAGAAAGTGTTAATTTACTCGATTTTGTTCCTTGGCAACGTGAAGAAGGCTGGTGGGTTGGCGAATATACCTTTTTAGGGGCAGATGGTGATCCCAATGTTTCTGCGAGTTGGCCATATCGTTACGATCACTATCGTGGATTTATCCATTTAGAAGTCATTGGCAACAGTATTAAGCAGCGTAACGTATTTTTGTACCCAGCTAAAAATTCATCTGAATGTGATTCTGTTGAAGATGTTGTTGGCTCTGGTATATGCGGTGATAACGGTAATGAAAAAGTCTTTAGTGCTGATCAAAGCGCGTCAGATTGTGATGGTAATTTATCTGGACCATTTGAAGCTTTTGGCATGACGCTAAGTACCACAACAACATTGATCGGTGATGATACTGTACTGTATCAAGTGCGTTTACCCGATGGGAGTTTTACCCAAAATCAGCTAACGACACTACCACCGAACGATACGCGAGTGCGTACTGCTCAAGGTTTCTTTATGGGATCATCAACATATGCGAGTTACTATCGAGAGCGTAAGGTGACAAAAGAAGAGTTTGTGCAGTTATTAGAAGAAACACGCCAAGAATACAATATATTAGAGCTTGATTATTGTGGTTATGATTCGGGTGGTAACCCAAGCAACGTATCCTGTGACGAACATTTTGGTGTGGTGTTGGGAGATTAAACATAAAGACCAACAAAACATAAAGACCAACAAAACATGTTGGTCTTTATTTTTATAATTACTTAATACTGCGGCTCATTTCAACATTGCCATGAGCTTGAATCGATGTGCCTTCTGATAGTGAGTGAGCACAGCCGATAATGAATATGCTAAGAAAGGCTAATATAATCCAATTATTCATTATTTATCTCAGTTAGTCGTAGTAAGGGAGGCAACTTTACGCAGTTAAATAAAGAGATTCAAGTGGGCAGAATTTTGTGTGTATCATGAGGAAAGTCAGAGGATTAATATTAATCAAAATATTGACGTTATAGATAAGAGAATCAGTTCGTTAAAATTAGAATGCAGGCCTTGTTAAAGACTGGAGCGGATAACGGGAATCGAACCCGTGTCTTGAGCTTGGGAAGCTCAGGTAATACCATTATACGATATCCGCTCTGTTGTTTTACAATAAGTTTTGCTATGTGATGAGTCAATTAAAAAATGATGAAGAGAGTTAATTATTAACAAAATGACTTTAATAAAGAATGACTGTAACTTATAGCAATTTGTATCTGTATTATTTCGATTTCTGGTACGTATACCACATGTAATATTGGGTTATTATAAATCTCTACCAATTCCCATTACATATTTAATAATATGGAAAATCGCCGTTTAAACCGTTTAGATACTGCTTTTTTGACGTTTAAGCCGTATATAAGCAGAAAGTGAAGTAATCAATAACTGTCTTTTCTAAGCGTTAAATAGTTTACTCGGCTAATATGTGACCCATCCTCTGCAATAAGTGTGACATATGTCACATTTTAAGATATTATTCAAGCTCAAATAAAGAAATGTCATTGTCCTAACAAACAAATATCGTTGGGGTGGACAATGTCTTTTACATATTACAATTGTATTATCTTACGTTGGACTTCAAGAAATGTCGTTAATTACTATTAGTAGAAATAAAATTAAAACTATTCGTGATAAAATTAAAATCTGTGTTAATAATGGTGATGTTGCAAATGTTTCATTATTGTTGTCAGAACTTGAATCAGAATTAAATATTTTTGAGTCATTATACTCATCACCTAAAGAAATATAACCAATAAAGGATTAATGGATTATTATATTTACGAGAGATATTTAAAGATAAATAACGTATTATAATCAGTCTGATGATTTATTGTTTATATATATGGAAAAGCAAAATATTGCCCCGCCATCAAGTGAAGATGCTTTATCTCGATTGAAAACGGCTTTTAAAGCAGGCGCTGCCGCGACACTAGCCAGTATTTCTATTGGTTTTTTATTCAAGATTTGGCTCGCTCAGTGGGTTAATAAAGACGACTTAGCGCTGTTTAATAGTGTGATAGATATTGTATCTCTATCATTAATATTAATGACGGGTTTTCGCTCTTCTATGGTTGTGACTTACAGCCAAACGAATAATGATCGTGACATTATCAATATTTTCCGGTTTTGCTTGATCACGATTGTTCTCTTAACATGGGGAGTTGTACTTCCATACATTAAACACGAATTACACATCAACGTTGGCTATTTCGAAATGGTTGGTGTGATTTTTAGCATGGGAATGAAGGTTTATTTTACCAACTTGATAGCCATGTACCGTTTGTATGATGTGTCTAATAAAGTGACTTGGATAGAGCCTGTTACGAATGTAGCGGGCTTTGTTATTTGTTACTACGTATTGCACTTTACACCACTTGCCTCATTGTTTTATAGCATGGCATTTTCATCGCTTGTTGCTGCCCATTTTATGTATTGGAAGCGACGTAAACAAATTGCGACGAAACCAATAAAATCGGTTCAACTTGATCCTAATATGCGTAACTATGTTCGCAAAAGCTTCACTGCCTCATTAGAAGCAGGGGCGAGTATATTGATGATTTATATTACGGTTTTATTGACGATCACGCACTTTAGCTTAGATGAACTTGGCGATTTCCAAGTCGTTGTTCGTCCGATATTCACTTATATGACGATGTTATTTGTCTTTCCTATTTATCGTTTTGTTTTGCCTGAGTTAACCTTATGTATTAAGCAAGGTGATCACCAACAAGTCAAAGCAATAAGGCGTTGGATTTTTCGTCTCGCAGCAATGGTGAGTGTGACATTTTTCCTCATCATGCTTATCGGTGGGCGTGAAATTATAGGTTTTGTTTTTCCCCCTCAGTATCATGGTGCCGTTATTGTATTATTTCATTTTTCTATGTTCTTTATTTTTATGATGCTAAATGCTTACCAATTAGCCTATATAAAAGCCCATGGGAAATTCACATTAAGCTTACTCATTCGTCTTAGTGGTATCATCACGCTAATAGCAAGTTATTATTTATTATCGATATTTACTGCAAATGTTGTCGCTATTATTGTCGCATTATGTTTAGGTTATGTAATGATGTTCATTCTATCAACGATTGCTGAACGTAAAATATTAAACGGGTATAAGCTGGCTTTATCCAATAATTAGCTTGTACTTAATATTGTCTTGGATTGATTTTAGGGAAAAAGAAAAATGGCTGGTATCACTGATTTAACTGAGCTTCTGATGAATTTACAACCAGAATTAAGCCTTACGCGTTATATTTTTTGTTGCACAGAAAATACTAATCTAGATGCTATTGCTTCTATGTCACCATTAGCGACATTTTGTGAAGAAGAAGGAATGACATTCATTTTAAGTTATGAAAGTGCAGTCCAGCATAATATTGAAATCAATAATGTGTATCGCTGTATTACATTAAAAGTACATTCCAGTTTGGAAGCTGTTGGTTTAACGGCTACTGTAGCATCAGAGCTTGCGAAGCATGGAATTAGTGCCAATGTGATGGCAGGGTTTTATCATGATCATATTTTCGTCAATGAAAATCATGCCGAGCAAGCTATGCTAGCGTTAACTGAACTATCGCAACGCTAGCATAGAAAAGATTTATTTAGAGTACAGGCGACATCCCATAGCTTTGACTATTAAGTAGCAGTAAACCAAGGCCGATGAGCAATAAGCCTCCAAATAGCTTAAATACTAATGGGGCAAATGAATGCTGGTGATCAGAGTACGCAAGATATTTTGTTACCAGCTTTTTACCCGAAAGTGTCATTGTAGCGATCGTTGAAGTCGTCAGCGCCGTTCCCACAGCCATCAGTAAAGCGCTCACTACACCTAACCAGTACATATCAACCATATTGGCAAAAAGTAGTGCTAATATCGCACCTGTACATGGACGAATACCAATACTGGCGATAATTGCAATATATTCACGCATATTGGTTGCTTGATTAATACTATCAGCATCAGCAAAGTGTTTATGCCCACAACCACAATCACTGCTATGGCTATGGCTATGGCTATGGCTATGGCTATGGCTATGGCTATGGTTATGATGAGTATGGTCATGTTTATGGGTTTTCTGTTTGTATAATTGCCAGCTTTGTTTTATAGCTCGGTAAGCAACAATTACACCCAGTAATAACATGGCCACGAAGCTAAGTGTGATGAATCGGTCTGCTGCGCTATTAATTTCACGCATCGATGAATTAAAAAACACCAGTAGAACGGTAACTAGCACTATAGCCACTAAGGCTTGTAAAAAAGCAGAGATAACCGTCATGATTAAGCTTGCTTTTACTTTAGCTGGGTTTGTTGCTAAATAGGTCGTTACAATCATTTTGCCGTGTCCAGGGCCTAATGAATGAAATACACCATATAAAAAGCTGACGCCAGCCAGCGAATAGATAGCAGCGGGGTTTTCTTTTGCATCATAAAGCAAGTCACCCAATTGACCGTTTATTTCACGTTGCCATTTTATGGTGCTAAGCATTAACGTTGGCCAATTGTGCCAAAGTAAATAACCGACAATAATTAAAAAAGTGGCTACAAGGGTTGCGCCTAACCAATAGTTTCCTTTGTTCGTATGAGCATGTTGCTCGGAATGATGGTGCTCCATGGAAATCCTTTAATAAGAGTTAGTCGGCTGATTGGCAATGTAGTTTTACTGTTTGGGTAAATAATTGACCAAGTGCATTATCCGGATCGGCATCAGGTGGTAATGATTGGGCATAAAGCATTTGCTCTGGACTTGGGTTAGGCTCAACGAGGTCAAAAGTACAGACTTTGCTTAGCTCTGGCGATAAGATGATGTCGTTTTTTGCTTTCCAAGACATATCAACATAGTAACTTGGTTCAAAAATAAGTAGTCGTAATGAATCTTTGGTTAGTGGCTGAGGTTTAGAGAGTGGAAGTTCAAATGTGAGTGTCGCTTTAGCGCGATCTTTTGTTAATACTCCATCGGTAGCAATTTTATATTTGATTGGTTCTTGGTCATTATAAAAGTAAGTAAAATAATGCTCATTCATCATATTTTTCATTACAGAATCACCAACACGAGCAAGTGTTTCTGTTTTGCTTTCCGGCGACATATCTTCACCGTCCAGCATATATGCAGTTGTCATAGCATCAAAAGTCCATACCATTTTAAATCCTGTGATTTGTTTTTTATCACCTTGGATATAGGTTTTCATATCAATCCATGAGTGTGGATGTGCTTGGCTAGCGGTTGAAAACAAGGTTAAAGACGAAAGTAATATTGCAGGAAAAGAAATCCAACGCATAGAAAATGCAATCTCCATATTTACAAGCTTGGCACTATGTTTAAGCATCAAAGAAGACTAAAGTAATGTTATATTATAACAGTGCCCTTTGTTTGCACAAAGTGAATTCAGTGCAAATAATCTTGAGGATATATGGTAATTAAGACTAGGGTTTTAATTCTGCGAGTAAAAATGCAGAAGTCGCAATAATGATACCAGCAAAGATGGCGAGTGGTTGGTTATGGTCAAAGCCTGCAATCAGCGTTAACACTATGCCCAATGCGATATATAGCTTCTGTCTGATGATCATTTAGCACTCCAATACGATGTATTTCTTTATTAATAACACGCATCGCGGTAGGTGTGTTAACGACATGTCAAATCTTAGTTGTTAGAAGATACGTAGTTTAATTAACTGATTGATAAATGTTTTATATCGTTTAGAGTTTGAAGTTGTATAGTTCTTCAATATAAATATGTGCAGTAAGATAATCTATAAACTGGTATTTAGCCTGTAGATAGTACTAATTTTGAACTATGTGATACAGGTAAGGCTAAACTTGGTATTAGTGACCGTTTTGATGAAATAAAAAACGCCATTTCAAATTATTCATCGCTTTGCCGCTATTTGCTGATTTTCAAGGTATAATAAGCAAAGAAGACGTAAATAATAGAGTAGAAGAAACTAAGTATGAAATTAAAGCTATTTGTGGCTGGATGCATGTTGTTACTGAGTTCATCGACATGGGCTGAAAAAGCAGATACACAACTCCCTATCCATTTGGCAGCAATTACACAAGATGTTGATGTTATCAATAATATCACAACCTTAACTGGAAAGGTTGATATCACACAGGGTGGCGTTCAGATTAAAGCGGACAAGGCCGTGATAAAGCTGGACAGCAAAACAAAAGCACTAAAGAGTGTGGAAGTTTATGGTAAACCCGCTTACTTTCATCGTGTAATGGAAGATGGAAAGGTGGTGGATGGAGAGTCGCTTTACGGCATTTATACACCAACAAATAACATGATGGTGTTAAAAGATAAGGCTAAAATAACTCAAAATGGCAGTACGATCCAAGCGGCTGAAATAAGCTATAACTTGGCTTCTCAGGTGATGCAAGCAAAAGGCTCTAAGTCACGCCAAGTGAATACTGTTTTACTGCCTGAAAACTTAAATAACCGATGAGCAAAATAAGCAGAAGTCTTTATTGCTTTTGCTTATATTTGGTCTAATTGACATAGATTTTGCACGTTGTTCAAAAACTGATCAATGATCTTATAGAAATACTAATAAAATAGAGAAAGAAGGTCGCTGCAGTGGAATTAGTACAAGTTAATGCTTCAAACATAACCATTTATTTAAACTTAACTCAGGCATATGAAGCTGAGTTTTCACCACTGACGAAAAAAGTGCCTGATAATGATGGTAAATTTGCGCTTGATACACCAATAGAAGGTAATGTACTTGGCTTTCTTTTATATTTTGATGGTGTGCCAGCGGGATTAGCAGCGATTGCTGACCATGGTAACAGTCATTATGAGGTATGTGATTTCTATGTTGTGCCTGTCTTTCGTAAAAATAAAGCAGGTCAACGTTTCGCACATAGCTTGTTTTCAATGATGCCAGGTGAATGGGAAAGTAAGCAAATTGAAGGCGCAGTACATGCGATTGCTTTTTGGCGTCGTGCTATCGGTGCGTACACAAATGAACAGTATGTTGAAGATATTTATCACGATAGCTACTGGGGTGATGTTACTCGCCAGCGTTTTACTATTTCGGTTTAGTGATTACAAAAATAATAAAGGGAGCTAATGCTCCCTTTTTTCAAATTGTTAGCGTATTACAATATAAACTTATAATGCCGTCATTAAGATTTTACGACTTATCTCTGGCGTAATATCGTGATGTTCACTTAATGCGATCATGCCATGTTTTTTAAGGCTTTCGATAAGAACATCGATATCTTTTTCTCCTAAATCAACGTCAGTAAGTGTTGTTGGGACACCCATTTGTTTGAAAAAGGCGATGGTTTTTTCAATCGCAGCGTCAATACGTTGATCTGCTGTACCTGTTGTTAAACCAAAGATACGCTCAGCATATTGCAATAATTTTGCTTCTTTTTCTTTACGACGTACTTTCATAACAGCAGGTAATACAATGCTTAGCGTACGAGCATGATCAATACCGTAATTACCTGTTAATTCATGGCCAATCATATGTGTTGTCCAATCTGATGGAACGCCAACACCAATTAAACCATTGAGTGCTTGAGTGGCAGACCACATAATATTGGCTCGAACGGCAAGATCATCGGGTGTGGCTAATGCTTTTGGCCCTTCTTCAACTAAGGTATGCAGTAAACCTTCAGCAAAACGATCTTGGACTTTTGCATTCACCGGATAAGTTAAGTACTGCTCCATTGTATGAACAAAGGCATCAACAACCCCGTTTGCTACTTGGCGAGAAGATAAACTCAATGTTGTTTGTGGATCTAAAATAGCAAATGCAGGTTTTACGAGTGGCGAGCCAAAGAATAACTTGTCTTTACCACGCGAAACTACAGAACCACCATTACTTTCAGAACCCGTTGCAGGTAAGGTTAATACACAACCAAGAGGAACAACCTTAGTGACAGGCTCTTGCTTAAGTAAAATGTTCCAAGGATCTTCTCCCTGATAACAGGCAGCAGCGGCAACAAATTTAGTACCATCAACAACTGAGCCACCACCTACCGCTAATAGGTAATCATAACCTTCTGTTTTAACCAGTTCGACGGCCTTCATCAGTGTGTCATATTGTGGATTAGGCTCAACGCCTGAGAATTCTCCCCAGTTAAATCCGTCCAACGCTGCTGTTACTTGGTCATAAACACCATTTGATTTGATAGAACCGCCACCGTAAATAACCAATACTTTTTTATCTTTAGGAATAGCTTGGCTAATTGCCGCGATTTGACCTTGACCAAAATGAATGCTTGTAGGGTTTTGGTAGGTAAACTTATCCATTGTAGGCTCCGTTATATCGTTGTGATATTGATATTCTAATTATTGTGTTGAGATCTCTAGTGTAGAAGCGAACGTAGGATAAACTAAATACATAATTCTCTTTATTTCTTGCCTATTTCTATTTTAGCCACCTTGCTTGATATGTTAGTTATAAGGTAAATAGGTGTAGAATGGCAAAACAATGACTGTTATGTCGATCGTTAATGAACAGGTTTGATGGATGTACAATGAGAGCTGAGCTTAAAAGAGAGCTAGCTATAGTTGCTAGTCAATTATGTGAATATTACAAAATATCAGACCAAACTAATCGGGTGCATACGTTGCTAACTGGTGTGCGATTATTTCGCATTGATCGTTACCATAAGCTGACGCCACAAATGTATGAACAAGGAATAGTTGTTATTTTTCAGGGAAGTAAAATAGGGCATTTAAATCAACATCAGTTTGGTTATGACGTTGAACAATGTCTTATTGTGTCGACATCTTATCCTATAACATGTGAAACATTTGCCTCTCAGCAAGAACCATTAATGGGGATCAATATTGATATTGATATTAATGTGATCAGCCAGTTAGTTTCTGATATGGAATTAGAATCTAAAAATTGGGGAGAGTTAGACACACGCTGTGGTGTTTCCCCTGCACCAATGACTGAGTCAATGTATCTTTGTATGTTGGAGTTGCTTAATGTTTTGCATAATCCTCTTGATGCTAAGGTACTTGGCCCCTCGATTCTCCGCCAGTTTTTCTATTACTTATTGCAAAGTGAGAAAGGCTATTTATTGGCACACTACTGCGAGCAAGACAGTTCTTTAGCTAAAATTTCGGCCGTGATCGGCCATGTGCAAAAGAATTTTGCGCAAAAATTACATGTTAATGAACTAGCTGCAATGGCTGGGATGAGCGTCTCAGTTTTTCACAAAGTTTTTAAACAAGTTGTCACGGATCCTCCTTTACAGTACATCAAAAAAATTCGGCTGAATCATGCTAAAAACTATATTTTACAAGAAGGTCTTTCAGCCAGCCTTGCGTCTCAACGAGTAGGATATGAAAGTGCTGCTCAATTTAGCCGAGAATTTAAGCGATATTTTGGTGTACCACCTAGCCGTATTGATGAAATTTCAGATTATTCACGAAAATAATCTATAGATATCAATAAATATTTAACTAAAGTTGATTGTGTAATTTCAGGTATAATCGTTATTCTTTTTAGGGATGTAACTTGTTGTTTGTATACATAGTGCGGAACTTTAGAAGCGGTTAGTTGTCACATCGTCGTCGTGGAACGAAATATTATTAAAACAGGAAAATCATGCCTGAGTCTCAACCTAAAATTCTGATCCTATTTGCCCATCCTTCGCCAAATCGTTCAGAGATCAATGTACCCTTATTTAATGCATCTAAAACTATAGCCAATGTAACGTGCGTTGACTTATATGCCGAATATCCAACCTATCGTATTGATATAGATAAAGAACAACAGCGCCTTCGTGAACATGACGTTGTTGTGTTTATGTTTCCACTCTATTGGTATTCCACCCCATCGTTATTAAAAGAATGGCAAGATTTAGTGCTTGAGTACGGGTTTGCATATGGCAGTGAAGGGAATGAACTGGTTGGTAAAAAATTTGTTTGTGCTTTGACAGCCGGAGGCCCTGAATCAAGTTATCGTAAAGAAGGTTTTAACCATTATACCATTCGTGAGTTATTACAACCTCTAGAGCAAATGGCAGAGCTAACGGGTATGGATTTTCTAGCGCCATTTGCACTTTTTGGTGCGGGCATGGCGAATGAAGAAAACCGTATTGAACAGCACATTAAAGATTGGAAACGTGTTCTGATTGCGATTCAAGATAATAAATTCAACTATGAGGTTGCGAGTAAATTATCAAAAATGAATCACAGCCTAGAATTAGTCATTAAATAGAAGAGACGACTATGACTGGATATTTTTTGCAGGCTTTCATCTATTTGGTGGCCGCCGTTATTGCTGTTCCGCTTGCTAAGCGATTAGGGCTAGGTTCAGTACTGGGTTATTTAATCGCAGGTGTGGTTATTGGACCCGTTATTGGTTTAGTTGGTAGCGAAACCACGACGATTCAGCATTTTGCTGAGTTTGGTGTCGTTATGATGCTGTTTGTTGTCGGTTTAGAACTTGAGCCTAAAATGTTGTGGGGTATGCGTCATCGCTTATTAGGCTTAGGTGGTTTACAAGTGGTTGTTACCGCTTTAACCGTGATGGGTATTGCACATTTATTTGATATTGCTTGGTCTTACGCCCTTGCTATTGGTCTTATCTTTTCACTTTCTTCTACTGCGATTGTACTGCAAACATTCAGTGAAAAAGGGCTAAGTAAAACAGAAGGTGGAAAAAGCGCATTTTCAGTATTGCTGTTTCAAGATATTGCCGTCATCCCAATGTTAGCTTTGATCCCTTTACTGGCAGTACCTGAATTAGTGGCAAAGTCACAAGCCGTTGTGACAAAAGCTGCTGAACATCATGATGATCTTAGCCTAGTAGCGAGTCTTCCCGGTTGGGCTTATGCGATTGTAATTATTTTAGCGATCGCTGGTGTTGTAGTTGGTGGTCATTATTTAAGCCGTCCGTTATTCCGTTTTGTTGCTTCATCGGGCTTGCGTGAAATTTTTACCGCAACAGCATTGATGTTAGTTATTGGTATTGCTGCCTTAATGAGTCTAATTGGTTTATCACCAGCACTCGGTACTTTCCTTGCTGGCGTGGTACTTGCCAATAGTGAATTTAGACATGAACTTGAATCTAATATCGAGCCTTTCAAAGGGTTACTATTAGGGCTTTTCTTTATTACTGTTGGTGCGGGTATTGATTTCAACGTACTGTTTGATCAATTTGGCACAGTAATTGGCTTAACCATTGGTGCGATGTTGGTTAAGTTTATTGTTCTGTTGGTACTTTCTTTTATTTTCAAGGTAAAAGGCAGCGACCGTTGGCTCTTTGCGTTAAGTTTGGCGCAAGCGGGTGAATTTGGTTTTGTATTATTAAGCTATACCGTACAAAACAACGTTCTACCTGAGTCAATGAGCCAAACACTCTCACTGGTGGTTGCGCTATCTATGTTTTTAACACCAGGTCTATTTATTTTATATGATCGTGTGATTTTACCTCGTTTCTGCGAGGCTAAAAACGAGCGTGAAGCTGATGAAATAGATGAGCAAGGGAAAGTCATCATTGCGGGTATTGGCCGTTTTGGTCAGATTGTAAACCGACTATTGGCATCTAATGGGGTGCAAACAGTCGTGCTTGACCACTCTGTAACGCAAATTGACAACATGCGCCAAATTAATATTAAGAGTTTCTTTGGTGATGCGACGCGACATGATTTGCTTCATACCGCAGGTATTGAAGATGCAAAACTGTTTATTGTTGCCATTGATGATAAAGAACGAGCCACAGAGCTTGTTCATTATATTAAGCAAACATATCCTCAAGTACGGGTATTAGCACGTGCTTATGATCGAGGTCATCATTATTCGTTACGTTGCGCTGGTGCTGATTACGTGATCAGTGAAACATACCGCTCTGCACTAGCCTTGGGCACAGAAGCGCTGAAAAATTTAGGGGTGCATCCATTCAGAGCTGAGCAGCAAAAGGCTACATTTGTTGAAACTGAAGCCCGAAGTAAAGAGAAGCTTTATCAAACATGGTTAGAAAGTACAGAAGAAGATCGTTTTAATACCTCTTATGTGGAATTGTTTAACCAATTAGAGTCAACATTAAGTGATGTAATGAAACAAGAGCGGACTGACAAGCATACGAAGTCAGAACGTGGTTGGACGCCACCACCTAAAGTGTTTAATGATGAAGTAGAACAAGATTTAGTTGAAAAGCATGATCACTAATAGCTGATGACTATCATTTCTAAGCCATAGAAAAGGAGCTGCAAAGCTCCTTTTTAATTGAGTGAATTATTAATTAGAATATTGAATCAGTGTCGAATTTCTAGATATCACCTTTATTTATTGCGGATAATGGCTAATAAAAAATAATCTTAGAGATAATCCGGTTTCACCAATGTTAGTACTGTTAATAAATCATGAACTTAGTGTTAACTTGATCGGATTATTTACATTTCGTTAAGAAAAAAATAATTCCTTTTTGGAATCAAATTAATAGTGAATTATTAATTGTTATGATAATAAATGTATATTTAACTTCTTGGATATCGCTATGTTAGCTATATATTTATCTAATTGTTACATTATAAATGAAAAAGAATATTTTTTACTATCAATTATTCCCTTGAGGTATTTTGCTGGCTATTTGAAGTTTATAAATTGTAATTATTAAAAAACAGAACTACTTTGCTAGAATTAGTTTGAGATTTCTACTTTCTAATAATTATGAAAAATTACTTAATCAAACCATCTATTTTATTTTCAGTACTTTGTTTTTCTAGCTACGGCAATGTTTCATTAGCATCTGAAATTGATGACTTGATGTCGATGGATTTAGATGACCTCACAACGCAAAGTGTGACAGTTACTACGGCTGCAAAGAAAGAGCAATCGTTAAGTGATGTGCCTGCTGCTATTTATGTTATTACCAATGAGCAAATTAAGCGCAGTGGTGTTCGTTCTATAGCTGAAGCCTTAACTTTAGCGCCAGGAGTACAGGTAACTAAAATCAGTGAATTTAATTGGCAAGTATCCTTACGTGGTTTAAACGAGGCATTATTTAACAAATTATTAGTCATGGTTGATGGTCGTAGTGTATTTAGTCCTTTAATGTCAGGGACTTTTTGGCACACTATTGATGCTATTTTAGATGACATTGATCGCATTGAAATATTACGCGGTTCTGCCGGGACAATGTGGGGGGGGAATGCAACTAACGGCGTCATTAATATCATTACTAAAAATAGTAATGAAACGTTGGGACAATTTCTTGAAGTCGCTGTAGGTGAATATAATTATAAAGAAGTTAGTTATCGTAACGGTTTTCAAATTAATGATGTGACAACAGCAAGATTATCAATGAAAGGTGTTCAATCTGACTATTACACTTTCAATGATGATGAATGGAATAGTTATGATATTTCATTTCGTACGGATTATGTTGAAGATGATCGATTTTTAACATTTCAGTTAGGCGGTTATCATACCAAGTCTGAACATTCTGATTGGTATCGTTATGAAATTTTAGAGACCCCCTTTTACCCTAATGATCCAATGAGTGCTGTCGTTGGCTATAAAGTAGGGCTAGAAGATTATTCTCGTGGTTTTTATACTAATTTAAACCTAGGTAAAACGGTTGATGATACGCAGTATGAAGCAACATTGTGGGTTGATAGTAACTCAAGAACAGAACCCTCCGCGAATGGTGAATACGATACATTTAATACAGATGTGTTAGCAATCAAGCAAATAAATCAAAATAATGAGCTGACATTAGGCTTAGGTGCGCGTTATACCAAAATAAAAGTTCCTGAGAAAAAAGCAGACTTTTACCTTGGTATGGAGCCATATCGTCGTACTAGTTCGAAGCAAATAGAACGCGAGCAAATTTATAATGTTTTCTCGCAATTAGAAACTCGGCTAACAGATAAGTTCACCTCTAGCATAGGAGGAAAAGTTGAACATTTCACTCGAAATAATACGACTGAGATTCAGCCTCAAGCGAGATTGTTGTATCGCGCTTCTGATGATCATCAATTCTGGGCGGGCGTTGGTCGAGCTGTTGTAACACCTTCCTCGGTTGATTCGACGACTGATTTATATCGATTAGGATTTGTAGTTGCACCCTTGCCTAATTGTGATGTTTCACAGCAAAATTGTTATGCCCAATATCCTATGCTTGCGTTGACGGCGGGTAATTCTGATATGGATAATGAATCGGTTGTTACATGGGATGCAGGATATAGAGGGAAACTCTCAGATACATTATCGTTCGATACAACGATTTTCCTAAGTCACTATGAAAATTTGCGGATGCTTGATAATGGGTCATGGTATTGTCGCTACGGTGAATGTGTTGATGGTTCGACACAACCTGGTCAATTAGCCGTTCACGAGTTTAAATTAGTTGATGCTATTGATGCACAAAGTTACGGTGCTGAATTGTCACTGTTTTGGCAGCCAGCAAATGATATAAATATCAATACATCATACAGTTATATTGATACTCAGGCTGAATGCAGTACAGAATATATGACATGTAATAGCTATGATAATGGCGGTTACAAAGTTTTGTATAATCTTCAGCCAAAACATTACGTTTCGTTACAAATGATGTGGACGATTAACTCACAATGGCAAATAGATGGCTGGCTAAAACATAAGAGCTCGGTATCATCATCTCTTGATTTTTATCAGCCGCCTGCAATAACGACAATGGATGTGCGTGTTGCGTGGCAATACAATCAAGATTGGCCACTGGTTGAGTTTGTGGTTGATGGTTTAGGTAGTTCAACATATGAAGATTTACCGAATAAAGTACCATTAGAAGAAACAGCGTTTTTACGTTTTTCATGGACAAAATTGTAATGAGGCGGAATGCAGAGTAACTATTTCACTCCAGGTAAAGTTGTGTTGAATAAGATGGTAGGGCTGCTTGCAAAGCCTTACCATTTCTGCCGTTTGTACTTTCTGTGTTTTACTGCTGTTGTACTTATTTGTATCTATACTTTTGCAAATAAAGCCAATGCAGATAGCGTTGCTGACTATGAAATATCTGCTGTCTATATTTACCGTTTTTCTCAGTTTGTTACTTGGCCTCAAGACGACAGAACATTAACTTATTGCACTTTAGGTACTGATAATATCGCGTTAACATTAAGCCGATTGCTGAAAGCTAAAAATAACAAGATTGTTACGTTAACGAGCATTAGTCAGCTTGCGCAGTGCCAAATTGCTTATATTTCTAGGCAAAAAGAACTGGGTTTAACTCAAATACCAATTAAAGAAGGGGTGCTGACGATTGGTACTGGTAATTCCTTTTTAGCAAAAGGAGGGATGATTGAATTACGTTCAGTCAATAATAAAATCCGCCCTGTTATTGCTATATCGAGTGCCAAAAAAGCTGAGTTAACAATAAGTTCAAAATTATTGAAAATAGCTATACTTCCTTCTCTCAATAGCCAGCAGCAGGGAGGGGAAAATCATGCGCAATAATTGGATGAATTCTCTCTCTCTTAATCAACGTCTATATTTGCCGTTAGTCTTTTTTGTTGTTGTACTTTTTATCGTATTTCAAACGTTAAGCTCTTATAAATATATAGAGAGTGAAAAGCAAAATTTAGTAAATCGAATTACGATATTAAGTACGGGTATTGGTACGAATTTAACTGCCGCTATTCAGTTTGACGACGCGACAACCGGGCAAGAGATTTTATCGGCATTTTCAGCCGATCCAATGATCGTATCTGTTTCTGTGTTAACTGCAAACGATGTCGTTTTTGCTGGATTTAACAATACCGATAATAGGCATTTACCAGCAAATGAAGCAGAAGAGGTCATAGTTAAAGCGCAAGGGCATGTTTTTAGTAAACAGTATTTATATATGCAGATCCCTATCTATATAGAGAACACAGAGCTTGCAAAAATGCGCATTGTTGTGTCTCTTGATAGATTACATGCCCTTAAATCATCTCAGATAGAAATTAGCTTGTATTTATTAGTGATTTTAATTTTATTTAGTAGTTTCGTTATCCGTCGATTACGGCATTGGATGATCAGTCCTATCCGTCAACTGAATGATGCGATGATTAATGTGATTCACTTTAATCAAACTGAAGTTGTACAGCATCCTACAAGTTCGAAAGATGAGCTAAGTGAATTGATCGATTGTTTTAATACGATGATCATAAAACTGAATCAGCGTGAATTAAAAATTAAACAGACTATTTCTCAATTAGAATATGAGAAAGAATTTGCCGATGATGTGATTAGTACAGTACAGCATGCGCTGTTAGTTGTTGATCATTCTGGACATATAATATTAGCCAATGATAGCAGCTCGAAACTATTTCACGATTCACCACAAGTTCTGCAATCCCAACATATTTGTGATGTGATTAAACCGGTTGATCTTGAAAAATTTCAAGATCAATTAGATCAAACACTACAGGGCAATAAGCAGTTTAGTCATGATTTAGTTAAAACGGTTGGCATAAAGGGAACGGCAATATATCAAGTAGTGAGCCATCCGCTACAGCATAAAAACCAGACTTTATTTGCGCTAGAAGATGTGACGGAACGGAGTGTTGCAGAGCGGCAACAACAGTTAGCGGCTAAGATTTTTGAAAATAGCCGTGAAGCGATTTTATTACTCAATGGCCAAGGTTATATTGAGATGGTGAATCTCGCTTTTTGTGAATTGATAGGTCAAGAGCACGGAACCATTATTGGTAAATATTACCGTTCGGTATTAATTGAAACCGAAACACTACTGATGAGAAAAGAAATTCTAATGTCTCTGTCGTTAGATCAGCAATGGCAAGGAGAATGTTCGTTCTTTAATCGTAAGAGAGGTGTTACGACATCTTTACATTTAAAAATAAATCAACTGATTGATACTGAAAGTAATGAGAGCCAAATTGTTGTGTTGGCTTCCGATATCAGCTCAGTAAAAGAAGCACAACGTTTAGCGTATATTGCTCAGCATGATGCATTAACACATTTACCTAATCGTGAATTCTTACACCATTATCTAGTAGAAGCGCTTACTTTACCTCGTAGCGATGTAATGGCTGTACTGTTTATTGATTTAGACGGCTTTAAATTTGTAAATGACTCTTACGGCCATGATATTGGCGATAAAGTACTTCAAATTGTCGCTAAGAAATTAATGATGAGTGTTCGTCAAAACGATATTGTTACGCGCTTAGCTGGAGATGAATTTGTAGCTGTACTCAATCCGGTTAATAGTCGTGAACCTATTTTAAATATAGGAGAGCGTATTATTAACAATATTTCCCAGTCAATTAATATCAAAGGCTATAGTATTAATATTGGTGCGAGTATCGGTTGTTACTATATTGAACCTCAAGATGTGACGGGGATTGATAGTGTCTTACATTGTGCGGATATGGCGATGTATCAATCAAAGATGCAAGGAAAAGGGCGTATCACTGAGTTTAATCAGCTCAACATAGACACACTTGCCGAATAGTGGTTTAGGCAGCATTATTTTACATAGTATTAAAAAAGAGAGGGCGCAACTTTCGTTGCGCCCTTAGGTCTTACTTGCAGCCATCCTGCTACTATCGTGCTCCTTGCATCATTCCTTTGATTGCTGTAATCCTTCAGCATAATCCTTTTTTCTTCTTCCTGAAGTTGTTCCTATGGCTTCCATAACCCGTCATAACATCCTGTTATAACTCTCATCTCTTTCCTTAGAGGTGTCCTTTACTTCTTCTTGAAGTGTCCTTGTGTCATCCTGACTGGTAAATATCCTATTTACCTTTACTACTTCCAGTAGTCTCCATCACAGTCCTTGTTTGATAAACCATCCTAGTTCATCACATCTCATCCTGAGATCACCAACGTCCTTGGTTCCAATCCTGTTCCTGTCGCCAGTTCCCTCTGACACCATTAATAATAGGTAAAAGTAGGAATAGAATATAGATATAGAGAGGGAAATTTTCTTTGTTGTATCGATTAATTATTTGTATGTATTGATCTTATTTGTTTAAAAACAAATGATTATAAAAATCACATGGACACTATATTCAAATTTAAGTGTGATTGTCTTAGTTGTTTGTAAGAGATCTCTTACAAACAACTAAGTAAAAGTGAACATGAGTTTAGCGATAAATGTTTGAGTAGTGTTAAATTTTACTGGATATAAAGTTTCGCTTTTTTGATGTGGTAAAGTTAACCCACATTAAAAGAGGAAAGATACATGAGAAAAACTCTGTTGCTGGTGGGGTTATTAGTTAGTTCACATGCAATGGCAAATGATCAGGCTTTGTATAACGTATTGGCGAAAATCGTATATGTAGAGCATGGCATGGGTAAAGCGTGGGTTATTGTTGATGATATACATTGCGATACTCATCAGCACGAAATGCAGTGTGATTATAAAGAAGTGACAGAGCAACGCACGATTAAAGAAGAATTAGCTCAACAGTTAGTGGATACGTTACAGCCTTTCATTGGTCTCGATGATATTGATAATAAAAAACTAAAACAGCTTTCTATTAAAAATGCTAAATGTTTAAAGAAATCAGTACAAAACAGTTCAGGTGAAACAAATGGTAATTATCAATATCAATGTACTATTGAAAAATAAGAAAATACGGTTTAGAACGAAAATTATAAAATAGCGAGCAAAATGCCCGCTATTTTATATTTAAGATTAAATAACTGCCGATGCTAAATGCGGTTTATAGCCTGTCTTTTTATCAGAAACTATTTGTCCATCTTTGATAGTGATAATGCGTGGCGTTCTTTCCGCTAGGCTGACATCGTGAGTGACGACAATTAAGGTTCTTCCTTGTTGGTGCAAGTCATTAAAAAGTGCTTCAATCTCTGCGCCTGATTTAGAGTCCAATGCCCCCGTTGGTTCATCCGCAAGGATAATTTGTGGATCGTTAACTAAAGCTCTCGCAATTGCCACACGCTGCTTTTGACCACCCGATAATTGATTCGGTTTATGGTGAATACGATCAGCGAGTCCTACTTGGGCTAATAAATCTGCCGCTTTTGCTCGACGTTCTTTTGTTTTTACGCCTCGGTACACGAGAGGTAGCGCAACATTATCTAATGCAGTGGCATATTCTAATAAGTTAAAACTTTGAAAAACAAAACCAATTTTGTGGTTTCTGATTTTTGCAAGTTGGTGGCTTGTCATTGATGATACATCGTTATTATCCAGCAAATATTCGCCAGATGTCGGCTTATCTAAACAACCTAGCATGTTCATCAGGGTAGACTTACCAGAGCCTGAAGGGCCAAGTATTGATAAAAACTCACCAGAATGAATAGTGAGAGAGACATTATCTAATGCTTTAACTAAATTATTTTCTTCGCCATAGAACTTACAAATATGATTAAGCTCAACTAAAGCTGTGTGTGCCGGGGAGGTACCCAATGTATTTGTCATTTTATTCACTTTGTAATGCCTCTAATGGCGTAATACTTGCGGCTTTATTCGCTGGGAACCAAGCTGCAAGAATACCAACCAGAATTAATGCAGAAATTACGATTAACATAACGGACAGTGACAACTCAGGTTTAGGGCTGCCCAAACGAGCATAAAAACCCGAATCTGAAATAGGGATTGCGTCAATGATGCTGACAAGGCCAAGTGTCATTAATAACCCGATAAAACCACCCATAGCCATCGTCATCATAGCTTGCACAATATAATGTAAACGAATATGGCTAGGCGTTGCTCCTACTGCCATCCGAACTCCAATATCACGTGTTGCGCGTTTTACACTGGCGTACATGACATTTGCAATACCTATTCCCGCAACGCCTAATGTTACAAAGCCAATAATGCCTAAGAAACTCTGTAGCCCGAGTAAAAATGAACGCATGGTTTCTTGCTGTAGCAGCATGTCATCCGTTTGAATTAACTGTTCATCAGCAATATCCGCGTTGTATTTTCGTGCAATTACTTGCCGTATAGTTTTGGCCAATTGTTCACGGTTGGCGTTGGGTTGAGGTTCTACATTAATACCTTGGATTGGAGAATTGGGATAAAAGCGTTGCCATGTCGCCAGCGGCACCAATATGCTGTATTCAGAGGAAGACCCCGACTCAATGTTACGATCATCTTTTAGTACACCAATTACGGTGAAATCTTCATCACCAATTTTAAATTGTTTACCAACAGGATCGCTGTCGAGTTTTACGTCTTTATCCCAGCTAAACGCAGCTTTGTTAAATAATAGCGCTGCTGTTGTTTTTCCTAAAATAGCGACTTTTCGCTGTTCTTTTGTATCAAGAGGGTTAAACCAGCGGCTACCGGCCGTTAATGTTAAATCATTGAGTTTTTTATAATTGTTTTCAACCGCAAGCGGGAACATAAAGGCTTGGCGATCTTTATAATGCGCACTTTCTTCCCATGTTGCGGTTGCTGAAACCATTTTTACTGTCGGTAATGCTTTAATAAGCTTTTGATCTTCAATGGCTAAATCAAGTGATTTTCCTTTGTAAAAATTACCATAATTAATGGATGCGACACCGGTTGATACATAAATAAGATTACCGTTTCCACTTGTCGAACTGCGAATTAACCCTTGGCGTAAACCCTCACCAGCTGCGAGCATGGTACTAATACAGACTGTCGACCAAACAATGGCAAGAATAGTAAGACTTAAGCGAAGTTTCTCGGCTGACATTTCATGGAAAATTTGTTTAACAGGAAACATTGTTAGGCCCTCGCACTTAATGCTATCACTGGCGTTAAGTGTGCAGCCCTACGTGCTGGAAAAAATGCAGCTAATAAGGCAAGTACTGCTGTGATCATGAGTGTTAAAACGATAGATGTTGACGTCATTACTGGGTGACCGAGCCAATCGGGTAATGAGAGAAGATTTAAGCATTGAATGATGATGGCAGAAACGGCAATACCGGTGAGAGCTCCCACTGTCACCAATACAGCACCTTCGACCATAAACTGCATCAAAATATGAGTAGGGGTCGCACCAATGGCAAGCCTTACGCCTATTTCGCGGGTTCTTTCTGCTACAGATAAAAACATGATATTAGCAACACCTAATGCACCTACCGCGAGTGTCATTGCACCGCTAGCGCCTAAAAATAGCTGGATACCTCGTAACAGACTGGTGTAGAAATCGGCAAAGCGGCTGTAATCTGGCATTCGTATAGCCTGTTTGTCTTTAGGATCAAACTGGTACTGTTTAGCGAAAAAGCTTTGCATTGCTGTACGTAATGCCATGCCTGAAATACCTTTCGCTGGTTGCACTAACAGATCGGTAGGATTACTTAGCCATAAGTCATTAAATGTTGTACTTGGAATTAAGGCGGCACGTTTAATTCTGGTAAGCCCGCTACTTTCTGTCTTTTTTGAAATACCGATCACTTGAAACGGCACACCATTGATGTTGATGTTGTCGTTCAAACGAATGTTTCCGCGTTTCGCGAGACGCCAGCCTATAATGGCAACACGAGTATGGTTGGCTAAATCACTCGGTGATATTTTACGAGAGCCTAGCACTAAACGTGTGTTATTAAGCGCCAGAAAGTGATTATCAATACCAAAGACATTCCCTTTTAATTGAGTGCCGTCAATATCGGTGACTTGTGCTTTGGCATTCGAATATAAAATAGAGACTTGTTTTATTTGAGGCACCTCAGACAACGCACTTATCTGCTTTTCCGTTGTCGTGATCTTTCTTCTCGCAGGGTATCCTTGCCACGGTTTGCTCGTTTGTGCAAAAGAGACTTTCTGTGTATCGCTCATCAGCATAGAAAAAGATTTTAAGTTTTCACGATAAAACCCTTCGCCTAATGCGACTAAGACTAAAACTGAAACAATCCCCCAGACTATCGCAATAATGGCCAATGCACTTCTCAACCTATGGGTAAGCAGTGTTTGAACGGTTTGGCTAAGCAGTGTGATCATGGCATTAAGGCCTGAGAAAGCTGAGTAATTGTTTGGTCATTGAGTTGACCTGTTAGCTTTAGCAATTCAATTCGGTTTAACCAGTATTGATAGAGAAGTTGCTGTAAGTCTTCTTTACTTTGATATACCGTATCTTGAACGTTGATAACGTCTAATGCTGTTGTACCATCAGCGCCAGAATTAAATAAAATTTCTTTAGTTTTAAGTGCCTTTTCATCGGACTTGACTTTTTCTACGCCCATTTCAACGCGTTTCCAATCCAGATCAAGTTGGTTAAAGCGTGTTTTCACATTATTTTCGAGATTAAGTTCGACTTTTCTTAATTGCTGTTTAGCTATTTGTAACTCGAGCTTAGATTGTGAAACTTTGGTTTTAATCGCGCCATTAAGATCAATCGGCACTGAAACACCAAGGTTTGCACTCATCCCTTCGCTATTATTGTCAAAGTTATTACTGTAGCCAACAGAGCCGTTAACAGTAGGGTAGTATCCCGCTTGTGCTTGATCTACCGCGAGTTGCTGACGTTTTACATTTTGTTTCGCAATCAATAATTCAGGGCTGTTATCTTTTGCTTTGTTTAACCATGCTTTTTCATCATTGACGGCCAGTGCTGGTTGGTGAAGATTTTGGCTGTCGATTTCATTGACGCGATCAGGTGTTTGGTTGATCACGATAGCGAGTTCAGACTGTTTTTCAACGAGATCTGATTGTCGTTGCAATACAGTGGTCTCAGTGCCAATGACATGCGCTTTAGCATCGTCAATTCCTGTTGACATAATCAATCCGGATTTGTAGCGCTGTTCTGTCAGTGAGAGAAGTTGTTGACTATCTTTACGTTGTTGCTCTGCAATGGTGAGCGAACGTTGAGCTTGTGCTAAAGCGAAATAAGCTTGGATAAGCTCTTCTGCCAGTGTGTTTTTCGCTTGCGTAATCGCGATTTTTGCAATAACTACATCTACTTGTGATTGATTCAATGCAGCCCAGTTTTGACTATTCCAAATCGATTGATTAAGTGAAATATTGTAGCCATTACTGTTGCCACCATCTTTAGTCCAGCCCGTTGTTGCACTCCCTTGAAGGCTAGGAAGTAATGCACTTTTGCTTAGTGATACACCGTATTGACTCTGACTTTCTTCAAGCTGTTTAATACGGTAATCAGGATTGGTTTGTTTTGCTGCTTTCCATGCTTGATTAATTGTTAATGCGAAGCTTTGAGTGCATACCAAACCCAGTGAAAGACTCAATAGTGTGTTACGCCATAAAGCTGTCATTATAAGCCCTCGACCATGCTAGCATCGATGATACTTTGTTTAGGTTTAATGCCTGATAAGACTTCAACATTAATACCGTCTGATAAGCCTAGCTTCACGGGAATCTCTTTATAGCCTTTCGTTGAGTCATCGGCGATAAGTACAAAAGGATCATTACCTTTAAAATGCAGAGCACGTTCAGGTACCGTCATTACGTCTGTCGCTTTTTTCAATGTGATATGTGCAGTAGCCGTAAAACCTGAGCGTAAAGTAATATCTTTAGGAAACTGAATGTCACTGACTTCAACCGCAAAACCATTGTCAAAGCTTTGTGCTTGTTGATTATTATTACTATCGTTGTTTAGTTTTTCTGATTGCACCGCAACTTTCGTGAGTTTTCCCGCTATTTTTAGATCAGGATAAGGCGCAAGGGTTAATTCAACAGGCATTCCCTCTGTTAGTTGGGCTGCATCATGCTCACTCACCGAACCTTTAAAGATGATATTTTTCATATCAGCCATGGTCATAATTTCTGTCGCTGCTTGGTTTGATTCCGTTGAAGTGATCGGTTCACCGACATCGACTTTGACATCTAATACCGTACCGTTAATCGGCGCATAAATAATAGAGGTGAGTTTGGTGGAGCCTGCATCTGATTCGCCTTTACTCATTAGATCAGATTCTTGTTGTTTTTGTTTTAACTCAGCGGTTCTCGATTTCACATCCGCTTGTGCTTGAATATAGGCATCGAAATTAGCGGGAATAATTTTTTGTGCCGCTAAACGTTTTAAATTCGCCAGTTTTATTTTGGCTGATTCCAAATCGGCTTTGCTTTTTAATAAGTCAGCATTAACACGGGTAAGATCTTGTGGTGTCGGGTTTGGACGAAGCTTTATAACGGGAGAGCCTGCCTCTACTTTGTCACCTAGATTGACATAAATTTTATCTACTATCCCTTCTATTTGAGATTTAATCTTTACCGCTTGAGCTGGCATGATTTGTCCTACCGCAATGGCTTGTTTCTCAATCGTCGCATTTTTAGCAGTCAGCATAGTGAAATGGTGTTCATCAGAAGAGGGAGCTTTAACTGCATAAATACCTAAGGCAGTAATAGCACTTAGGGTTGCAACGACAATCCAGCGTTTTTTCATAGTAATACTCTAACGGTGTAAATCGAAAAAAGGAATCTAAGTAAGACAACTATGAATAGCAGAATTCATAATTACAATGGTTAAATTTTAAATAGATATAAATTAAAAGTGTTATTTAACTGTCAAGTTATTTTTAGAGCAATAAAAAGGAAAACGATTGTTAACTAAAGAACACATTGTCATTTAGCGGCAGGAGCAATATGTATAAATAGGCGTTAACCTTCCTATCAACTGATTATATTGTGCTTAGTTCTGAATTTAATTTTTTATTGTGATTATTTTACGTATAGGTTTATGTATTCACAGCTGATGATGGAATATTTTCTCAGGCTTATTAAAATATTGACATAACCGAATAAATTTCACCTACCTTCTTTTTTTTTGATAATTAATGGATTAAACCACTGATTCTCTGTCTCGTATTAGATTAATGTTTTAATTTTATTCTTTTCTGGATTTAGGTTTTGGAATTTATGTTCTTTTTGGCTTATTTGATTGAAATTAAACACTTTAGCAATATATTATAATGTTAGTTAACGAGTTATTAACATGGATAGAGGCGAGGGTGTTTAATGGAGATAGAAAATAAATTCTTAATCGAAGCTTTCCAAGTACCGTCAAAGGTAGCAGCGAAAGTTGCTCCATTCTTTGACCTGCTCCCCCCTGACAAGTACATCAACAGCGATCATCGATTTCGTGCTTACGCGCGTTTTCAGTTTGAAAATGGAAGCATCATTAAACTTCCCCATTCAAAATTTAAACAGTCATCTCAAGTTAACCGGGTGCTCGGTGACGTTGAGCGAGACTTTTCTGATATATCACAAGACATGGTAAATACCGTTGAATTTCAGCATCTTTTGAAATCATTTATGGAACGCACTGGGGCTATAGATGATCACTCAGTTGTGGATGTTCACCAAATTCGTGTTACTTGCGACCATGATGCTGCAAGTGCACCTGCGCCAGAAGGAATACACCAAGATGGCTTTCGGTATGTTGGTATTTTCTGTGTTCAAAGAAAAAACATCTCAGGCGGATATACGCAAATCTTTGCTTCTCCAGTAGAGCAGCATCCACATATGAATACAGTGCTTGAAGAAAACCAATTTGTAATACTCAATGACGAACGCTTTTATCATTACATATCTGAAACATTATCCAATATTGAAGGGCAAAAAGGAGTAAGAGATGTCTTCGTCTTTACCGCTTAGTCAGCATGTAGATCTTCTACGTAAACAATTTCCAGCGTTAAATTGTGAGGTTGATGGTCGTCAAGCTATCTATTTTGATGGTCCAGGAGGTGCACAACAACCGCTTAGCGTGATAGAGAGTTATGGTAATTATCTTAAGCAGGGTAATACTAACCTCGGCGGTCATTTTTCTGTCAGTCGTAAAACGGTAGAGCTTGTCGATACATGTCGTGAGAAAGCGGCAGCACTTTTTGGCGCAGAGAAAAAAGAAGAAATTATCTTTGGGGCTAATATGACCTCGATGACTTTCCATTTTAGTCGTGCGATAAGTAACGATTGGAAAGAAGGTGATGAGATCATACTGAGTACTGCAGATCATGGTTCAAATCGCTCATCATGGGCGATGGCTGCTCAAGATAAAGGGGTAAAAGTTCATTATATTCCTATCTTGGATAATACTTGCCAACTTGACCTTGAAGCGTTTGAACGCCTACTGAATGATAAAACCCGACTTATTGCTGTGACTGCAGCGAGTAATCTTTCGGGTACGTTAGTCGATATTGAAAAAATAACCCGTCTTGGTAAAGCCAATGGCAGTGTCGTTTATATTGATGCCGTGCATCTTTTACCCCATAAAATCATTAACGTTGCTTCTTTAGGCGCTGACTTTGTTGCAGGCTCTGCCTACAAGTTCTTCGGCCCTCACCTTGGTGTCTTGTACGGTCGCCAACAGGCGTTAGAGTATTACTCTCCTTATAAGGTAGAGCCAGCTCCTTCATACTCACCGAATTGCTGGGAAACAGGAACGCTAAATTTTGAGGCGTTATCGGCATTCTCTTCGACAATTGATTACTTAGCGTCTTTAGGCCACGGAAGGTGTTTACGAGAACAATTAGAGAGTGGTTATGAGAACATTGGCAATTACGAGAGTCTTCTCGCGAGCAAGTTCCTGACACGTTTGAAAGACTACCCTTCAATTGAATTGTTTGGCGAGCCTAGTATTAATAATAGAACGGCAACGTTTGCACTGCGCTTTGGTGAGTTGAACCCAACAGAGGTAGCCGCTCATTTAGGAGAGCAGGAGATTTACACCTGGAGTGGTCATCTTTACGCTGATATGTTGACAGATGCACTTAAAATAACAAAAAAGGGTGGGATCTTACGTGTCGGTTTAATGCATTATAATACCGAAGAAGAAATCGAACGTTTTTTCAATGCCCTTGATCAGATACTTTAACGATTGAGTAATTTTTAATGAGAGGCCTTACTTTTCAATGAGTAATGTCTTCGTGTTATTGAGACTTGATTGGGTTGCGATTTAATTATCTGTAAATTAAATAAGTTAAAAATGGGGGATGAAACATTCCCATTTTTAATGTGTCGCAGCCTTATTGACGCCATGTGTAACGATTTAAGCTCTCCATTGCTTTTACTCGTTATCAATCATGAGTGACACTTATTTTTCCTAGCTGAACAGCTAATCTCATCTTAAACGCAATCATATAAAAACTACAGCTTGAAATGCTGTGCTTTCGAGTCTTTAAAGTGGCACTAAAGACCATGACTTGAAATGCACTCTTAATGCTAAGTGGCTCCCTACAATCGCCATGAAAGCAAAAACTTAACGTGAAAAGGTCCTGAGAAAAAATGAGTCCAGAAAAGCACTTCCGAGAATGGCAAACGAGTCAAACTTACGCCGAATCTATTGCTCCTGTTTTAGGCCAACTGTACCGTCAAAAAGGTGTTGAAGTTATACTTTTTGGTAAAACATTAGTTAATGCGACAACAATCGACATCATCAAAGCTCACCGTGTTGCCAAGCGTTACATTGGTTGTTCACTTACAGTTGAACAAACGCAACCAATTATTCAGCATCTTATTAAGATGGATTTGTCACCTTGTCGTATTGATGTCGGGCGCCTCGCATATACATTTTGGGAGAGTAATGTAGATACACATGGGCTGGATGATTTCTTGCAAACAGCATTGAAAGATTCACTTGAAGATGATCCAATGACAGAGCCTCGTGATGTGGTGCTGTATGGTTTAGGTCGTATAGGTCGTTTATTAACTCGATTATTAGTTGAAAAGAGTGGGCCCGGTTATCCATTAAGATTACGTGCAATTGTGGTGCGGGGTGGAAAAGACGGTGACTTAGAAAAACGCGCCAGTTTATTACGTCGAGACTCTGTGCATGGTCAGTTTAATGGCAGTATAGTCATCGATCATGAACGTAAAGTCATCATTGTGAATGGTAACTACATTCAAGTGATTTATGCCAATAAACCGCAAGATGTCGATTACTCCACTTTCGGTATTAAGGACGCCTTAGTTGTTGATAATACAGGTGTGTGGCGCGATACTGAAGGGCTTAGCCAGCACCTTGCTTGTAGAGGTGCCAAAAAGGTGTTGTTGACCGCCCCAGGTAAAGGAGAAATAAAGAACGTTGTATTCGGTGTAAATGAAGATGTTATTGACCGTGAAGACACGATAATTTCTGCTGCAAGTTGCACGACAAATGCGATTACTCCGGTATTAAAGGCAGTACATGATAAGTTTGGTGTATTGTTTGGTCATATTGAAACAGTACATTCATTTACTAATGACCAAAATCTGATAGATAATTTCCACACTGGAGATCGTCGTGGCCGTGCTGCTTCATTGAACATGGTGCTGACATCAACCGGTGCTGCTAAAGCAGTGGCAAAAGCCATGCCTGAAATGGCAGGTAAATTAACAGGCAACGCGATTCGTGTCCCAACCCCAAATGTATCAATGGCGGTAATGAATCTTCAATTAGAGCAAAGTACCGATAAAGAAGCGTTGAACGCTTATTTACGAGAAATGGCGCTCTCTTCAACGTTATCTGCACAAATTGATTTTACTGACTCGACAGAAGTTGTCTCGACAGATTTAGTTGGTTCGCGTTATTCGGGAGTGGTTGATGGTGTTGCGACCATTGCACAAGACAATCGTGCCGTTTTGTATATTTGGTATGACAATGAGTTTGGTTATAGCTGTCAGGTTGTGCATTGCATGGAGCAGATGATGGGAGTGCGTTATAAAACATATCCTTACGTTTAATGAATAGTTTTCTTAAATCGATCTTAAAATAATAAAGATACCAGTAAAAATATAATGGTTTCACTTGCCTCTTTTTATGAAGAGGATTGCCACTTAGCGCTACTCCCCATAGTTCTGAGTGGCTTTTATTGACGAAAGAAAACAGTGAAACAACGCTTTATCGATAAAATCTGGATGAATAAAGCGCTGCGAGTCTTACATAGATAATTGCACCTAATGATTTATAACCCCATGTATGCCATGAGTTCACTCTTGATACGATTATATTCTCGATTCGTTACTTTTTGTGCTTGATAGTCGGTAGATTCTGCCTGCCCATCTTCTGCGACTTCAATTTCAAGAAAAGGTAGTTCATTGCTATTGGTCATTAGGTACAAAGCACGATTACCATCAATTTTATAGTCAAGATCAAAAGCAACAATCGTTTCCATATTGATATAGACAGTATTTATTTTAAGCGCTTTTTTCATCACATCACCTCATCCCTTTAAAATCAATATTTAAGCATTTGAATAAGCATATTCTCGATTATTTCTTCTGTCTTTATTGAGTTATGCAAACATACCTTTTGCTATTGCATAATTGTCTATACGTAAATGATAAAGGTTTTTTTGTTACACGAAGATGTGTCGTACTTCGCCTTTATTTGTATTCGAAAAGAAAGACAAGATAAGAAGTTATAAGATGGGCAATTTATTATTAAGTTGAACTAATGCAAAAATTTAATATAAGTCGAATAAACACTGATTTTGGAATATTTAACGTTATAGGAACTTACAATAAAAAATGTAAAGTGCTAAAGATAAGTCAGTTATATCAGATGGGGACTGATGGTTGGTTTGAACTGGATATTAATAGAGCTCCATCTGTTGTTGAAAAATTAGAGCCTTTAATAATAAACCACATGAATTAAAGAACTTTATATTGCTTTATAATTGATGGATATTATTTATATCTGGTATGGGTTTATGGACTTGGTTTAGACTTTAAATCATTAATATCACAAGTATTCAAAAAGGGTTAGCAGTGATGCTGTCAATATTATGGATGATGGGTGCACTTTGCTCGTTTTGTTTAATAGCTATTGGTGCAAGAGAGTTATCTGGTGATATCACCACTGCTCAGTTAATGGCACTGCGTAGTATAATTGGATTAGGCATTATTAGTGCTATTATCTTATATTATCGAGATAAACATTTATTTCAGACGCAACGCTTGCGGTTACACGTATTTCGCAATGTATTCCACTTTGCCGGTCAATATGGCTGGTTATTAGGGTTAACATTATTACCCTTGGCAGAAGTTTTTGCGATTGAGTTTACCGTACCTATTTGGACTGCAATTATTGCCACGTTGTTCTTAAACGAACGCTTTACCTCAAAGCGTTTGTTTTCCTTAGTGCTGGGTTTCATTGGCGTACTTATCATTGTTCAGCCCGGTATTAAAATCATTAATAGTGCTTCGCTAATCGTACTAGGGGCGGCGATGTGTTATGCCGTATCTCATACTTCAACTAAATCACTTTCTACTTCAGATAAGCCATTAACTATTCTATTTTTCATGTGTTTAGTACAACTTCCGTTTGGGTTAATACTGGCTTACCAAGGTTGGCAATCACCCAATATCTTTGCGTGGGGTTGGATTGTTTTAGTGTCTGTTTCAGCACTATTAGCCCATTTCTGTATGACCAAAGCAATGCAATCTGCCGATGTAACCTTAGTGGTTATGATGGACTTTTTACGCTTACCTTTAATCGCGATTGTAGGGTTTTATGTTTATGAGGAAGGGATTGATTGGACTCTTTTCTTAGGTGCCAGTTTTATGCTGGTGGGTAATTTAATGAATGTGAGTTCACCTAGAAAAGAAATGGTGAATAGTTAATGTTGTCGTTATTCGCATCGTTGGGTTATTACGTATTTCTTATTTTTAGTGGGTTATTATTTCTGATTTTGGCGCCGTCTACATTGGTGTATGCAGATGCTCATAAGATGTTGTTAATGATGACAATATGCTCCTGTATTATTCTTTGGTTACTGTTTTTTTATTTTCTCGTAACGAATGATACCTTTAGAGAAATCGCATTTACACGTATAACAAGGAAAGGAAATAAAATATTCAGTATTGCGCCAGCATTCATTTTCTTTACTATAACACCGCTCTTTATTTACATGTTTTATATAAAAGTGATCCCTAGTGTAATTATTGCTTTTCCTATCAATATTGCATATCAAAATGTTGTCATTAAAGATCTTTCACAAGATAGAAGCATGGATTGGTGTATTAAGCCTGAAGAGTTTACACAATTTATGAATAATAGTATTTGTGATATTCCCTCTGAAGTTGGGAGTAAATTATCATTAAATGATCGCGTTATTTTAGTGGGGAGAAAAACAGATCTTAGTTTTGGCTATTATGCGATGGTCGTGATGAAACCTGAATTAGACACTCCCATTAAGCATCACTTTTAGTAGTTTTAATAAGGATAGAGTAAGGCAATGTCATTCTTACAAAAGTTAAAACGCGATTTGCTGATTGAACTGAGATCTAAACAGTTATCTGTTCAGATATTTGGAACGAGTGAAAGGGTGGATTTATCTCCCTATATTGCGATTGAAGATACGAAAAATAATGTATTAGCTGTTGGTGATAAAGCAAAATATTTATCAGGTTCAAATATTACAGTGCTTAATCCGTTTGATCATAAACGCTCGTTTGTCGGTGATTTTGCATGCGCTGAAAAGCTGCTGCAATATGCTGTCCGTGAAGTATTAGGTAATAACAAGTTCTCAATAAGCCCACGTATTGTGATACATCAATTGGAAAAAGTAGACGGTGGTCTCACTGATATTGAAGAGCGGGTGTTAAAAGAATTAGCAATGGGAGCTGGGGCAAGGCAGGTTTTAGTCTACAATCACTCGGTTCGCATTCATGCTCAGCAAACCTCTTATGCAGCGTTGAAAAAACAAATAGGCTCGTAGTTTTATAGTGCCATTAATTTTTGTTGCGTGGTTTTATCCAGTTTTTCTAATGCATAGCGAAAAGCCGTACGGGTCATCGCGCTGCGGTGCTGAGTTAAGTATTTAATCACAGTTTCAGGTTCGTGTTTAGACAGTACTTTTAGCATCCAACCGTATCCTTTTTGCACCAAGTAGTGCTCATCATTCTGGAGTAAATTCGCCACGGTTAATGGGAATAAGTCGCTGTAGTCCTTTTTGTTCATTGGATAAATCAGGATCACTGCCGTAGCGCGGCGAACAGCAAAGTTATCATGGTTTACCCACGGCAAAATTTTAGGAAATAGTGATTTATATTTCAGTAGCAATTCACCAAAAGCATGGGTACAAAAATCATCACAATCGTTCCAGTCAGTTACGTAAGTAAATAACCAATGTTGGAAGGTTGTAAAGGTTTCAGGAGTATATTGCTTCTTCATTTTAAATGCCCAATCGTAAGCAATAATACTACAAGCCCAATCACGCTGTTTTAGCAATGTTTCACACACTGATAAAGTTGAATCAATATCTTGGATTTCTAATTGTTTAAAAAGTGCAGCAGAAAGGACCCGAACCTGACTGGTTTTAATCGCTTTGGCAGGATAGCCTATTTCTGAAAGGGCATTTTTAACGGTTGATATGATCGTCATGGCGTCCTGCTTGTTGGCATTTATTGTAAATCATTTTAAGGGTATTGTTGCCAATGGTATTCCATTTGATGTGCCACTTGTTCTGCAAGCACTAAGCTGTGTAATTTTGATACGAGGTATAAGCTCATGTCTATTCCTGCTGATATACCTCCGGATGTTATATATTTTCCATCACAAACCCATCTTTTATTATCTATGACATTTAGATCAGGGAAGGTTTCGATTAAAATTGGAATGTCCTCCCAGTGGGTTGTGACAAACAAATGGCTAAGCAATTGGGCTTGTGCGAGCAAAAAGACGCCAGTGCAAACAGAAACAACGTGAGTTGCTGTTGTATCAATATGCTTTATCCATGCTAATACTTCTGTTTTATTCATTTCTTCAGTGTGAATACCACCGACAACGATGAGAACATCTATATGCGGGTGATCGTTGAAGCTGTAATGTGGTAGTACTTGGAAGCCACCTCGTGCTGTCACTGGATCAGACGTTTCAGCAATGAGGAATATATTCCAATCTTTTGCATGTAAGCGCTTAGCGGTACTAAAGACTTCGAAAGGCCCAGAAAAGTCGAGAACTTCTGCATTGTCGTAAATATAAATACCGATATTCATTTTTGCTCCATGCATGAACGAACTTAAAGGAGAAAGGAACAGATATAACGTTTAGTAGAGCTATCATATCGTGCAATATTATGGGAGGTAAGAGAGAAGATTGTGATGAGTGATACATTTTTGAATGTTTTAATAAAACAATGAATGACTCTGTTATTGAGTGGTTATTTGTAACGAAGTATTGGGATAGCTGAATTAGAATAATTAATGAAGTGTTAGCATAATCGAAATCATTATTTTTAACACTTCATGCTCGGTACTTAATCAGTATTTAGTTAGTGACTTGACCAATAAAAATAAATACAGCAATAACCGTTGGCATATAAGCGTATTTGAGAATTTGTTTTAATTTAAAGCTTGTTAAACGTGGTGCAAAGAGACTAAATAAAATACTTACGTTACATAGTAGAAAAAGTCCGTATGTTTTAATGGTAACGTCGTGTGTTTTTAATAACTTAATTTGTGCGAGGATTAATACCACATTAAGAATGATGCTAAAGATGCGTGCAATATTAAACTGTGCAAGTTGCATATCATTCGTTGAATTATCTCGCTCAGTTTTATCAACAGTGTCTACTGGTTGGTTCATGAATGTACATTCCTGAATGATGATGTTTAAAAGGGCAAAAAAGCCCAACAATGGCATGATAATCAGCCATATTATTTCGATATTTTAACTAAAGAGAAAATTTGTGACACCCCTAATTATAGCTAATTTTGCAATATCAGGTTGGAAAATTAATCGCTATTACATTGGTTATTCAGATTAATGTTTAAGTTTCTCTTTTTCTGTGTTTTTTATGTTAATCATGAAGCTGTTAAAGTGTGTCATTAATGGTATTCAAAAGGTTGTAAAAGAGGCGGCGAAGAAAAAGTTCTTCTAATAATGGATTCGAAAAATCAGATTCTTTCCTATACCAAGTCGCGAGGCTTAAACTTGATTGAATGTAATTAGCAACAAGATCATGTTCTAACCCATTCTCATTTTGATGAATAAGAAAGAGATCTTCTGCTTTATAAAATGATCGGTATAAAAAAGTGGTTTCAGTCATTATCCGCATCTCGATATGAATCTTACTGATAACTATTATCATCTTTGTTGATCTTGCTTGTTGTTATGTTATAACATAACCAAAGGCAGCAAGGGAGAGTAATAATGAAAGAAGGTATACACCCAGAATATCGAACGGTGGCTTTTCATGACACTGGTGCAGACAAGTACATAATGGTTGGTTCAACAATACAAACGTCAAGAACGGTTGAACTAGAGGGAGAAACATATCCTTATGTTACGTTAGATGTTTCTATGCATTCTCACCCGTTTTACACCGGTAAGCAGAAGATGACGAAACGTGATGGACGTGTTGCTCGATTTAATAAACAGTTTGCGATGACAGGGCTAAAAGGGGAATAACAATGCAGGTATTAAGCTCATTAAAAAGTGCAAAGAAGCGTAGTAAGGATTGCCAAGTCGTTAAACGTCGTGGTCGCCTTTATGTTATTTGTAAATCAAATCCAAGATTTAAAGCAGTACAGGGCAAGGTAAAGAAGAAAAAGTAAGATAGCAATAGTGAAAGGATGAATCCCAACCGGCTAGGTATCATCATATTAAAATAATATATTGCATATGAAGCCCATTACAAACGTGATGGGCTTTTTGTTTATTATCGACGTTGACAACTGGTACATCCGCGACAAGCTTGTCTTGTTGATTTATCTAATAATGAACGTTGTACACGACAGTAGGCATTTTTCAATGCTCGGCGGCCTGAAAACCAATCATCAGGCTTTTCCATGATCAAATAACCACCAAAGCGCTTTACTAACGCCTCACGATTGGCATTGATAAATTGGCTGTCGTAGCTAATCTCAAAGTAATCAAGTGCCTGCTCTATAGCAATGAAATCTTTAATAGTTGTGAGAATATCTGGTTTGGTCATGGTGTTGTCTCTATTTATTGAAAGCGCAAGGTAGCACAAAGGGAAGTAAGGTATTTTGATTTTGATCTGTATATTAGGTTGTTAATAAATTGTTTGTTTTTCAATTGTTTTTAACTATTGTGGAGAGTGAAAAGAAAAGGAGACTGAAATGGAATTATTTACGACCTACCTAACAGAATTAATAGCCGTTGTTACTATCACTGTTTTAACCATTATTACACCGGGACCTGACTTTCTGATTGTGGTTAGAAATAGTCTCGTTCATTCAACGCGTTCTGGTATTCTCACTGCATTAGGTGTTGCTGCTGCGATTTGGGTACATACTTTTTATACCTTAGCAGGGATTGGCGTATTGCTTTCTCAATCTATTGTTCTCTTTTCTATCGTTAAATACCTTGGTGCGGCCTATCTGCTTTATATTGGTTATAAAAGTCTAAAAAGCACAGCGAAGACAACATTAGAGAATAGTGATCTTAAAAAGAAGGATGTTAGTGCTATTGCAGCTTTTAAAATGGGTTTTTTAAACAATATGTTAAACCCTAAAGCAACGTTATTCTTCTTGAGTTTATTCACTCAGTTAGTTAGTGCGTCGACACCTATCGCTATTCAAATTACCTATGGTGCGATTGTGTCATTTACCTGTTTTGTTTGGTTTTCTATGGTCGCAATTTTCTTAAACCGCAGTTACATTAAAAATGCTTTCTTATCAGCTCAGCAATATATTGAAAAAGTCATGGGTGTGGTGTTAATGGCATTAGGCGCGAAGGTTGCTTTATCTAGCTCTAATTAATCTTATGATTTATTGATAGTAAAAAGCGATCTAACGATCGCTTTTTTGTTCGTATTAAAAATAAAAGCTCAGCAAGTGTTAGTTAAAAATAATATTTGGAGTGGAGGATATTAAGACTATTGTATTCAACCCATAAGAGGTTATTCGTGTAGTGGTCAACAAATACTAGCCACGGTTTTAGAGGTTAACCAATATAATCGTTCTGATTCATTCGGTGTTAATCCGCCATTATATTGATGTGGTCGTAATTGGCTGTAATAACCAATAATATATCGAGTGATTTCGTGTTTTGCTTCAGCAAAACTACGATAACCTACATTTGGTACCCATTCTGTTTTTAAACTTCTAAAGAAGCGTTCCATGGGGGCGTTATCCCAACAATTTCCTCGTCGTGATAAGCTTTGTTTAATCTGGCATCGCCATAGTAATTGTCTGTAGTAACTGCTGGTATAATGACTACCTTGATCACTGTGAAACATAACCCCTTTAGGTTTATGTCGTGATTCATAAGCCATCATAAGAGCCTTACCTGTTAAGTGACTGTCAGGCGATAGAGACATCGCCCAACCAACAGGCTTTCTCGAAAATAAATCGATAACCACAGCAAGATACATCCAGCGATGTCCAGTCCACACATAAGTCACATCACCAACCCAAACTTGATTAGGTGATGTAACTGCAAATTGACGATTCAGATGATTTGGAATTGCAATATGCTCTTGATTTGCTTTTCGGTATCTATGTTTCGGTG